>JACDAB010000230.1 GCA_013695665.1 Geodermatophilaceae bacterium | reverse complement strand
ACCACCAGGCTGGGGCGGTCCAGCTCGCGCGCCAGTGAGCTGAACGAGTCGTCCACGTAGCGCATGTTCGCCGCGTCGGAGCCGTACTGCTGAGGGGTGCCCACGCAGACGAAGTGCACGTCGGCGTTCGCCGCTACCTCTTCGTACGACGTCGTGAACGACAGCCGGCCGCTGGCCAGACCACGGCGCAGGAGCTCCTCGAGCCCCGGTTCGAAGAACGGCACCTCGCCGCGGCTGAGCCGGTCGATCTTCGCCGCGTCGACGTCAAGCCCGATGACCTGGTGTCCCAGCTCGGCCATTCCGGCTGCGTGCGTCGTCCCGAGATAGCCGGTCCCGATGACGCTCAACCGCATCGACCGCTCGCCGCTGCTCTGGCCTGCGGTGGTCGTCACGGACGGTTGCCATGGCGGAGGAGGCGTTGGCCCAAATGCGAACCGAGAAAGCCGGCGCCGCCGGTCACGACTGCCCTGCCCATCGTCATCGTCACTCCGCTGCAAATCGGAATCTGCCGGACAGGCTCGATTGTGTCTGGCCACACTACGGTGCCGGCTTGGTTTTGCTGTCCAGTGCGTAAACGGGCCGTTGCGAAGAGCCAACGATCGTCACCCTCTGGTGGCTTCGCTGACCCACACCGGCTACGCTCGCCCGGCGCACGCTATGCGGGAGGTGCCCCTAGCAATGTCACAGGTCCAGATTGGACCGTGGGCGTCCTCATCCGGAGAGTCAGCTCTCCAGTTGGAAGAACCTCGGTCACGACCGCGCCCGCACTGGCAGGTGCGGCACTGCCTCACGCTCGTCGTGCTGGATGTCGCCGTCGTCGCCTTCGCCTTGGGGCTGGCGCTTCTCAGCCGCTTCGGCGGCATCGACGCACGGCAGGGCCAGGTCCTGTATCTGGAGATCGCCGCGGTGTACGGCGTTCTCTGGTGCCTCGCCCTGGCCGCGTCCGGCGCCTATGAGACGCGCTACTTCGGATCGGGCCCGGAGGAGTACAAGCGGGTCATCGCCGCCTCGATCCGCACGATTGTCCTTGTCGCCTTCGGCCTGTACGTCGTCAAGCTGGACGCGGCCCGGGTGTTCATCGGTGGCGCGTTCGTGCTCGGTCTGATGCTGCTGCTCGTGGAGCGCTATCTGGCCCGTCTCTGGTTGGTCCGCCAGCGCTTCCAGGGTCGACTGACCCATCGGCTGTTGGCGGTGGGAGCACCGTCGTCCATCGATGAATTGGTGCAGGAGCTGGCAGCTCACCCGCATGCTGGACTGACGATCGTCGGAGCGTGCACGCCGGGCGTCGATGACGACAAGACGTCCTCGGGAATCCAGCGGATCGGCACCCTGGACAACGTGGCGGCCGTCGCCCAGGCGATGGGGGTCGATGCGGTTGTCGCCACCAGCGCCGCGGCCATCAACCCGCGGGTCATCCGGGAGATCGCGTGGAGTCTGGAAGGGCTTGGTGTCGACCTGATCATCGCGCCGTCTCTGAGCGGTGTCGCCGGGCCACGGATCACGATGCGCCCGATCGGCGGACTGGCGCTCCTGCACGTCGAGCAGCCGGCATTCACCGGCGCCCGCCGGGCGATGAAGACCGGCATCGACTGGGTCAGCGCCGCACTGGGGCTGCTGCTCCTATCCCCGCTCCTGCTCGCGATCGGGGCGGTCGTCCGGCTGACCGACAAGGGTCCGGCGTTGTACCGGCAGACCAGGGTCGGCCTGGCCGGCCACGAGTTTCGCGTCTTCAAGTTCCGGACGATGTACACCGACGCCGAGCACCGGCTGGCGGAGTTGCTGGACCGCAACGAGGGCGACGGTCTGCTGTTCAAGATCAAGGACGACCCCCGGGTCACCCCGGTGGGGCGATGGCTGCGCAGGCTCTCCCTCGACGAGCTGCCGCAGTTGCTGAACATCCTCTTCGGCCATATGTCCCTCGTCGGGCCGCGGCCGCTTGCCGTCACTGACTCCGCCTTCGAAGGACATGTCCGCCGCCGGCTACTCGTCAAGCCGGGGATCACCGGTCTGTGGCAGGTCATGGGGCGGCAAGACCAGTCGTGGGACGAGGCGGTGCGACTGGATCTGCACTACGTCGAGAACTGGTCCATCGCGTTGGACCTGGCGATCCTGGCCCGCACGGTGCGCGTCGTCGCCCGCCGCGACGGCGCGTGGTGAGCAGCTTCCCCTGAGCTAGCGGTTCACCGACTGCCGGGTGCCGGTGGCGTCCAGCAGGATGTCCTCGAAGCGGTTGGCTGTGTGCTCCGGGGAGAACTCCAGCTCAGCGAGTGTGCGCGCACTGGCTCCGAACCGCTGGCGCCGGGCGGGATCTGCCCAGAGGTCGAGGACCCAGTCCGCGGCCGCGTCCATCGAGGCTTCCAGGGGAGCGAAAACCGCACTCCCGGCCCGCTCGATGAGGGCGGCTGCCGCGTTCGTCGCGGGCAGCAGTCCCACGATGGGGCGACCCGCGCACAGGTATGACAGGGCCTTGGAGGGCACCGAGAACTCGCTGGCATCCGGTTCGAGCAGGACGACGAGGACGTCGCCGGATCCCAGCACCTCAGACAGTCGCTCGTACGGCTGAAAGGGCAGTAAGACGATCGGCACGCCGCGGGCTGCTGCGTCGGCGCGCAGCACGCTGACTGCCGGACCGTCGTTGACGGTGACCAGGCGGACCTCGGTTCCCCGCTGCTGGATCCGCGCGGCGAGAGAGAGGAGCAACGTCGGGTTGTGCTTCAGGCCGAGGGTGCCCGAGTACAGCAGGGTCAGGGCGCTGTCTATGCCGTGCTCGGAGGCCCATGCGTTGTCACGCGGAGACGGGACGATCTCCGTCACCGGCGCCCAGTTCGTGATGACCGTGGTCTTGTGCACCGTGCCCCAGCGCTCGTGGACGGCTCGGAAGGCCTCGGTGATGACGACGATGTGGGTGGCCCGGCGGGCACACCAGGCCTCCGCGGCGCCGTACACCCGCGCCGCCGATCTGACCAGAGCCGAGCGTCGGCGGGCGGCAAAGCTGCCGACGGCAGCGGCGAAGACATCCTGATGCCAGAGCACCCACGGCGTCCGGCAGAACCAGAGCCCCAGCACCGCGAGGCACAGGGTGGGGATAGGTGCGTTCGAGATGAGGACGACGTCGGGTTGTTGCCGGCGAAACAGCGTGGCCAGGTCGAGCCCCAGCCGCAGCTCCTGCAGCAGCCGCCGCACGAAGCTGTACTTGCGGATGCGACGTCCCGCGCCGATCGAGGTGAACCGGACAGTGTCACCCGGGACGGTCGTGAGCTGGCCCCTGCCGGAGTGGTAGGCCTCACAATGCCCGTGCACGACGTCATGGCCGCGCCCGGCGAGGAGCCGGCTGAGCTGCACCTGGAACGGGTGTCCCGAGTAGTCGAAGACGATGATCTTCAGGCGTTCCGTGTCCGTCATGCGGCGTGCGTCTTCACCTGGTCATAGACCCACCGGTATGTCTTCTCCAGGCCGTCGGCCAGCGTGATCGACGGCTCCCAGCCGTACCACTGCTGGATCGCGGTGTTGTCGCTGTTGCGTCCGCGGACCCCCTGGGGGGCGCTCAGGTCGTGGGTACGGCGGCAGCGCACCCCGGCGATGTCCTCGACGATGTCCACGAGTTGATTGATGCTGACGAGCTCCGAGCTGCCCAGGTTGACCGGCTCGACGTTGTCACCGCGCAGAATCAGCTGGCTGCCCTGCACGCAGTCATCGATGTACATGAAGCTGCGGGTCTGCTCGCCGTCTCCCCAGATCTCGATCTCCTCGCGGCCGGTGACCGCGGCGACAGCCAGCTTGCGGCAGATCGCGGCAGGCGCCTTCTCCCGGCCGCCGTCCCAGGTGCCGTGGGGCCCGTAGACGTTGTGATACCGGGCGACGCGGGTGGCGAAGCCGTAGTCCTCCAGGAAGTGGCGGCACATGCGTTCGCTGAACAGTTTCTCCCAGCCGTAGCCGTCCTCGGGCTCGGCGGGGTATGCGTCCTCTTCGCGTAGAGCGGTGACGTCGGGATCGGTCTGCTTCTGCGCGGCATACACACACGCGGAGGAGGAGTAGAAGTACCGCTCGACGCCGGCCTGCTTCGCGGCCAGCAGGACGTGCGTGCTGGCCAGAACCGACAGCATGCACGCTGCCTTGTTGTTCTCGATGAAACCCATCCCGCCCATGTCGGCGGCGAGGTTGTACACCTGACCGACGCCTTCGCAGGCCTGTGTCGCGGCCTCGAGCAGCGACAGATCGGCGACGACGTTCGCTGCGTCAGGGTGGATCTGGTACCACTCGTGCAGCGGCTTGACATCGACCGAGCGGACCGAGTGCCCCTGCCTGAGCAGATCCCCGACGAGATGGCCGCCGATGAATCCGCCGCCACCGGCGACCAGTACGTCCACTGACTTGTCTCGCACAGGTGAAACCCCTCGCTGTGTCATCTCATGGAGTGAGCCGCGGTGCGCCCTGCCGCTGCACTGCGGTCCCCGCCGTGCTCGTGCTGCATCGTGGCGTCGCAGAGTGTACCCGGTGTCCTCGATGCTCCGTGCGGTCCCATGCGGTGCCTGAATGGGAGGGCTGCCTCGGTACTGTCCCGCCGGAGAGGGAGGGGTCGCGGGTGCCGGCGTTGAGCGGACGGGTTCTGGTACTGGGCCCACTGCCCCCACCGGTGCACGGCGCCGCGGTGGTCACCCAGGGCATGCTCGAGTGGCTGCGCGAGTGCGGCGCATCAGTGCGGGTGGTGGATTCCTCGGCGGACAGTCACGGGATCGACTCGATCACCAGCCGGCGGCGCGCAGCGAGGTACCTGCTGGCCCGGCTGAGGTCTCACCTGCTGTGCTGCCTGCGCCTCGGGAGCCGCCCCGAGGTTCTCTATGTCGGCGGCGCCGGCGGCGCGGGACTGCTCTTCCAGCTGCTTCCCGTGCTGGTCGCCCGGGTGCTCCGGGTCCCGGTGGTCTTCCATCACCATTCCAGCGCCTATCTTTCCGAGCGCAGCACGCCGATGGCCGCGCTGTGCAGGCTGACTACCGGCAATTCGACGCACATTGCGCTGAGCCGGCAGATGGCCGAGCAACTGCTCGAGAAGTACGCAGCGCGCGGCGCGGGGCTCCGCGTGGTCCCGCTGAGCAACGCGATCTTCGTCGCCGACGCGGTGCCGGCGCCCGCGCGTCAGGAAGCAGCCCCCGTGCGCCTCGGTCACGTATCCAACCTGTCCCTGGACAAGGGGATGCAGGACATCGTCGACACAGCGGCGGCACTGAGCGCAGCCGGGTATCCCTTCGAGTTGCATGTCGCGGGCGCTGCCCGGGACGAGTCCACCCAGGCGCTAGTGGACGCGCTGGCAGTCGATCCTCGGGTCGTCGTGCACGGGCCGTTGTACGGCGCGGCGCTGCAGCAGTTCTACGGCGGCCTGGACCTGCTGTTGTTCCCGAGTCGCTACCGGCACGAGGCGGCACCCCTGGTCGTGCTGGAAGCCGCGAGCCAGGGCGTGCCCACCGTGGCGTATCCGGTCGGCTCGCTGTCGGAGGTGGTGTTCGCCACGGAACTGCTGGTAGACCGCGGAGCCTTCGCGGCTCACGTGAGCGACCTGGTCCGCCGCTGGGAGGTGGTCGGCGCGGGCTTGTCAGCGGCGACCGTGGAGGGTTTCCGGCGCAGTCGCGCGAGTGCTGCGCAGCACCGGGAGAGTCTGTGGCAGCGCTATCTGCGGCGGAGCTGACACGGCGGCGCTGTACGCTGAGCGGCGCGATCCCTCCCGCGATCCGGTGAGGGTCGACATCATCACGTACTGCCAGGGACGGGGGACTCGTCGATGAGGTTCTTCGGCGTGGCCTGCCTGGCGATGCTTCCCTTGCAATGGTTCGTCATCGTCGGCTCCCCGGTCGGGGGAAGCATCCGGCTGCACCAGGTCGCCGTACTGGTGCTGGCCATCGGCGTCTTTCTTACCTATGGAATGAAGCAGGCAGCCGATGTTGTCTCCCGCTTCCGGCTCTTCCTGATCACCAATGGCTATATGTACATCATCTGGGCCGCAGTCACGGTGTACAGCGGGATGATTCCGATCGATCCCGTCCAAGAAATGATCTACATGATCATTTTTCTCGCCGTGAGCACGTACTTCTTTTTCGCTGCGGTGTCTCCGGATGTCCGCTTCGTCGAAACCGTACGGTGGACGGCTCCGGCAACCCTCACCGTGCTTCTGCTCGGGCTGACGCTCGGGTCGATTCAGAACCGCGTAGACATCTTCGCAGTGATCTCGGCAAGCATCGCCGCGGTCGATCCACAGATCATCGAGTTCCAGTTGTTCCGGCGCGTCTTCGGCGGCTTCGGATTGGAGTCAGCCGAAGTCCGGACCAACTTCCGGCACGAGATCTTCGGCGGACTGCTCTTCTCGATGTACGTCACCGGGTGGGCGCACGCACGCGTCCCGTTCACCGCTGGTCTGCAGTCGATGATCTACCGACTGACGATGGTGATCGGCGCACTCATGCTGCTGCTGTCCCTCAGCCGCTCGATCATCCTCGCGGCCTCCATGTGGCCGCTGCTGCTCATCGTGCGAGCTCTGGTCACCGGACGGGTGAGTCAGCGCAATCAGCTGACCGGCATCGTCGTGCTCATCGGCGTGGTGGTCGCGGGCGTGGCCGGAGTGTGGCAACTGCTCTGGGAGCGATTCTTCGAGGAGACGGGATCCTACGAGACCCGCGCTGGCAACGTCGGCCTGGCCTTCCAGACGATAAAGGAGAACTTCTGGTTCGGGAGCCCTGATCTGACCGGTGAAACCAGTGCCCACAACTTCGTCCTGGATGCGTGGTCCAGCGCCGGGGTCTTCGTTGGAGTTCCCGCATTGATCATCTTCCTGACAATTATCGGCCTGTGGGCGTCCATGCTGCTGCGGATCCAGACGATGCCCGAAGAGCTGTTGCCGATCACCGCGGCCCTGGCCCTGCCCTCGATCCGGCTCGTCACCCAAGGTGGTGGCCTGCTGGCCATCGTCGAATGGGTGACGCTGGGATTCGTGGCCGGCGTGCTCGCGGCGGCACACCGCGCCGAGCAGCAGGTCTCGGCGGTCGAGACGGCG
>JACDAB010000196.1 GCA_013695665.1 Geodermatophilaceae bacterium | reverse complement strand
GTGCCCTATCGTCTCGTTGATATGGGCGATATCGGGCAGGTGTTTGGTTGCCTGGCCGGTGCCGACGCGGTGGTTCACCTCGCCGCCATCCCGCGCCCCACCTTCCATCCTAATGAGGTCGTCTTCCGCACCAATGTGCTGTCCACGTACAATGTCCTCGAAGTCGCCGCCGGCCTGGGTATCCGGCGGGTCGTACTCGCATCGAGTATCTCGGTGCTCGGCTTTCCTTTCTTCTACCATCGTTTTGCGCCCAACTATGTCCCTCTGGATGAAGCCCACCCGATGCAGCCGCAGGATGCCTATGCGCTCTCCAAAGTTGTTGGTGAGGTGATGGCCGACGCCTTTGCGCGCCGGACAGAGATGACCATCGTCAGCCTGCGCCTGGCCTGGATTCACACTCCGGCCTCCTTCCAGGAGCAGTTGATGCCGATGTGGGAGGACCGGGCGGCGGGCGCCTCCAACCTCTGGGGCTACGTAGACGCCCGCGACGCCGCTAGGGCTTGCCGCCTCGCCCTGGAGGCGGATGTAAAGGGCCACGAGCGCTTCTTCATCGCCGCCCCCGACACCTTCATGCCCATCCGCTCTGAGGATCTGGTCCGAGAGTTCTACCCTGAGGCTGAACTTCGTCCTGGCTTTGGAGAGCATGCCTCGCTGTTCAGTTCTGCGCGGGCGAGCCACCTCCTGGCCTTTCGAGCGGAACATAGGTGGAGGGACTATGTTTGAGGAGCCAAAACGATCCTGCACAGACGGCATCGCACTCGTGTCAGGCAGCCGAAAGATGCCTCGGCCTGACGCCTGCAGGGGATTCTCCGGCTCGGAGCCAAGCCTCCAATATTCAGTGCAGCACGCCAAGTACGCTCGCTGCCCGGCGGCCACCAGGCACCGGAGCGAGGGAAAGTCAAACACGGGGCCGGGCGACATTTCTTGAACGGCTCTCCCCTTCCCCAAAGGAGTAAAACATGCCTCATCCTCGAATTCGCCTGTCGTCCGACGTTGAAGCCGCCCTTGATGCGGGCCGCCCTCTTGTCGCACTGGAAAGCACCCTCATCTCACACGGTCTTCCCTTTCCCGGGAACCTTGAACTTGCCCGCCGGTTGGAGTCCACCGTCCGAGATAACGGGGCCACCCCCGCCACCATAGCTTTGGCGGATGGGGAGGTGCGTGTCGGGATAGATGCCGCCCTGCTTGAGCGGCTGGCTACGGAAGAGGGGATCGCCAAGGTGAGCCTGCGCGACATTGGCCTGGTATTGGCAGAGCGGAGCCTGGGGGCGACCACCGTTGCTGCAACAATGTGGGCGGCGCATCAGGTCGGCATTCACGTCTTTGTAACGGGGGGAATCGGGGGCGTACATCCCGGCGATGGGAGCGATGTCAGTGGCGACCTTCCGGCTCTTACCACGATTCCCGTTTGCGTCGTCGGGAGCGGGGCGAAAGCCATTCTGGACCTCCCTCGCACGCGCGAATGGCTGGAAACATGGGGGGTTCCGGTTGTTGGCTTTCAGACTCGTGAGATGCCAGCCTTCTACTCGCGCGAGAGTGGCCTTCCCGCTGATCGAGTGGTTCAAGATGAGCGCGAGGCAGCCCGCTACGTCCGGAGCCACCTGTTGCTGGGTCGCGGGGGTGTTCTTCTTGGTGTGCCGGTCCCCGAAGTGGATGCTCTGCCCGGCGAGGCCGTACAGGAGTGGATTGCGCACGCGGAAGAGGCGGCGAAAAAGCAGGGCATCCGAGGCCACGCGCTTACGCCATTCCTGCTCCGGGATCTCGCGGCGCGGAGTGAGGGGCAGACCCTTCGTGCGAACCTGGCGCTTCTAGTGAATAACGCCGCGGTGGCGGCTCGCCTGAGTGTGCAGCTTAACGCGCTTGCCTCATAGCTGTGCGGTGGAACACACCTCAAGTACAACATTTCTAATCGTTTTCTGTTGGGAAGAGGTTGTAATTAAGGAGGTACCGTGCTCAGTGAAGGAAAGAAAGAAGCGATCCGAAGTGAAATCTGGGGCCGAATCGAGGCAGGCAAAGACGAGATGCTCCGCCTCTGCCAGCGGCTGGTGCAGATTCCCAGTGTGAACGGAGTGCATCCGGAGCAGGCCGTTGCGGATGCGATCGTCGAGGCGTTGGAGGAGCGTGGCACACCCGTGCACACATGGAGCTTTGCGCCGGAGCGCCCCTGCCTCCTCGGCAGCATCGGTTCGGGCGAGGAAGGCGTGCTCTTTGTCGGGCATATGGATACTGTCGCGATCGGGGAACCTGCGCACTGGACAGTAGACCCCTTCGGAGGGGAGGTACGCGGCGGGCGCCTGTATGGCCGCGGCGCGTGTGACAACAAGGCGGGGATTGCGGTTGCCATCACCCTGCTCGGCTACCTTCGAGACTACGAGGAGGTCCTGAGGGGCCCGGTACTGCTGGCGT
>JACDAB010000160.1 GCA_013695665.1 Geodermatophilaceae bacterium | reverse complement strand
CCTAGCGCTCGGCGGCTTCGCGGCGATTTGGCGGCGGCCCACGCTGGCCGCCCCCGTGGGGGCCGCGCTGGCACTCGGCGCGCTCCTCATCGCCTCTGCCCTGCTGGGGATCTATCGCACGGGCGATACTCGCTTCGATCCCTACAATGTTGACCGCTACTTGCGCCCGATGCTTGACCGGCTGGCCGAGGTCCCTTGCCACCGGGACAGCCCCGGCGAGGTGGCGCGCTGTGAGGCGGTGATGGTCGCCCCCGATCCGCTGCTGACCGATTACTTCCTCGCGTACCTGCGCGCGCCACTTCCCTGGTATGCGATAGATGCCTTGCCCGCGCCCGAGGACACCCTGCTGCTCGACCAGCTCGTCCGGCGCTACCCCACAATCTACCTCGCGCGCGACCGCAGTGCCCAGGCCGACGACGACCAGGGCCGGCGCGCTGTGGAGCGTTATCTCGCCGCCCATGCCTTTAAGCTGGACGAGGAGCGCTTCGAGGACTGGGCACGCCTGGTTCGCTTCTCCGCGGCGGGAACCCTGGCCGAACAGAGCGATGTCCCCAGAGCGTTGGGCGAGATGACGCTGGTGCAATCCACGCTCCGCATCCAGCGCGACCAAACCATCCTGGCCGCTCGCGACGCGGGGCCACCGAGGGCGGGCGAGCCGACCGGCGACGGCATGGTGCAGGCCGAAGCGAGCGATATGCTCCAGATCGGCCTGCGCTGGCGGGCGGACGCTCCGCCCGAAGCGAACTATACGACCTTTGTGCAGTTGATCGACAGCGCGTCCCAGGTGGTCGCGCAGCGGGACCGCCCGCCCGGCGACGGCCTCTTCCCCACCGCCCCCCTCCAACCCGGCGAAACCATCGCCGACAACCTCGCCCTTCCCCTTGACTTACCCCCCGGTCGCTACCGCCTCATCGCGGGACTGTACCGCACCGATATTGAGGGCTTTCCCCGCCTCGCGGGGCCGGGCGGAGATTTTGTAGAGTTGGCGGAGGTTGTGGTCGGGGAGTGAGTTACATTGTGGGGGTTGGGGGGTGTCTATAGTCTTTGATCTGCGAGGTGTTTACCCTTAGAGAGCCGCGTACCCCTTCCCTGCTTGCCAGGTCACTCTGCTCTGGAGCAGGATGAGGATTCAGATAATGATTTGGGCTTCTCTTGCGCGTCGTCCGTCATCAGTAGTCGAGTCAGATCACGGCGGACGGCATCAGCGTCCAGATAATTTTCTGACCGTCTAAAGCATGGGTCGCGCGTGCAGCAACCATCGGAATCGTGCAGCCGTAGTGAGAACGTGGCACCTCTTTTGCTAGGCAAGCTCGCAACCCCTGAACTGGCTGGCACTCAGTAAGAGACAGTGCCAAAAGGCTTGACAGTCGGACGCTAAAGGGATATAATGATGCTGTACTCAGCAAGTCAAAATAGTAGAGTCCGCGCATGGGATCTGCCCCGTGCGCGTTGAAAGGAGCAAGGACTACAATGGCAAAAATTATTGGAATCGATCTGGGCACTACCAACTCCGTCGTTGCCGTGATGGAGGGCGGTGAGCCAGTCGTGATCCCGAACGCGGAGGGTGGGCGGACGACCCCTTCCATCGTTGGTTTCTCTAAGAATGGCGAGCGACTGGTGGGGCAGACAGCCAAGCGGCAGGCCGTGGTGAACCCGGAAAACACGATCTCCTCGGTGAAGCGGCTGATGGGCCGCGCGGCTTCCGATGATGAGGTGAAGCGCACCAAGGATCTGGTGTCGTATGAGATTGTTGGCGGCCCGCACAACGATGCGCGCATCAGCGTGCCGCAGACCGGCAAGAACTACGCGCCGCAGGAAATCTCGGCGATGATCCTGCAGAAGCTGAAGACGGATGCGGAGGCCTACCTAGGCACACCCGTCACCGAGGCAGTCATCACGGTGCCCGCCTACTTTAACGACTCGCAGCGGCAGGCGACTAAGGACGCGGGCAAGATCGCGGGGCTCGAGGTACGGCGCATCATCAACGAGCCGACAGCGGCGGCGCTGGCGTACGGGCTGGACAAGAAGGAAGACCAGACTATCCTGGTCTTCGACC
>JACDAB010000095.1 GCA_013695665.1 Geodermatophilaceae bacterium | reverse complement strand
GGCCTCACGGGACACAAGAGCTGCGGCGCAGCCTGAGACGCATCGTGCGCCGTCGGCTTCCGAGCCCGGCGCCGAGGGGCCTTGTTCACACTCGCACTGATGTGGCTGTCGGTCGCGTTGGGCCTGGTTAGCAGGAGCGTCGAGACGGCGAGCAGTCACCCCATGGTCCTGCTGCGGCTGGACGAGCCGATCGGCAACAGCGCCGTTCTTGCCGTCGGCTGGTGCGTCGGCACCGGACTACTGGCCTACCTCTGGGCCAAGAGGCTCTTCAACCGCCAACCGGCACACTGAGGCCTCCCGATAGCCGGCCCCGGGCACGCGGGGGCGGTTACGGGATCCGAGCTCACTGACTGCGAGGCTGGTTGAAGCGCAGCATGTTGCCAGAGGGATCGCGGAAGGCGCAGTCGCGGACGCCGTACGGCTGGTCCATCGGCTCCTGCAGCACCTCGCCACCCGCGGCTCGGATGCGCTCGAAGGTGACATCGCAGTCGTCGGTCCGGAAGATGACACCGCGCAGCAGGCCCTTCGCCAGCAGTTCCGCCATGGCCTCCTTGTCGGCGGACGAGGCGCTCGGGTTCGGATTGGGCGGTTCGAGGACCATGTCCACATCGGGCTGCGACGGCGCGCCGACGGTCACCCAGCGCATCCCGTCGAAGCCCACGTCGTTGCGCACCTCCAAGCCGAGAACGTCCCGGTAGAAGGCGAGCGCCTTGTCGTGGTCATCGACGGCGATGAAGCACTGTGAAAGCGTGATATCCATGCTTTCCACGCTACGGGCGGGGGGCAGGTTACGCTTCTCCGTTCCTGACCGGTCGCGTGTAGATCTTGGCGACGCAGGCCGGGATGGGGGCGCCCTCGTCATGGCGGCGGGCCCGGTATGAGCTCGGACTCTCGCCGATCAGCTCGGTGAACCGCGAGCTGAACGATCCCAGCGACGTACAGCCGACCGCGATGCAGACCTCCGTCACCGTCAGGTCACCCCGCCGCAGCAGCGCCTTGGCCCGCTCGATCCGGCGCGTCATCAGGTGGCTGTACGGCGTCTCCCCGAAGGCAGCGCGAAAGCTGCGGGAGAAATGCCCCGGTGACATGAGGGCGACGCGCGCCAGCGCCGGAACGTCGAGCGGCATCGCGTAGTCGCGGTCCATCAGGTCACGGGCCCGGCGCAGCCGGACGAGGTCCTCCAACGTCACAAGACCACCGTCTCACAGCGCCAAGGGTCACCGGTGTGGCGCAGCGGAGACCTCGGCTCCCGCAGCAGCCTGGACATGCCGATCCACGGCCGGAGTCCTAGAAGCGGGCCGGTTCGGTGTAGACGCCCCACTCCTCCCGCAGCGCGTCGCAGATCTCGCCGAGGGTCGCCTCGGCCCGGCAGGCGTCCAGCATTGCCGGGACCATGTTCTGCTCGGTCCGCGCCACGTCGACCATCGTGCGTACGGCGGCCCGAGCGGCGGCGTCGTCCCGGGAGGTCCGGCGGGCCCCGAGCACCCGGTTCTGCTCGACCTCGACCTCGTGACTGACGCGCAGGATCTCCAGCGGATCCTCCACGCTGCGGGTCAGCACGTTCACACCGACCACCTTCTTCTCGCCCTTCTCCAGCTGCCGCTGGTAGACGAAGGCCGCCTCGGCGATCTCGGCCATGAACCAGCCGTCCTCGATGCCGCGCAGCAGCCCGGAAGTCATCGTGTCGTCGCTACCCATCTCGCGGATGCGGGTGAAGATCTCCTCGGCCTGGCGCTCCAACTCGTCGGTGAGCGCCTCGACGTACCAGGACCCGCCGAGCGGGTCGGCCACGTTCACCACACCGGTCTCCTCGGCGATCACCTGCTGGGTCCGGAGTGCGATCTGCGCGGCCCGCGCCGAGGGCAGCGCCAGCACCTCGTCCAGAGCATTGGTGTGCAGCGAGTTCGTGCCGCCGAGGACGGCGGCCAGCGCCTCGATCGCCGTACGCACGATGTTGTTGTCCGGCTGCTGCGCGGTCAGGGACACACCCGCAGTCTGGGTGTGGAAGCGCAGCTGCTGCGCCTTGACCGTCTTCGCGCCGTACACGTCGCGCATCCACCGCGCCCAGATCCGCCGTGCCGCCCGGAACTTCGCGATCTCCTCGAAGAAGTCGATGTGCGCGTCGAAGAAGAACGACAGCCCTGGCGCGAACTGTTCGATGTCCAAGCCGCGGGCCAATCCCAGTTCGACGTACCCGAATCCGTCGGCCAGGGTGAACGCGAGTTCCTGCGCGGCCGTCGAACCGGCCTCCCGGATGTGATACCCCGAGACCGACAGCGGCTTGTACGCCGGAACCTTGTCGGCGCAGAACTCCATCAGGTCACCGATCAGGCGCAGGTGCGGTTCCGGTGCGAACAGCCACTCCTTCTGCGCGATGTACTCCTTGAAGATGTCGGTCTGCAGGGTTCCGTTGAGCAGGCCGATGTCGGCGCCCTGGCGCTCGGCGGCGACCAGGTACATGCAGAACACCGGGACGGCGGGGCCGCTGATCGTCATCGACGTCGTGGTCTGGGCCAGCGGGATGTCAGCGAACAGGATGTCCATGTCCGCCGCCGAGTCGATGGCGACGCCGCAGTGGCCGACCTCGCCGAGCGCCCGGTCGTCGTCGCTGTCGCGCCCCATCAGGGTGGGCATGTCGAAGGCCACCGACAACCCCCCACCGCCCTCGGCCAGGATCATCTTGTACCGCTCATTGGTCTGCTCGGCGTTACCGAAACCGGCGAACTGCCGGATCGTCCAGGTCCGGCCGCGATAGCCGGTGGCGTGCAGGCCCCTGGTGAACGGGTACTCCCCCGGCCACCCGATCCGCTCAAAGTCCGCGACGGAACCCGCAGCCGAGGGCCCGTACACCGGATCCACCTCGACCCCGGACAAGGTGGTGAAATCGGCTTCGCGCACGCTGGCCGCGTCGAAGCGGGCTTGCCAGCGGCGAGCCCCATCGGTGTGCTCGTCGGCGGGGGTAGCTGCATCCACTGCGTCTCGCGGCTGTATTGGGTCCATGTGCACCGATAGTAGGAGGCGTTGCCCCCCCGCGATGAACCTGGGCACGCTGATCCAGGGCTAGTCATCGGCAGTGCTAGAGGGACGCGACGATCTCCGCGGCCGCCGTGTAGGGATCGGTCTGGCCGGCAACCACCCGCTCGCCCAGGGCCGGCAGGCCGGCCGATCCGTGCACGTCACCCATCCGCTCACGGAGGGTCTGTACGGCGATCGCCTCGATCTCGGCGCAGGCGCGGGCGGTACGCCGTCGCGCCAGTTCCCCGTTGCCCTGCATCCAGTCGCGATGCTTGGCGATAGCGTCGACCACCTGCTCGATGCCCTCCGACCGGGACGCCACGGTCTTGAGGATGGGTGGACGCCATGAGCCCGCCTCGGAGTGCCGGCCGCCGAGGGACAGCATGTAGCGCAGATCGCGCACCGTCGTGTCGGCGCCGTCCCGGTCGGCCTTGTTGACGACGAAGAGGTCAGCGATCTCGAGAATGCCGGCCTTGGCCGCCTGGATGCCGTCACCCATCCCGGGGGCCAGCAGGACGACGGTGGTGTCGGCCGACGATGCGATGTCGACCTCGGCCTGCCCCACACCGACCGTCTCGACCAGGACGACGTCGCACCCCGCCGCGTCGAGGACCCGAAGCGCCTGTGGGGTGGCCCAGGACAGCCCACCGAGATGCCCGCGCGAGGCCATCGAGCGGATATACACGTCCTTGTCGGTGGCGTGGTCCTGCATCCGCACCCGGTCGCCGAGCAACGCGCCGCCGGAGAACGGCGAGGAGGGGTCCACCGCCAGTACGCCAACGCGCTGGTCCCGGTCCCGGAACGCGCGGACGAGCGCCGTCGTACTGGTGGACTTGCCGACCCCGGGGGATCCGGTGAGTCCGATGATCTGCGCATGACCGGTGTGCGGGGCAAGAGCGGCTGCGACGTCGGGCAGCAGCGGGCTCGCGTTCTCGACCAGCGAGATGAGCCGGGCCACCGCCCTGGCCTCGCCGGCCCGGGCGCGCGAGACGAGGTCGGCGACGTCCGGCGTACGTCGGGCTACGGTGCCTGCGCTCACGTAGCCGCGGGTACGCGCAGGATCAGCGCGTCGCCCTGTCCGCCACCACCGCACAGGGCGGCAGCTCCGAGCCCGCCGCCACGGCGACGCAACTCCAGGGCAAGGTGAAGCGCGATCCTGGCCCCGCTCATGCCGATCGGGTGGCCCATTGCGATCGCACCGCCGTTGACGTTGACCTTGCCGGGGTCCAGTTCGAGCTGGCGGGTGGACACCAGTCCGACCGCCGCGAAAGCCTCGTTGATCTCCACCAGGTCTAGATCTGCCGGGCTGATCCCCTCCTTGGCGCAGGCCTTGGCGATCGCGTTGGCAGGCTGGGAGTGCAGGGAGGCATCGGGGCCGGCAACCACGCCGTGGGCGCCGATCTCGGCCAGCGCAGTGAGGCCGAGCTCGGCGGCCTTTGCGTCGGACATCACCACGACCGCGCAGGCACCGTCGGAGATCTGCGATGCCGAACCGGCTGTGATCGTGCCTTCGGGGGCGAACGCCGGCTTCAGCTTGGCGAGGGACTGCGTCGAGGTATCGGCCCGGACCCCCTCGTCGTGGGCGAACTCGATCGGGTCGCCACGGCGCTGGGGCACCTGGATGGCAACGATCTCCTCGTCGAAGAGACCGTTCTTGGCAGCAAGGGCGGCCTTCTGATGTGAGGCGGCCGCGAACGCGTCCTGCTCGTCACGGGTGAGTTCGTGCCTGGCGTTGTGCGTCTCGGTCGAGGCACCCATCGCTACGAGATCGAAGGCACAGAAGAGACCGTCGTAGGCCATCGAATCCACGAGCGTGGCATCGCCGAACTTCGTGCCCTCGCGCGACTTCGGCAGCAGGTGCGGCGCGTTCGTCATCGACTCCATCCCGCCGGCCACGACGATCTCGTACTCGCCGGCGCGAATCAGCTGGTCGGCGAGCGCGATGGCGTCCAGGCCCGACAAGCACACCTTGTTCACGGTCAGCGCGGGGACATCCATGGGGATGCCGCCTTTGACCGCGGCCTGGCGGGCGGTGATCTGCCCGGCGCCGGCCTGCAGCACCTGGCCCATGATCACGTAGTCGACCTGGTCGCCGGCGATCCCGGCCCGCTCAAGGGCTGCCTTGATCGCGAACCCGCCGAGGTCGGACCCGGAGAAGTCCTTGAGCGATCCGAGTAACCGCCCGATCGGCGTACGGGCTCCGCTGACGATCACCGACATGAGGCACCTCTCGTTGTCGCCCACCTGAACGGAGGCAAGACTACCCAGTTACGGTGGCGCCCATGTTCACCGAGCTGGACCACGTGGGCCTCGCGGTGAGCGATCTCGACCAGGCCATCGCCTTCTACGCCGACACCTTCGGCATGCGTGTCGTGCACGAGGAGGTGAACGAGGAGCAGGGAATCCGCGAGGCGATGCTGGCCATCGGTGACAGCGACTCGAGGCTGCAACTGATGGCCCCCCTGACGGCCGAGTCGGTCATCGCGAAGTTCCTGGACCGCAACGGCCCCGGCATCCAGCAGGTCGCCTATCGGGTCGCGGACGTGGACGCCGTCGCGGCGACGCTGCGCGAGCGCGGGATGCGGATCCTGTACGACGCAGCCCGGCGCGGGACGGGGGGATCGCGGATCAACTTCATCCACCCGAAGGACACCGGCGGCGTCCTCATCGAGCTCGTCGAGCCGGCCACCCCTCCGGAGCCGGGGGCGGGGCCGCCGGCGTCCGAGC
>JACDAB010000093.1 GCA_013695665.1 Geodermatophilaceae bacterium | reverse complement strand
CCGACGGCTGCTCGTCGTCACCGGGACATCGTCGGCCCAGGCGACGCGCCGACCAGCTGCCGTGAGTGCGGCAACCAGTGCGACGTCCTCGTGCGTACGCAGGGGTGGAAAGCCACCGGCCTGGACGTAGGCGTCGGCGCGGAAACCGAGATTCGCGCCATGGACATGCCGGTGCCCCCACCCATGGTGATAGGCCTGCCGGTAGGCGTCCTGCGCCTCGCGGCAGTAGGCCGTCCAGTCCTCGATCGTGATGGTGCCGGCAACGGCGTCGTACCCTGCCCGCGCATAGCGCAACTGCTGCCGGAGCCAGGAGGGTCCGACTGCGCTGTCGGCGTCGGTCGTGGCCAACCACAGGTCGGCAACGGCATACCGCTCAAGCAGGGCAGCGCAGCCGGCCGCCCGCGCCGCGCCGACGTTCGTGTCGCCGATCCGAACCACGTGCGTGGTGTCGCCGAGCCGGCCGGTGACTGCCAGAACCGCATCGCTGCCATCGGTGCAGCCGTCGAGGACAACGGCGACGTGCACCGGCATATCGGCCATGTCGGCTGCGGCCGCCAGGGCGGCCAGGCAATGCGGAAGCAACTCGGCCTCGTCGTGCACGGGTAGGACGACACCGGCCCGCCGGATTATGGGACGAGCCCGTCTGCGGCTGCGACGGATCGGGCCTCCGGTGGCACCCGCTGAAACGTCTCCAGGATCACGTCCTCGTCGCGATAGCCGGCCAGCCGTGACAGACCGGGGGTGGCCGCGATCACCTCGTGCGCCTCGTCCCCGGTCAGCGGGTAGTCGCTGACGAGATGCCGCCAGTGCACGGCCAGCAGCGTCCCGCCGGGCTCCAGTGCCCGCTGCGCATCGATCAACGCCGGGCGAAGGGCCTGCCGGTAGAGGTAGTAGCAGATCTCGCTGAGCACGATCAGGTCGAACTGCTCGTCCGGCCACGGATCGCCCAGCGCCCAGCGACGCAATTCGACGTTGGGGTACTGCGACAACCTTGTCGTCGCCGCCGCCAGCGCGGCGGCGGAGACGTCGGTGGCGACCACGTGGTCGCAGCGACCGGCCAGTGTGGCGGTGACGATGCCCAGTGAGCAGCCGGGTTCGAAGGCACGGGTGTAGCGCCGCCGGGGGAGCATGGCCAGGGTCAGCGCGACCTTCCGCCGCTCGTACCAGCGGTTCTCGAAGCCCCAGGGATCGGGCGACCCGTCGTACATGTCGTCGAAGAAGCTGTCCGGCAGCCGGCCTCCGCTCATGGGGCGAGCGTCATGTGAAGACGACCTCGGTTCGCCGGCACAGCCGGTCGAGCATCGTCGCGGCGAGGACAGGAGCGTCCTCAGGGGCGGGTGACAGCGGCCGGATCTGGGTGGCGAAGCAGTCGACGGCGGCGAGCTTCGCGGCGTGCGTGTCGGCATCGAGTGCGATAGCCCGGGCCGTGGACCAGGGCACCCTCGGGTCCTCCGGCCGGGCCCAGTGCCAGGTCCAGATCGGAAAGGTGAGCAGGCGTACGCCGAACCGCTGGCAGACCCTGCCGGCCACCCTGCCGACCGCCTCGTGGTCGGGGTGCCCGTCACCGTCCCATGTGGACAGACACCACGTACCCGCTGATGCACCTGCCAGCAGGTCGGTGACCGCGGCCGTCAGGGCGGGTTCGGCCGCCGCCACCCCGCCGTCGGAGATCCCCAACCGATGGACGGCAGTCTGCTCGATGCCCAGGACACCCAGCGCGGCGAGGGACTCGTCACGGCGTAGTTCCGCGAGCCGGTGCGGCGTGACGCTGCGGGAGCTGGGGTGCGAGGCCTCCCCGTCCGTGACCGCAACCACCTCGACCGCCGCGCCGCGGGCGCTGAGCTGCCGCAGCAGACCACCCACGCCGAGTATCTCGTCGTCCGGATGCGGGGCAAGCAGGACTACCCGGACGCAGGGCGCGAGATCCAGGGCCGGAAAGCGATGCAGGCCGGGCCACGACTGCCAGTCCGCTTCCGGTGTGCCCTTACCGGCGATCGCCGTCACCACGACGGTGTCCGGCCGTCGGCCACGAGCCGCCCCAGCTCGGCCAGGTCGCGCTCGGCATGGCTCTGTCGCACGTAGACAGTCAGGTCCGCAACCCGCCGGGCGTGCTCAGCCGAGGACCCAAGCGGACCAGCGCCGGTCGCGCGCCCGACGCGGGCGAGCACGTCGTCGCAGGTCTCCTCGACGATGGCGCGCACCCGCATGGCCAGCGCCGCGGCATCCCCGGAAGTGTCCAGCGGGTCCGCGTCCACTGCCCGCGCCGCGTCGGCCAGCGCGGATCCGGTGGCGTGCAACGAGGCGTCGACTGCCCCGAGATGGGCCAGCATGTGCGGTTCGGCCCGCCCTCCCCGCACGTTGCCCAGCAACTTGTCAGCCACCCCGCACGCCCCTCCGTACCAGCAGGCGGCGACACCGATAGCGCCGTGCCAGAAGCCGGGACGGGCCACGTAGTCCCCGGGCGCGCCGACGATCTCGGCGGGCGCGCCATCGAAGGTAACGGCACCGCTGTCACTCCCGGCCATGCCGACCGCCGGCCAGGTGTCCTCCACCGGTTCGGCCTGCCCAGGATGCAACGCCACCGCGAATAGCCCGCGCTCCTCGCCGATTCGCGCACTCACCAGCGCGTGGGTGCAGGAGTGCGCCCCACTGCACCACGGTTTGGTCCCGGTCAGCGACCAGCCGTCGCCGCTGCGCTCGGCCAGGACGACGGGTGCGGGCGGCTCGGCGGCCCACACTCCCCACCGCGATCCTGGCGGCGGGGGCGGCCCGCCGAGTTCTGCCAGGATCGCCACGGCATCGACGTGCCCTTCGGCCAACCTGGCGACGGACAGGTCCCGGCGGGCGATCGCGGCCAACCCCCGCCAGCGTTCCCCGGTCTGCCCAGAACCCGGCAGCGGCAGGTCCACGGCGAGGCTGTCGAGAAGCTTGCCGAACGCTTCGGCCACGCGATCGACTTCGGACACCTGGCTCCTCGCGCTCCTGGGTTCATTTCCGGCTGGTCCAGCCTCGCATCGGCGGCGGCCGTCAGCATCTCGACAGCCTTCTCAGTCCCTGATCAGCCCTTGACCGCCTCGTAGCGTTCCAGCGCCTCTCGTCGTTCCTCGTCGTGCGCCACGATCGGAGCCGGGTAGCCCGGTGGCGGCTCGGCCAGCTCCCACGGCGTGTGTACCGCGGTACCGTCGATGTCGCGCAGTTCGGGGATGTAGCGGCGGACGTAGTCACCGGTCGGGTCGAATTTCTGCCCCTGCTTGACCGGGTTGAACACGCGGTAGAACGGCGAGGCATCGGTACCCGAGCCGGCCACCCACTGCCAGCCGTGCTGATTGCTGGCCAGGTCGCCGTCGACCAGGTAGCGCATGAAATGCCGGGCGCCCTCCTTCCAGCCCAGGTGCAGATCCTTGACGAGGAAGGAGGCCACGACCATCCGGATCCGGTTGTGGATCCACGCCTCGGCCCTGAGCTGGCGCATGCCGGCATCCACGATCGGGTAGCCGGTCAGCCCTTCCGTCCAGGCCGTGAACCGCTCCTCGGCCGACTGTCCCGAGTCGATCTGGAGTTTCGCGTAGCGCGGCTGCAGATGCTCCCGGGCGGAGTCCGGCTGATGGAAGAGCACGTCAGCGTAGAACTCGCGCCAGGCCAGCTCCTTGCGGAAAACCTCCGCACCTTTCCCGGTTCGCCCTTTCAGGTCGGCCAACGGCGTACGCGGGTGGATGCAACCCCACCGCAGGTACGCCGACAGGCGGCTGGTCGACGGGATGTCCGGGCGGTTGCGGTCCTCGGCGTACTTCAGCAGGTGCTCGTCCCGAAAGTCCGCCCAGCGTTGGAGTGCCGCGGCTTCCCCTGCCTCGGGGAGCCTGGTGTCGCCGATGTCGGGGGCGGAGGGCAGCGGGTCCGAGGGCAGGCCCTCGACGGTGTCGATGGTGTCCGGCCGCTGCGGCGGCAGCCGCCACCCGTGTTCGGACCAGGCCCGGTAGAAGGGCGTGTAGACGCGGTACGGCTCGCCGTCAGGCTTGCGCACCCGGCCCGGGGCGACGGCGTACGGCGATCCGGTGACTACCAGCGGCACGTCACCCAGAGCCGTGGCGACGTGCTCGTCACGGCGCCGGCCGTAGGGGTTGAAGTCGGCCGAGATGTGAACCGCGCCAGCCCCGACCTCCTGCGCCAACGCCGGTACGACGTCACGGGGGTCGCCGGTGCGAATGACGAGGTTGCCGCCCAGCTCGTCGTCCAGCGAGCGCAGGCAGTCGAACATGAAGCGCACCCGCGGGCCCCCGGCCGGCCCGAGCAGGGCCGGATCGAGGACGAACAGCGCCACGATGGCGCCGTCGTCGTCCAACGCCTGCCGCAGCGCCGGATGGTCGTGCAGGCGCAGGTCGCGCCGGAACCACACAACAGACGGCATCCCGTCAGGCTAATCGGCGACGACCCGGGGACCGCTCACCCCATCGACTGGCCGACCTAGAGAATGAGGTCGGTCCAGATCAGCCTGTGGTCCGAGCTCGGGGCGGGGAAGCTGCCGTCGCCGGTCAGCCGGAACAGCGGGCTGCCTGCTGTCGGCCAGAACACCGCCGACTGCACGATGTCCAGGGTGGAGGACGGCAGCACGTAATCCGCCCGCAGGTTTCCTGGTGCCGTGTCGGAGAAGTCGGCGGTGTCGAAGCGAGCCGGCCCGTCGTGCTCGACGTTGATGCCACGTTGCCGCAGGCTGGCCTGGATGCCGCCGAGAGAGTCCGGGGGCATGGCGTCGTTCACCCGGGGGTGGTCGAGCAGTTGCTGGGCGGCGCCGGGGATGCTGTCGCCGTCGAAGGGGTCGGAGTTCTGGTCACCGGCTACGACGAACCGCTCACCGGGCCTGAGCCCACCGCGTCCTCCGTCGTCGTCGTAGATGTAGCGGCCGCGAAGCGGGGAGATGTAGTCGGCCCAGAGGCCGATCTCGTCGAAGTTGCGCCGGCCGTTGCGGTCCTCCTCGCCGTCGAACACCGGGGGTGTCGGGTGGCTGCCGAGGAAGTGCACCGTGTCGCCGTCGATCTCAATCGGCACGTCCCAATGGCTCTTGGACGACAAGGGGAGCACAGCCAGCTCCGCGGGGGAGTACCAGTCGGCCGGCTCCGGGGTGGTCGGATCGTCCGGCAGCAGTGCCCCGGGCATGTCCTTCCAGAGGAAGTTCTGGAACGTCCGGATCGCCGCCCTGTCGATGGGGTACTTGGAGTACACCGCCATCCCGAACTGCCCCGGGAAGAAGCCGAACCCGAGCGCGTCGTCGGGCCCGCCGACAGTGCCGTCGTTGTTGAGGTCGAAGCCGCTGGGTACGCCGGTGTTCGACGGTGCGGTGAACGAATACGGGTAGCTGATCCCGGGTGCGCCGTTGTGGCCCACCGACAGGTAATTGTCCTGGAACAGCTCCAGTGCCGCTCCCTCGGCGTCGAAGTCGAATTCGTTGATCAGAATCACGTCGGGGCGGGTTCGCTGGATGATCTCGGCGACGTTCGCGGCCTGCGGATCATCCACAGTGGACAGATCCATGACGAGTTCGCCCTCGAGGCTGCGGTTGAGGGATGCGTTGAAGGAGGAGAAACGCACCGTGTCGCTGGACGTCTCGGACGCGCCTGCGCTGGGCGCGATCACCGCCGTCGTCAGCAGGATTCCCGCAGCGGCGAGGAGCGTCGTCCGACGAGGCAGGTCAGGGGTCATCGGCCCATCACAGCGCATGAGAGGGGACCAGAGGAAGGGGCCGGCCGGTAAACGCTGGGCATACTGGGGCAAGAGCATGGGGTTCTTCGGCGGCACTCTCGGACTCGGGCGGCGGACCCTCGCCGCGAGCGCGCCCACACCTGACACAATGCCATGTCCGTGGCTGTCTGCCGACAGGAGTCCGCCGTGCCGGATCGGCCGCTCAATCCCACTGCCGCCTCGCTGCTGGGATTCCTGCACTACGGATCGATGACGGGTTGGGACCTGGTGGCCACGGCGCAGACCGTCATCGGCAACTACTGGACGCTGACCCAGAGCCAGGTCTACCGCGAGCTCGCCGCGATGGCAGGCAGCGGCCTCGTCGAGGAGGGCGAGCGGGGGCGCCGCGACCGCAAGCCCTACTCGCTCACCGACGCGGGACGGGCGGCCTTCGCCGAGTGGGTACGCCGGGAGCCCGGGAGCGAGACCATCCGCTTCCCGTTGCTGCTGACCATCGCCTTCGGCCGTCACCTGCCGCCGGAGCTGCTGGCCGAGATCGTCGCCCGGCACCGGGACGCCCACCGCGAGCAGTTGGCGCGCTACGAGCAGATGCGATCGGCAGCCCTCGGTGCGGCCGACGAACCCGATGCCCACGGCATGGCCACCCTGGATTTCGGCCTGCACTACGAGCGGGCCGTGCTCGACTGGTTCGACCAGCTACCAGTCGAGATCCGCGGTGGCGAGCCGGCGGGTCAGGTGGACAGCGCGTAGTCGCGGATGCCGGCCAGGTAGGCCTTGGCCGTACGACGCTGGACCAGCCGGCCGATCGGTGCGCCGAGTCGCACCAGCCAGTGGTTCGGCCGGGAGAACACCACGATCCTTGCCCGTACGACGCCGGCCGGGTCCCGCTCGATCAGGAAGGCCTCCTCGCCCCGCACCGGGTGTCCCGACAGGCTGCCGTAGGCGTAGCCGGCCCGGTCGGGCTGCTCGATCCGGTAGACGATCCGGCAGGCCGCCAGCGTCCACAGCGGCCCCATCCGGATGCACTGGACCACCGTCTGCCCCTGCTCCGGCCGCGCGTCCTCCGGGGTGATGACGATGCCGGAGCGCAGTTGTGGCGCCCAGGTGTCCAGTGCTGTCAGGGCCCGTGCGAAGACGTCGGGCCCATGTCCCAGATGCAGCTGATACCGGGCCTGGCGATAACCCCGCGGCATCGTTGCCGCGGTCGTACCCACCCCGTCGTAGGACGGCTCCTCGGCCGTTGCGGCGCTCAGAGCGCTATGAATCCGAACCGGTGACGGCCGGCGCAGTGAGAAAATATCGGCGCGGGCCACACCGGGACGCTACAACGCTGGACGGCACGCCGGGTCGACGCGATCACTGGATCAGGTCGAAGACCTTGAAGATCGGTAGGTACAGCGCGACGATCATTGACCCGACGATGGCACCGAGGAACGCGATCATCAGCGGCTCGATCAGGGCCGTGAGCGCCTCGGTGGCGGCCTCGACCTCCTGGTCGTAGAACTCGGCGATCTTGGACAGCATCGGCGCCAACGCACCGGTGTCCTCCCCGACGGCCATCATCTTGACGACCATCGGCGGGAAGACGTCGTGCTGGGCCAGCGGGCCGGACAGCGACTCGCCCTGCGAGACGGACTCGCTGACGTCGGCGAGGGCCCGGCTGATCACCACCGAGCCGGTGGTTTCGGCCACGGTGTCCAGGCACTGCAGGATCGGTACGCCGGAGGACAGCAGGGTGCTGAAGTTGCGGGCGAAGCGGGCCAGCGCAATCTTCTTGAACAGAATGCCGAATACCGGCAGCTTCAGCTTCAGCGGGTCCATGACCGCACGCACCCTGCGGTGGTGGGAGTATTTGCGCCACAGCACCACCGCGACCACCAGCAGGACGATGAAGATCGGGATCGTCGTGCGCAGGCTCTCCGACATCCACACCAGGATCTGGGTGGGCAGCGGCAACTCCCCGCCGAGGTTGGCGAACATGGACTCGAACACCGGTACGACGAAGATGAGCATGGCGACACACATGAGGATGGCCAGGATGAAGACGACCACCGGGTAGGTCAGCGCGGCCTTGATCTTGCCCTTGAGCCGGACCTCGGCCTCGAAGGCGTCGGCGACCTCCCGCATCGCGGAGTCCAGGAACCCGCCGGTTTCCCCCGCCTTGGTCATGTTCATCATGATCGCGGGGAAGACCTTCGGGTACTTCGCCATCGATTCGGAGAGGCTGGCGCCGGCCTCCACGTCCTGCTTGAGCAGCCGCAGCGTCTTGCGCATCTCGGGGTTTTCCGACTGATCGGCCAGGATCGCCAGCGAGCTCATGAGCGTCAGCCCCGACGTGATCATCGTGGCGAACATCCGGGCGAACACGGCCAGGTCTTTGAGCTTGACCCGCGCCGGCAGGCCGATCTTGATCTCCCGCTGCAGACCCGCGTTCGTCTTCGCGATCTCCAGCGGCACCCCGCCCATGTCCCGCAGACGCCGGGACACCGCCGCCTCGGACTCGGCCTCGACCTTTCCGGTGACGATCTTCCCGGTTCGGTCCCGGACCTTGTAGGCGTACTGGGTCTGCGTGGCTGTCTGCGTTGGCATCCGCTCTCTCCCGTGCGCTTCGCGGGCGTGGGGCGCCCGGCTGTTCTGCCTGAGCTATCGGCCGAGGAAGGCCTCTGCAGGAGCGATCAGGACGGGTCTTTCCCGAAGGGCCGGTTGCTGTGCACCGAGGTGCCGACCCCCGCCTCACCGCACAGCGTGGCGAGGTCCCGCTTGTCGGAACACTTCTCCAGTGCGACAGACATGCTGATCTCACGCCTGCGGACCAGCTGCGCGAGGTGCTGGTTCAACGTCTGCATGCCCTCGCGGGCACCGGTCTGCATCGCTGACTGGACCTGCTGCAGCTTGTCGTCCCGGATCAGGGCGCGTATCCCCGTCGTACACACCATGATCTCCACCGCCGCCCGTCGCCCGGTGCCGTCGACGGTTCGGCACAGGGTCTGGCACACGACACCCTGCAGCGAGGCCGCCAGCTGGGTCCGGATCTGTGCCTGCTGGCCGGCCGGAAAGACGTCGACGATGCGGGTGATCGTCTCCTGCGCGGAGGATGTGTGCAGCGTCGCGAAGACCAGGTGGCCGGTCTCGGCTGCGGTCAACGCGACGGCGATCGTCTCCAGATCCCGCAGTTCCCCCACCAGGATGATGTCCGGGTCCTGGCGCAGGACATGCTTGAGCGCCTCGGCGAAGCTGTGGGTGTCCGCCCCGACCTCGCGCTGGTTGACCAGGCAGCCGCGGTGATTGTGCAGGAACTCGATCGGATCCTCGATGGTCATGATGTGCCCGCTGCGGGTCCGATTCGCCTCGTCGATGATGGCGGCGAGGGTCGTGGACTTTCCGGAACCGGTAGGGCCGGTGACGAGCACCAGACCACGGGGGAGCGCGGCGAACTGACCCAGAATCGCGGGGAGCTGGAGTGAGTCCAGCGACTTGATGCCCTCGGGGATCCCCCGCAGCACCGCACCCATGCTTCCGCGCTGGCGGAAGATGTTCGCCCGGAACCTGCTCTTGCCGGGGATGACGTACGCGAAGTCCAGTTCGTGCCGCTCCTCGAACAACGCTCGCTGCTTGTCGGTGAGGATGGAGTAGAGCGCCTCTTCCAGCATTCGTGGCTCCAGCGGCCCGTATCCGGGGACGGCGGTCATGTCCCCGCGCAGCCTGATCGTCGGGGGAGCAGCCGCCGTGAGGTGCAGGTCGGATCCACCGAGATCGACCATCTGTGTCAGCAGTTCGTCGAGACCGATGCGGGACGACTCCGCCTCCGGGGGATCCTGGAGCAGCTCTCCCACCGCCACGACTCGCTCGGTGACCGGCCGGCGTACCGGCAGCACCACGGTGGCCAGGCTGGGTGACTTCGGCGGGCCCGGCGTCGCGACGTCCAGAGCAATCGGTGCATCCTGGAGCACGTCAAATCCCTTCATGGTCCTGGTGTCGTGCACAGTCATCGGCGGGCGTGGTCACACGCTGACCCGCAGGATCTCCTCGACCGACGTCACTCCGGTCGCGACCTTCGCCCAGCCGTCCTCGCGCAGCGTTGCCATCCCATGGCTACGGGCGACCCGGGTGATCTCCTCGGCCGAGGCCCGGCCCACCGCGAGTCGCTCGATGTCCTCGGTCACGCTCATGACCTCCTGCAGCGCCAGGCGACCCTTGTATCCGGTCCGGGAGCAGTTGCTGCATCCGACCGGCCGGTAGATCACCGGGGGCTCCTCGCCCTCTCGCCACGGAAAACCGACCCGCACCAGTTCCGCGGTGTCCGGATCGGCGGGCTTCTTGCACTTGGGGCACAGCCTGCGGCACAGCCGCTGGGCGAGGACACAGTCCAGGGCGGACCCGACCAGGAACGGCTCGATCCCCATCTCGACGAGGCGGGTGATCGCCGACGGCGCGTCGTTCGTGTGCAGGGTGGAGAGCACAAGGTGCCCGGTGAGCGCGGCCTCGACGGCGATCTGGGCGGTCTCGTGGTCCCGGATCTCACCGACGAGAACGATGTCCGGGTCAGAGCGCAGGATCGAGCGCAGGGCAGTCGCGAAGCTCAGCCCGGCCTTGGCGTTGACCTGCACCTGGTTGATGCCGGGAATGCGGTATTCCACCGGATCCTCGACGGTGATCGCGTTGACGCTGGTGGTGGAGACGATGTTCAGCGTCGCGTAGAGGGTGGTGGACTTGCCTGACCCGGTCGGCCCCGTGGCCAGGATCATCCCGTACGGCTTGATGTAGGACTCGCGGTAGCGGGTGAAGTTCTCGGTGGAGAATCCGAGGTCGTCGAGGGACAGCTGGGCAGTGGAGTTGTCCAGGATGCGCATCACGACCTTCTCACCCCAGACGGTGGGCAGTGTCGCGACCCGCAGGTCGATCTTCTGGCCGTTGTGGGTGACCGACATGCGGCCGTCCTGAGGGATCCGCCGCTCGGCGATGTTGATCTCGGCCATGATCTTGAGTCGCGAGATCACCCCCGGGATCATCTGCCTGGGTGAGCGGTTCTGCTCCTGCAGCACGCCGTCGATGCGGTACCTGACCCGCAGGTCGCGCTCGGTCGGTTCGATGTGGATGTCGGAGGCGCGGTCGGAGATCGCCTGGGTGATGATCAGGTTGACGAACCGGACGATCGGCGCTTCCTCGGTGACCTCGGTCAGCATCGACAGGTCGTCGGCGTCGGCGTCGCTGGCGATACCGGAGCTGAGCTCGGCGAGTTCGTCCTCGGCCCGGTAGACCTGGTTGATCTTCGACGTGATGTCGCCCTTGAGGGCGACGGCGAAGGCGATCTTGCACCGGGTGAGGCGCACCAGGTCGTCGTTGAGCATCAGGTTGTGCGCCTGGGTGATACTCACCGCAACGAGTAGCCGACCTTCAGCCGCCCAGCCGATCGGTATCACGTTGAGCCGCTTCGCGTGGACGCCGGACAACCGGGCGGTCGCGCGGCTGTCCAAGGAGTAGTCCGACAGCTCGACGAAATCCAGGCCCATCTCCTGCGCGGTGACGCGGATGACGTCGGCCTGGGAGGCCAGCTTGCTCTCGACCAGCGCCTGAAGCAGCGGGATGTCCCGCTCTGCGGCGAAGAGTTCGGCGGCACGGATCTGCTCGGCACTGATCCGCCCGGAGCTGAGCAGGACCTTTACGGCGTCGAACTTGGCCGCATGTTCGCCCCCGGGCGGGCGGCCGAGCCGCAACGAGTTCACGACGCTGTCATCGGCACAGGAGCCGCCGATGTGGACCGTCACCGGTCCGGCAGCAGCTCCAGCGCGGCTTCAGGTTCGCAGGCGTATCGGCGTACCAGCTCGGTGGTGGCCTCCTCGAACAGGGCGAACAGGACATGTCGCCGCGCGCTGAGCCGGGCCTCGGCGCGGCCGGAGTCCCGCCGGACCTCGGCGACCTGCGAGGGATCGTGCAGGTGCAGCGGCTGCAGCCAGAGCGCACCCAGCTCGGGGCTGATCGCCGGCGGCTGCTCGGCCGGCGCCCTGAGCAAGGTTGGCCTGCGCTCGGTCCCCTCCTGCCCGCCCAGCGCCTCGATCAGGTCCGGCAGCGCGACGTGCTCCTGCTCGTCGCACTGGACATCGAGCAGATCCAGCCTGGCCTGCACCACGCGACGCCAATAGGACACGGTGACCTCTTCATCGATGAGGCCCTGGCGGTAGGTGCGCAGTTCGTTCAGATCGAGGGCGGACAGATCAGTGCCGTCCACGTCGGTCACGGTGTGGGTCATCGGGGTTGCCACCTCACGCCGCGTCGACGAGCTGCGGGGCGAGCCCCGCCCGCTTCAGCTGCACCGAGAGGTTGTGCGGCTTTGAGGATGCGGTCTTCGCCGCTGCGATCGTGATCTGCCCCGACATGACCAGCGTGACCAGATGCTGGTCGAAGGTCTGCATCCCGTAGATGCCGCCCTCGCTGAGGATTTCGGTGATGCTTGCGGTCTTGTCGGGGTCGGCGATGGCCTCGGAGATCCGGTTGGTCCCCACCAGGATCTCCATGCCGCACAGCCTGCCGATGCCATCGATCCTGGGGACCAGGCGCTGGCAGATCACGCCCTGGATCGACTTCGCCAGAGACAGCCGAACCTGGCGCTGCTCTTCGGGCGGGAAGAAGTCGATCACCCGGCCGATCGTCTCGGCCGCGTCGGTGGTGTGCAACGTCGACAGCACGAAGTGACCGGTCTCCGCGGCCGCTATCGCCGCACGCACCGTCTCGGTGTCGCGCATCTCCCCGATCAGGATGACGTCGGGGTCCTGCCGCATGGCAGCCCGCATCGCCCGGCGGAAGTCCGCGGTGTCCGTCCGGATCTCCCGCTGGTTGATGCTGGCCAGCTTGTCCTCGTGCAGGATCTCGATTGGGTCCTCGATCGTGAGCACGTGCACCGAGCGGTTCTCGTTGATCATGTCCACCATCGCGGCCAGGGTCGTGGTCTTCCCGGACCCGGTCGGGCCGGTCACGAGCACGAGCCCGCGCGGGCGCAACGCCAGCTGGCCGATGACCTCGGGCAGCCCCAGCTCGTCCAGGCGCAGCGGCCGGGCGCCGATCAGACGGCAGACCAGCCCAGCGGCTCCCCTGGCCTGGAACGCATTGGCCCGGAATCGGCCCACCCCGTCGAGCAGGATCGCGTAGTCCGCCTCACGGTCGCGCAGGAACGCCTCACGTACCTCGACGGGCATGGTCTCCAGGATCATCTGCTCGCACTCCTGCGCCGTCGGAGCCGGCGTATCGAGGGCCACCAGCTCGCCGGAGATCCGGATCCGAGGCGCCGAACCGGCTTTGAGGTGCAGGTCGGACCCGGCGTGGTCGACGAGTGCACGCAGGAAGGGCGAGATCGCGTACTCCATGGGGCGACTCCGGTTCTGAGTAGGTGTCATCACTGTGGTCGGCCGGCTGCGGTGCTTGGCGCACCCCTCGGGGCCGACCAATCACGCCGGTGACGAGATCGGTGCCGCCGAAGCGTTCACCATCGGCCCCGACAAGCCGATGACATCGAACAGGACGCGGATACGAGGCATGCGACAGTCGCGGCCCGGTGACGAGCAGGGGGACAGCGGTGGGACGGACCCTCGTCGCATTGGACATCGGCAGCGCCAATCTGCGCGCGATCCAATTCATCCGGGGCAAGGGCGTGCCCAAAGTGCAGAAGATCGCCGTCAGCCGGCTGCCGCGCGGCGTGGTCGAGGCCGGTGAGGTACGTGACCCGGAGGCACTCACCGCGGCACTGCGGGCGATGTGGTCGGAGCACAAGCTCCGCAGCAAGCAGGTCGTGTTCGGGGTGGGGAACAACAGCGTGATGGTGCGCCAGCTGGAACTGGACTGGCTCGTGCCGGCGGAGTTCGCCCAGGCCCTGCAGTTCCAGGTGGCCGACCACATTCCGATGCCGGTCGAGGAGACCACCCTCGACTACCACGTCATGGCCGAGTACGACGTTGCGACACCGGACGGCAGGGGAACCAAGCGGATGATGCAGATCCTGTTGGTGGTCGCCACCAGCGACATGGTGTCCTCCTTCGTGGCACCGATCCGTGCTGCCGGGCTGATGCCGGTCAAGCTCGACCTGGGGGCTTTCGCGCTGATCCGGGCGGCCGGGTCGGCCTCGAGCATGTTGTCCCTGGCCGACCCGATGGGGTCGGATCCGAGCGTGGCCGAGGCGGTCGTCGACATCGGCGCCGAGGTCACCAGCGTGATCGTCCATCAGGGCGGACAGCCGAAGTTCGTCCGCATCCTCACCGGTCACGGCGGGAACGCGGTCACCGACGCCCTCGTCGAGCGGTTCGGCTGGTCGATCGAGGATGCCGAGCGCGCGAAGATGGAATCCACCGCGCCGCCGGCCGGGGCGGACCAGGGGGCGGTGCCGCCCGGTGAGGACGTCGTCGCCCAGCAGACCGTTCTGAGCATTGCCGAGATTCGCAACTCCCTGGACTACTTCATGTCGACCAGCCCTGATGTGTCGAGCCTGTCCAGCGTCGTGCTCACCGGCGGTGGGTCGCTGCTGCCGGGGTTGCGGGCGCGGTTGGGCTATGAATTGCGCCTGCCGGTGCACCCGGGGGAGTCCTGGCAGGCGTTGGGCGAGCGCGAGACCGCCGCGGGTGATGAGTCCGACCAGCAGCTGGCAGTAGCCCACGGTCTGGCCCTGGGGGCGGCATGAAGATCCACCGCACGCCGAAGGGGATGGCACCGGCAGGGGCCGAGGTGGCCTTCGTGCCACGGCTGCCTTCGGTCAACCTGCTACCCCCCGACGTCCTGGAGATCCTGCGGCTGCGGACCCTGCGTGCGCAGTTCCTCGCCGCCGGGCTCGTTGTGCTGGTCTGCCTTGGCGCGCTGTACGTCGTACAGAGCGCTCAACTCGGCACGGCCAATGAACGCCTGACCGCCGAGCAGGACCGGGGACAGGTGGTGGCCGCGGAGAAGGCGCGGCTGGCTCCGGTCGCGGCGTTCTTCGCCGAAGTCGGCCTGACCCAGCAGCTGATCATGGAAACCATGACGAAAGAGGTGCTCTTCTCCGACGTCGGCGAGCGGCTCACCATTGCCGCGACGGGGACCGTCACGCTCGCTACGGTCTCGATGACCGCGGTGACCGCTGAGCTCGCAGAGCCCGCTGCGGCCCCGGTGGTCTGCCCTGGCTCAGATCCCTTCAACCAGATCGCCGTCGTCGGCTGCATCACCGTTGCAGGGACCGCCGACTCGCGGGAATCCGTGGGCCAATTCGTCGTCAACATCCTGGCCGAGGAGCGGTTCCTCAGCCCGTTCGTATCCACCACTGTGCTCGACGAGGAGACCGGAACCGTGGCGTTCACAGGGACCATCAGCTTGACCGGGCAGGTCTACGCCGGCCGGTACAACGACGTCGAGTTCCTTGCCCAGGCACCTGAATGAACCTGACCAAGGCCAAGACGACGATTCTGATCGGCAGCGTCGCTCTTGTGCTGACCGGCGGGCTCGGCTGGACACTCGTGTTGTCCCCTCGGCAGGGCGACATCTCCGACATCAAGGCGCAGACCGTTGCCGCCGAAGCGTTCAACGAGCTGCAGCGACGCGACCTTGAGGCGCTCCGGCTGCAGGCGGCGAACCTGGGGGCACAGCAGGCCTACGCGGAGGGTTTGACCACGCGTTTCCCGACGACGGCAGCGCAGCCTGAACTGTTCGCCGAGGTCCAGGCGGCAGCAGCCCGGGCCGGGCTGTCAGATCGCAGTGTCATCGCTTTGACACCGTCTGCCCCGCTGCCGGGCACGGCTGCGGCCGGCGGCGCCGCTCCGCTCCCGCCCACTGCGGACTCCGCTGCCGGTGTAGGCACCCCGGTCGCCCCGGACGTGGCCAGCATGCAGCTCGAGGTGACGGTGACCGGGCCGTACGAGGCCCTGCTGGTGTTCATCGCCGAGATGGAGAACAACCCACGCGCATTCCTGGTCTCTACGGTGGATGTCGCGGCGGTCGGTGAGGCCGGTACCTCGTCGTACACCCTCACCCTCACCGGGGCCATGTTCGTCCTGCCGCCGCTCACCGATCCTGATGCAGCGGCTAACGGCGACCCGCCGTGACCGCCCGCCGCCGGCGATAGCCGGCCAGACCGTGCCCGCCGGCGAGCCCGCGCTGGACCGCACTGGCTCGCGCTAGTCTGGGTCGACGCCGAGCGGCTCGAAGCGTTGCTCCAGCCGGACACCCTCGGCCGGATCGACGGCATTCATCAGCATCGAGCGAATCGTGCGAGCAGCCGCCACGGGGCAGGACGGCAACTCGGCCAGCTGCGTGGCGCCCTGACAGGCCAGCGCCCATCGCAGTTCGACGGTCACGAGGAACTCGTCGCCGACAGCTAGCGCCGCGTCGAGCAGATACGCCTCGAAGGCCGCCCAGTCCGACTGCCAGAGCATCCTGAGTGCCTCGGCGCCCCGTCCGCCGTGATGCATCGCGGTGGCGACAGTCATGCAGTCGCGAGCTGACTGCTGGCGCGCCATGGAGAGCTCGCCCGCACTGGATCCGCAGAGGCGGGCGGCGGCGGACCGCGCACCCGCCAGGTCGTCGGGAGGCTCGAGGCCCTCGAGATGGTCCAGCGAGCAGAATCTGGCGGTGACGCGGTGCTGCACTTTCCGGTCCAGCGCAGCGGTGAGTGTGCGG
>JACDAB010000089.1 GCA_013695665.1 Geodermatophilaceae bacterium | reverse complement strand
GTGTTATCGTAGGTGTACCTTCCCGGTAACCAAGCAGGAGATGAGTTTCATGAGCACGTTCACCGCCAACTGGCGTCAGCGTCGGCGGAACGCACGTAACCAGCGCGAGATCGCCCAAGCGATCAGCCGCGCTCCATCCCAATCGTTGCGGGAGGAGTTGCTGGTTCTCACCAACCGCGGTGACCAGCTCTTCCGCTGAGCTGTATCCGACCAGACCCCGGCAGCCCCGCGCTGACCGGGGTCTTGTCGTCTCGGCACCGATACTCCCGTCCGGGTGAGCCTGTCAGGCGGTCCCGTCGGCGTCGTCGCCCACGCGGGGCTCGTAGTGGTCGGTCAAGACGCGGCTGGCGAGGAAGTCCGCAGGCTCCAGGGCTTGCAGCTGCTGTTTGGTCACCGATGCTCCGGGCTCGCGCACAAGGCGGTTGGCCTGGCGCAGCCGGGCCCGCTCGATGGCGTTCCGGACACTGCGCGCGTTGGCGAAGCGCGGCTGCTGCATCCGCTTGTCCAGGTAGTCCCGGAGTACGCCCACAGTGTCCTCGGGTAGCACGTATTCGTGCTCGGCCGCGATCAGCCCGGCGATCGCGGCCAGCTCGTCGACTGAGTAGTCGGGGAAGTCGATGTGGTGTGCGATCCGGGAACTCATCCCGGGATTGGATTGGAAGAAGTCGTCCATCCGGTCCTTGTAGCCGGCCAGGATGACCACCAGATCGTCGCGCTGGTTCTCCATGACTTGCAGCAGGATCTCGATGCTCTCCGCTCCGTAGTCGCGTTCGTTGTCCTCCTTGTACAGGTAGTAGGCCTCGTCGATGAAGAGGACGCCCCCCATGGCTCGCTTGAGAACCTCTTTGGTCTTCGGCGCCGTGTGCCCGATGTACTGGCCGACCAGGTCGTCCCGGGTGACCGAGACCAGGTGCCCCCGGCGCAGGTAGCCGAGGCCGCGCAGCAGCTCGGCCATCCGCAGCCCGACGGTGGTCTTTCCGGTCCCCGGGCTGCCGGTCAAACACATGTGCAGGGCCGGCCGCGACGAGCTCAGTCCGAACTTCTTCCGCATCCGGTCGACGAGCAGCAGCGCGGCGATCTCCCGGATCCGGGTCTTGACCGGTGCCAGCCCGACCAGCTCGTTGTCCAACCGGTCGAGGACGGCGTCCACCTCGGACTCGCGGCGGATCTCGTCGACCTGGAGGACCGCGTCGTCCGCCAGCGCCTCGGGGGGGGTCCCCCGTGGCCTCGTCAGCCGGTGGCGAGCCACCATCCCCCGGACGCGGCATCGTGAATCCCCCGCGGGCGGCGGTGGTCACCCACTCACCCGGCCGAGCCGGCGTTACCGGGCATCAGCTTCCGTCACGACCGTAGCGATGGCCCTCGGAACGATCGGCGGCGTAGCCCCGCAACGTGTAGCGGATGGTGCGGTCGGGGCCCTCCTGGCGGTCGAGCCGGAAGCCGGGCTCCTCGGGCGGGCGTTGCACGAGGAAGGACAGGGCGGTCGTCTGCCGGGTCAGCCGTGCGTCGAAGGCGGACACCCGGACGTAATGGACCGGGTACGCCGCCCGGCACGCGTCCAGTTCGAGCATGACCCCGCTTGCATCCGGTACGTCGAACATCGGCAGCCCCCACATCTCCCAATACACGTTGCGGGGATGCGGGTCGTCAGTGAACTCGATGGCGATCGACCACTCGTTGTCGATGCAGTACTGGAGCTGTCCCTTGATCTCGTCGTCGGTCGGGTCGGGCAGGTAGGAGAACGCCCCTTGGGTGATTCGCATGAGTCCGCTCCGTCTCAGGCGGTCGCTGGGGTGGGTGTGACGTCGGGTGCATCGGTCGAGGCGTAGTCGAACGTGACATCGCCCCAGGTGTCCATGGCCACGGACAATGCATGACAGCCCTTGGCCGCATCACGCAGGATGTCCATGCCCTCGTTCGCGTAGTCGCGGCCCGCGTTCCGCGCCTTGATCATCGCCTCCGTCGCCACCCGGTTGGCGGTGGCACCCGCGCCGATGCCCATGGGATGCCCGATCGTGCCGCCGCCGAACTGCAGGATGACGTCCTCTCCCAGGTAGCGCAGCAGATCATGCATCTGGCCGGCGTGGATGCCGCCCGAGGCCACCGGCATGACACCGGGCATCGAGGCCCAGTCCTGCTTGAAATAGATGCCGTGCGCCGGGTTCTCCTCGATGTGATCAAGCCGCAGGGTGTCGTAGAAACCGGCGGTGGTGGCGGGATCGCCCTCGAGCTTGCCGACGACCGTGCCGGCATGGATGTGGTCGACCCCGATCAGCCGGGCCCACTTCGCGATCACCCGGAAGCTGACGCCGTGCGTCTTCTGCCGGGTGTAGGTCCCGTGTCCGGCCCGGTGCAGGTGCAGGAGTACGCCGTTCTTGCGCGCCCAGTTGGACATCGACTGCATTGCGGTCCAGCCGATGGTGAGGTCCTGCATGATCACGATGCTGCCGATTTCCTTGGCGAACTCGGCCCGCTCGTACATCTGCTCCATCGAGGCGGCCGTCACGTTCAGGTAGTGGCCCTTGACCTCCCCGGTCGCGGCGACCGCCTTGTTGACGCCTTCCATGGAGAACAGGTAGCGGTCCCGCCACCGCATGAACGGCTGGCTGTTGATGTTCTCGTCGTCCTTGGTGAAGTCCAGTCCGCCGCGCAGCGCCTCGTACACGACCCGGCCGTAGTTGCGAGCGGACAGGCCAAGTTTCGGCTTGACCGTCGCGCCGAGGAGGG
>JACDAB010000085.1 GCA_013695665.1 Geodermatophilaceae bacterium | reverse complement strand
GGGCCGGCGAGAGTCCATGATCATGGGCGCCGCGACGCCGCGAGCAGGTCGCGCGCGACAACGGCCCACTGCGGGCGGAAGGCGTACACCGCGGCCAGCCGCAGGCGGGGCGCGGCGGCGTACGCCGGGATGCGACGGACCGTGTCGGGATCGGGCCGCAAGGCCTCGAGGAACGCGGCGCCGGACGCCCTCACCCCGTCCGCGGACAGCAGGCCCTGCCGACCCCGCAGCTCCAGGTGGACGAGCAGGTTCGCGATGTCCAGCGCCAGCTCGCCCACGGCCAGGGTGTCGACGTCGATGATCCCCGCGCGGGAATCGCCGGGGGCGATGAGCAGCTGCTTGTCGTGCAGGTCGCGGTGCAGCAGGCCGGTAGGCCCCGGCGCGCCGGCGGTCAAGGTCAGCAGCGCTTTCTCGACGTCGGCGTCGGGGAGCACCCTGTACGCCGAGGCGAGGCCGAGCCACCGCCGGGTGAGCTGCGCCTCCTCGGCGGCTGTGTGTGCGGGCAGGCCGGCCGCCTCGCCGGCATGCAGGCGACGGACGGCCGTGCCGACCGAGGACCACACCAGACGCAGCTGATCCGCCGTTGCGCCGGTCCCGATCTCCAGTGCCGTGCGCCCCTCCAGCTCGGAGAACTCCACGACGGACAGCTCCTCGTCGCAGCGCAGCGGCCGGGCCACCCGGAGCGAGTCCCCGGCGAGGGCGGCGGCCCGGTCGGCGGCAGCCGCGATGGCCGGTGCGTGCCCTGGGCGCACGACCTTGACGTAGGTGTCCTGCCCGTGTCGCAACCGGATGACGGCGCGTCGCTCGGGCCGATGGGAGAGCAGCGTTGCTCCCTCGCGCCGGACCAGGTCGGCCAGCGCCGGCAACCGCCGATCCGCACCGGCCGGCTGGACGAGGACGCCGGCGCCGATCACGGCATGCGCAGGGTCGCCGGTGGCCGCGGCGACCGACGTGCAGCGGGCCGGATCGCTGAACCACTGGCCGGCCACAGCGGTCGCGTCGGCGTCGTGGAACTCCAACAGCAGGTGGTCGGGCGACCGCGGCCAGGCCCGCCGCAGGGTGAGCCGCCCCCCGCTGGGACTGTCCAGGTGCAGCGGCAGGGCTGCGATCACAGCGAGTGCATCGACGTGACGGCGATGTCGAGCAACGCCTCCAGCCGGTCTGCCCATCCCGGCTCACGCAACCGGAACGGCTCAACAGCCAGGGCCAGCATCGCGGCGGCGGTCAGCGCCGGCAGCGCATCCTCCACCGGCCAGCCACCGCCCACGCGGTACCCATCGAGCAGGCCGGACAGCACGTCGGCGCAGGTCCAGTGCAGCTCCCCGCCAGTCATCGCCCTGGCGGCGAGTTCGTTGGCTGCGTAGTTCGCCAGGTCCACAGCCGGGTCACCGATGCGCGCCCGGTCGAGATCCACGATCACCGCACCGTCGGGCCGGAGGATGACCTGATCGGCGGAGAAGTCGCCGTGCACGAGACAGGCCGGGCGGTCGGCGGGCAGGGCGCCGACCGCCCGGTTTGCCATGTCCTGCGCCTTACCCGACAGCTCCGGCGCGACCGTCTCGATGCCCTCCAGGGCGCGGCTGAGCCAATCGTGGACCGCCGCCGCCGTGGAGTCACCCCGCCCGGCGCTGTGCAGGCGGGCCGAGGGCGTCCGATGCAGGCGAGCCAGGCTGTTTCCGGCCGACCAGGCGGCCCCGGGCCCGTGCAGCCCGGGCTCAAGCGGCTGGCCGGTCAGCCACCGGGTCCGCACGATCCCCCGCCGGTCATCGACGCCGAGCAGATCGGCGACCGGAGCGCCGGCGGCGTACAGGGCCTGGTGTACCCCTGCCAGCCGGGCCACGGTCCGGGGCCGGTGCACCTTCACCACCGAGCGTGGCGCGTCGACTGGACCCTGCGAGGCGACCCAGCGCCGGGCCGGCTTGTATCGCAGCGGCCGGAGCCGCTCGGCGGTGTGCGCTCCCCGGCCGAGGCTCAGGTGGGCGATACCCGGCAGCTCCCGGTCGAGTTCCGCCGATCCCACCACCACGCCGCAGTCGCGCAACACACCGAAGGCGCAGCCGTTCCGCGCGCGGAACGCGGCCCGCGTCGACGGCCGGCGACGGTAGCGGGCGGCCTTGGCCAGCTTGTCGTCGGCACCCTCACCGTAGGCGACGGCATACCCGAATGACTCGCCGCGTTCGGTCGACAGGCGCAGTCCGGCGGTCAGGCTGATGCCAGGCTTGTAACGCAGGTAGGTCGTCGTGACGGCCTGAATGTCGCTGCCGAGCCCCGTCAGGCGGTCAAGGAGCCGCTCGGGGTCCAGGAGCAGGGCGAGGCCCGGCAGGGCGGGATCGCGGTGGACGAGCGCCGCGTCATCCGGTGTGAGCATGCCGGTCCTTGTGGAGTTCGATGACCGTGGCCGGGCGCACCGCGACCGGCCCCACCACCTCCGCCGGCGTTCCGACCTGGGCGATCCGGCCGCCGTCGATGCGGACCACGACGTCGCAGTCGAGGACTGCCTGCAGGTCGTGCGTCACGACGAACGTCGTACGACCCCGCGACAGTGCCCCCAGGGCAGCGCGGACGTCGGTGACGTTGTCCTCGTCCAACCCGGTCGTCGCCTCGTCCAGCACGAGCAGGGGGGCGTCGCGCAGCGCGGCCCGGGCGATCGCGATCCGCTGCCGCTGGCCGCCGGACAGGGTGGCCCCCCGTTCGCCCAGAATCGTGTCGTATCCCTGCGGCAGGGCCCGGATGAACTCATCGGCGTTCGCCAGCCGGGACGCCGCCTCGATGTCAACCCGCTGTGCTTCCGCGCGGCCGTAGCCGATGTTCTCGGCCACCGTCGTCGCGAACAGCACCGAATCCTGGAGTACGACGGCCACCTGCGAGCGCACGGACTGCAGCGTGAGATCACGAAGATCGTGCCCGTCCACGGTGACCCGGCCGGAGACCGGATCCTGCAGACGGGTCAGCAACGACATCAGCGTCGACTTGCCGCTCCCCGACGGCCCCACGATCCCGACCCGCTGCCCGGGTCGCACCTGCACGTCGACGTCGCGCAGAGCCAGCTTGCCATCGCCGTACGACGCGGACACACCCTCGAACCGGACGTCCCCGCGGAACGGACGGGCGGGACGGGCCCAGGAGTTGTCGACGACGTCCGGGGTCAGTTCCAGGATGTCTACCACCCGCTCACCGCACGCGGCAGCACGGGCGATCCGCCCCGTGTACTTCGCCAGGTCCCGCATCGGCTTGAAGGCGGTCTTGAGGTAGGTGAGGAAGACGACCAGCTCCCCTGGGGTCAGCGCACCGTCGAGGACCCGGCGGGCGCCGACGTACAGCACGATCGCCGTTGCGATCCCGACCATGACATCGGTCTTGCGTTCCAGGCCGGCCGCCAGCCGACGGGCGCGGACGCCGTCCTTCAGGCTGCGCTTGTTGCTGCTGGCGAACTGCCCGGACAGCACCGGCTCCAACGAGTAGGACTGCACCACGCGCATGGCGCCGAGGCTCTCCACCGCGGTGGCCGCCAGCCGCCCCTCCTGCTCGCGCTGGCTGCGCGCGACAGTGGTGATCCGGCGGGACTGCTTGCGGCCGCTGAGCAAGAAGACCGGGAAGACCGCAAGGGCCACCAGAGCCAGCCGCCAGTCCAGGACGAGCATGACCACGCTGAGGGCGCCCAGGGTGACGACGTTGCCGATCAGCGGGAGGAAGGCGGTGACCGCCACCTCCTGCAGACGTCCCACGTCACCGGTCAACCGGGTCACCAGATCCCCTGTCCGGCTGCGATCGTGGAAGGCCAGCGACAGCCGCTGCACGTGGGTGAACAGATCGGCGCGCACCTTGGTCAGGACGCGGTTCCCGGCCAACGCGAAGGCCACGGTGGACAGGTAGGACGCGAGCGCGCGCAGCGTCACCGCAGCGAGGACTGCCAGGGCGCAGATCGCAAGCAGCGTCGTGATCCCGGGCCGGCTGGCCGCCCCGGGTGCGATCACCGCGTCGATGATGATCTTGAGCGGCCACGGCTCGAGGATGCGGAACAGCACCCCGGCGAAGAGCGCGATGAATCCGCCGGCGATGAGCGGCCGCTCCGTGCGCAGATGCGGGCCGAGGTGCCGGGCGGTCCGCCGCAGCCCCGGCCAGGCATCGTGCAGGGACCGCGGCCGGCGCCGGGTCGAGGAGGTCTGGTCGGGGCCGGTCATCTCAGGCCGCCCTCCCGGCCTCGCCGGCACCGGCGACCTCAGCCTCGGCGGGCTCCGCGCCGGCCAGGCTCAGGATCCGGCGCACGGCGGCGTCCCAGGTGTGGTGCTGGACCGCCGAGCTCCGCGCAGCGGCGCCGAGCCTGGTGCGCAGGTCCTCGTCGTCACGTAGCCGCATCAGCTGCCCGGCCAGGGCGGGGACGTCGCCCGGGGGGACGAGCACGGCGTTTCTGCCGTCGCCCAGTACGCCGGTCGCCTGACCGACCGCGCTGGCGATGATCGGGAGGCCCGCCGCGAGGTACTCGTAGAGCTTGAGCGGGGAGAAGTAGGCCTCCGGTGAGTCGGGATAGGGGGCGACCGCGACGTCCATGCGATGCAGCTGGGTCGCCACCCCGGCGTGGTCCACCGAACCGGTCAGCTCCACCTGGTCACCGATTCCCAGCTGGTCGGCGAGCAGCCGCAGCCGAGCCGACTCGGGGCCATCCCCCACGAGGAGCAGCCCGGCATCGGCCTGTCCGGCAAACCCGGTAGCGAAGGCGCGGAGCAACGTGTGCACCCCATGCCAGGGCTTGAGCGTGCCGACGAACCCCACCTTGAAGCCGGTACGCCGAGCCGCGGGGTCCGCGGGACGGATCCGGTCGGTGTCCACGCCGTTCGGTACGACGTACACCGGAGTCCGGGCAGAGCCGGCCTTCCCGCGCGCCCAGGCGGCGACCGGTTCGGAGACCGCGACCACGGTGCGGGCAGCGCCAATGACCGATCGTGCGACGGTCTCGGCGGCATCGCGGTGCACGAGGGTGCGATGCGCTGCCTGCTCCTCGATCAGCGGTGCGTTGACCTCGAGGACGCTTGACGTTCCGTTCGTGAGCGCGTGGTCCATGCCCGCCCGGCTCCACAGCGAGTAGCGCTCGTAGACCAGGTCCACCGGGCCTAGCAGGTGCAGGGCGTTGGCGAGCTGGGCATTGGCCGCCAGCAGTCCCCGCTCACGCTGCTCGGCGTCGGCGTGCCGGACCTGCGGCAGCCGGTGTATAGGCACGTCGGCCAGATCGGGCGGCGCGGAGCCGTCGGTGCGGGCGCAGACCAACTCGACCGTGGCGCCCTGGCGGCGCAGACCGCGGACCACCGATTGCACGTGGATGGAGGAACCCTTGTGACCGAAGACCGGGACCCCGGGATCAGCGCAGATGTAGGCGACGCGCATCAGGCCACCGCCGCCGCGTTCTCCTCGGTCGGCCGGGTCAGCAGCGCATCCAGCGCGGCGGCCTGGCGCGTGCTGTCGAAGTCGGCCTCGACGAGGTCGCGGGCGTTGCGGGCCAGCCGCACGCCCAGCGGCGGGTCGCCAAGCAGGCGATCCAGCGCCAGGGCGAGGTCGGCCGGATCGTTCTGGCCCACGAGGAGACCGGTCTCGCCGTCCCGGAGGACCTCCGGGATGCCGGTAACGTCGGTCGACACGCACGGGGTTCCCAGGGCCATCGCCTCGAGAAGCACCGTCGGCAGACCGTCCCGGTTGCCGTCGGCGCCGATGACGCACGGCGCCGCGAAGACGGCGGATCCGGCGAGCAGCGTGCGTACTTGATTCTGCGGCAGTGGCCCGAGCAACGAGATCACGTCGGTCAGCCCCCGGGCGGTGATGAGCTCACGCAGGGTGTCGTGCTGGTCCCCGCTGCCGACGATCTGGCAGCTGAAGCTCCGACCCGAACGGTGCAGCAGGGCGCACGCCTCGATGAGTACGTCGAAACCCTTCTTCTCGATGAGCCGGCCCACAGCCGCGATCACCGGTGGGCGATCGACGGGCGGGGAGTAGTCGAAGACATCGAGGTCCAAGCCGTTGTAGACGAGCCGGACGGAGTCTGCGGCCACTCCGAAGCTGTCGGTCAGGAACCGGGCGTTGTACCGGCTCACTGTGACGACGTGATGTGCGTCGCGCAGCTTGCGGCGCAGGTCCGCCGGGTCGGTGCTGTCATGGAAGATGTCTTTCGCGTGGGCGGTGAACGAGTAGGGCACCCCGCCGATCAGGCTGGCGAGCCGGGCGACGGTGGTTGCGACCGAGCCGAAGTGCGCGTGCAGGTGAGTGATGCCGCGCTCCTGTGCCAGCAAAGCGAGTTCAAGGGCCTGGGCGGCGTCGCCGATCTCCGCGGCCAGCAGGTCCGGCAGCGCCTGGGGAAGCCCGGGCAGCCGGCCGCTGGAGAGCCCGAGCAGACGCCAGAGCTCCTCACCGCGCCGCCCAGGCTGACCCAGGTAGGTGACATGCGCACGCACCTGCGCGAGCGCCTCATGGAACCGGCCGTCGACGGGAGGCCGCAGCGAGAACACGTCGATGTCGGCGCCGGCAGCCTCCCGCGCGAGCAGTTCGGAGACGATGAACGTCTCGGAGAACCGCGGGTACATCTTCAGCACGTAGCCGATCCGGGGGCTGCTGGAGGGGGTCATCGTCGTCCATTTCCTTGTGCCGCGGTGGGGGAGGGCGGTGATCTGCGTGCCGAGGACCAGGCCGTCGACCAGGGCAGGCAATCGGGACAGGCCGTCGAGGTCGACGCCGGCCTGCCGCGGGCGAGGTCGGCGTACGGCGTCGGCTGCCCAGTGCCCGAGCGACGACCCGGACAGGTCGGCCGGGTGCAGCACGCTCAACAGGCCTGTCTCGGCAAGGCGTTCCGCGCGGACCAGCTGCTCCAGCCGAGGCGCCACGCGGGGGACCACGATCCCCGGGGTCCCGGCCGCCAGCAGTTCACAGACTGAGTTGTAGCCGCCCATTGTCACCACGGCTGCGGCGCCGCGGATCCATTGGGCACCATCGGCCACCCGGTCCAGGATCGTCATGTCCGTGCGGCCGGCAGCAGCGGCGAGGATCGCGCGCTTGTCCGTGCGCGCCATCTGCGGGCCGGTCACGAGCACTGCACTGTGCCCGTACGGTAACGGCATCGACACGAAGGCCTCGCCGAGTTCGCGGCCGTCCTGGCCACCCCCGGCCATCCCCAGAACGAACGGAGCCGTCGGTAGCGTCTCGGCCGGACCAGCGCCGACCCGACCGCCCAGGTACCCGGTGTAGACGACCTTCTCGGCCACCTCGGGCGCAAGGTCGTACTCCTGCACCGCGTCGTAGACGTCAGGATCGCCGTAGATCCAGATCTGGTCGATGAATTCCTCGATGACTTCGGTGCAGCCGTTCTCGCGCCACTCGCGCTTCGTGGATGCCGGATCGTCAAGTACGTCGCGGAGGCCTAGGACGATCTTGGTGTGACCGTTCTTCCGCAGCTCACGCAGCGCGGGTAGCAGCTCTCCGAAGGCGCCTTGAGGATGCTTGTCGATGATGAGCACGTCGGGGGCGAAGGCGGTGAGTGCCGACTGGAGGATCGCTCCGCGGAGCATGATCACGTCGGAGAGGCCCAGCGAGAGCTGCCGTGCACCGTAACTGCCGTCCTCGCCTTTGCGGAGGCTGGGCAAGGTGACCAGGTCGCAGCCGTCGGGACGGGCGAAGTCGGTGGATTCCAGTGCGCCGGCGAACAGCAGCACATCGGGACGACCGGCCGGCTGCCGACCCGAGCACAGCGCCCCGGCCAGGGCCAGGTTGCGTCGCAGGTGACCCAGGCCCAGGGCGTCGTGGGAGTAGAGCGCGATCCGCGGCGCGTGGGCTGCCAGGTCCACCGTTGCTCCGCCGACGAGTCGGAGCGGCCGGGGCCGGGTGCGGGTTGCGGTCATGTGAAGACAGTGCAGCCGCTACATGAAGGACACATGAACCACGGATGAGGCAGCTCTCATCCGCGGGGTTTCCTTGCTCGGATCCTGTGCAGGCGCGCCCAGCGTCCGGCGTGTCGCCTCGGCCCGCCGAGTCTGGAGGACCACGATAGGCGGAGCACAATGAAGCCGGGCCCCTCCATGTATGAGATGGAGGGGCCCGACCCAGCAGCGCCATCCTCAGCCGTCGATCGCTCGTCGGCCATGAAGTGCGCGCCCACGTCGTCTGCATCGGGAGCCCTAGCGCGGTGCCTCGGTTGCCCGCTGCTGTGCGCTGCCCGGAGGTGAGTCCGAGATTCGGTCTTCCGTTGCCGGTGACGTGATGCACTGTCTAGTCGCGAAACCGGTTGTCCCGCAAGGGTTTCAGCGATGTTTTCTGGTCTTTCCCCGGATCTATCCTGTGCTCCACAGATGTGTGGCTGTTATCCCCAGGCGCGACCGCGCAGTCCCCAGCTTGTCCCCCGCGTCGTCCACAGCCGGCGTGCCTCAGGCCATCGTGCGTGTCGTTGCCAACACACCGAGGGTCTCCCGGATAGCGTGTCGAACATCTGTTCGGTGAAGGGACTCAGCGGTGCGGGTGCTCGGTGTGGACCCGGGTCTGACCCGGTGCGGTTTCGGTGTGGTGGAGGGGACCGCGGGCCGTCCCCTGACCGAGATCGGCCATGGGGTCATTTGCACCTCTCCCGCCGAGGACCTCGGGCTGCGGCTGCTGGCACTGGCAGCCGGTCTGCGTTCGGCGATCGGGGAACACCGCCCGCACGTCGTCGCCGTCGAGCGTGTCTTCAGCCAGCACAATGTCCGGACCGTGATGGGTACGGCGCAGGCTTCGGGGGTGGCGATCCTGGTCGCCGCCACCGCGGGGCTGCCCGTCGTCCTGCACACTCCGAGCGAGGTCAAGGCGGCGGTGACCGGATCCGGCCGGGCAGATAAGGCACAGGTGACGGCCATGGTCATGCGGTTGCTGAAGCTTTCGGTGGCACCGGCGCCAGCCGATGCCGCGGACGCGCTGGCCCTCGCGATCTGCCACGTGTGGCGCGGTGCCGCCCAGGATCGGCTCGACCGGGCGCTGTCGGCCAGCCGGGGGCCTGGATGATCGCCGGCCTGCGCGGTCCGGTGCTTGCCCTCGGCCCGGACGGCGCGGTGATCGAACTCGGTGGGCTTGCGGTCTCGGTGCAATGCACCCCTGGCACCCTTGCCAGGTTGCGCATCGGTGACATCGGACGGCTGTCCACGTCGCTCGTCGTGCGGGAGGACTCCCTCACGCTCTACGGGTTCGCCGATGACGACGAGCGCGAAATGTTCGAGTTGCTGCAGACCGCCAACGGTGTGGGCCCGCGGCTGGCGCAGGCGATGCTCGCGATCCATCCGCCGCGGGAGATCCGCCGGGCGGTGGTCACCGCCGACGTCCTCACCCTCACCCGCGTGCCCGGGGTCGGCAAGAAGGGTGCGGAGAAGCTGATCGTGGAACTGCGCGACCGGATCGGCTCGCTCAGCGACGACGTACCAGGAACGACAGCCGGTCCGATCACCCCGTCGGCCCCCTGGCGCGATCAGCTCCGGCAGGCCCTGGTCGGACTCGGGTGGACGGCCCGGGAGGCCGAAGAGGCGGTCACCGCCGTGGAGCCCGAAGCGGCGGTCGACGTAGGCAGCATCGAGTTGGCCGTGTTATTGCGCAGCGCGCTGCGGATGCTGGGCAACCGTTGACCGCCGATGACGGCGCACCGTCGCGCATCGAGCCCGACGTGGACAGCGACGCGTTGGTCTCGCCGTACGCCGATGTCGACGAACGTGAGGTCGAGTCCTCGCTGCGGCCCCGCCGGTTGGCTGACTTCGTCGGCCAGGTGCGGGTGCGGGAGCAGTTGGAGCTGGTCTTGGAGAGTGCGCGGCGACGGGGGCGGCCACCGGATCACGTCCTGCTGTCCGGGCCGCCCGGCCTCGGCAAGACGAGTCTGGCGCTGATCATCGCCGCCGAACTCGGGGCAGCCATCCGGGTCACCAGCGGGCCGGCCATCGAGCGCGCCGGTGATCTCGCTGCGCTGCTGTCCTCCCTCGCCGCCGGTGACGTGCTGTTCATCGACGAGATCCATCGCATCGCACGTCCGGCCGAGGAACTCCTCTACGTGGCGATGGAGGATTTCCGGGTCGACGTGGTGGTGGGCAAGGGGCATGGGGCGACCGCGATCCCGCTGGAAGTGGCTCCCTTCACCCTGGTGGGGGCCACGACACGGTCCGGGTTGCTCACCGGACCGTTGCGGGACCGGTTCGGTTTCGTCGCCCACATGGATTTCTACAGCGACGAGGAACTCGAGCGGGTGCTGCTGCGCAGCGCCGACCTGCTCGGCGTGCCGGTGCAGGTCGACGGTCGCCGCGAGATCGCCGGCCGGGCGCGGGGTACGCCGCGGATCGCCAACCGGCTGCTGCGGCGGGTGCGCGACTTCGCCGAGGTCCGCGCGGACGGGGTCGTCAGCCGGGAGGTGGCGCGGGCCGCCCTCGCCGTGTACGACGTGGACGAGCTGGGGTTGGACCGGCTGGACCGTTCCGTGCTCGATGCGCTGATCCGCCGTTTCGGCGGCGGCCCGGTCGGTGTGTCCACGATCGCCGTGGCGGTCGGTGAGGAGGTGCAGACCGTTGAGGAAGTAGCCGAGCCGTTCCTCGTGCGGGCCGGCCTGCTCGCTCGCACCCCGCGGGGACGGGTGGCCACCGACGCCGCCTGGCTGCATCTGGGCCTGACTCCGCCGAGTGGCGTGCGGGCATTTCTCCCGCCGGGTGGGCCGAATGTGTCGACGCGCGGGCCGACCCTGTTCGATCCGGAGTAGGCGCGCACCTTTTTGGCGGCGCGCGAGATGGGCGCCTAGACTCGCCCGCGGCATCGTGTGCCTACTGTCGGTGTACGTCGTAGAGAGGATCTGTGGTGGAGCAGCTGCTGCCCGTACTGCTCATCGGGCTGGCCTTCGTGCTGCTCTTCATCCTGCCGGCCCGGCAGCGCAAGAAGATCGCCGAACGTCAGGCCACGATGCAGCAGTCCCTGCAGATCGGTACGCCAATCATGCTCAGCTGCGGGTTGTACGGCACGGTTGCTGCGCTGCAGGAGACCACCTTGGACGTGGAGGTATCGGCCGGGACGGTGCTGCGTTTCGCCCGCGCCGCCGTGCTCGAGCTGGCGGCTCCGACGGACCCACCCGGGACGAAACATGCCGACGGCGGCGGCGTCGACCTGGGCAAGGCATCCGACGCCTGAATCGAGGCTGCCTGCGAAAGCGGGGGATACTGGCCTGGCCACCGTCGCTCGAACCGGATGGGGCTGAGCCCAAAGGACGATCGAGGAGAGACGATTTCGTTGGCAGCACCGCCCGGCCAGCTGCGGACAGGGCGTTATTTCGCCGCGCTGCTCGCTGTCATCGCCATCCTGTACGCACTGGTCTTCTTCGTCGGCTCGAGCAGCACACCGCGGCTCGGACTGGACTTGATCGGTGGTACGACGGTCACCTTGACCGCGCAGACACCTGACGGCCAGCCGCCGACGGCGGAAAGCCTCGAGCAGGCTCGCCAGATCATCGAGCGCCGGGTGAACGGGCTGGGTGTTGCCGAAGCCGAAGTCGTCACCGAGGGCGATTCGAACATCATCATCTCGGTTCCCGGGGACGACGGTGCGCAGGCCAAACAACTCGGGCAGACCGCGCAGCTGCGGCTACGACCGCTGGTGACCCAGCCGATACCGGCGGGACAGGCGTTGCCGACCGACACCGCCGCACCGACCGACACCGCCGCACCGACGAGCGGTGTTGCGCCGACTGGCAGTGCTGCGCCCGCCAGTCCAGGGGCGAGCGCGGCCCCGGCGCCGACCAGTTCCGCCGCCGGTTTCGCGCCGGGTGATCCCACGACGACCGCTCCGGAAACCTCAGCGCCGGCTACCTCAGCGCCGGCTACCTCAGCGCCGGCGGAGACCACCGGTGCGCCGGGGGGCGGCGGCACCGGGGCGCCGACGACCGCGGAGGAGGCGCAGGCGCAGCTTGGCACGCTGGACTGCTCGCAGCAGCAGATCGGCGCGCCGCCGGAGCTGCCGGAGTCCTTTGTCGCCGCCTGCAGTACCGACGGGTCGACCAAGTACCTGCTGGCGCCGGCGATCATCGAAGGCACCAGCATCAACGACGCCAATGCGACATTCGACACCCAGGGGCTCCAGGGCTGGCTGGTTCTGCTCGACTTCGACAATGCTGCTCAGTCCACGTGGGCGCAGTACACCTCGGCGAACAACGTCAGCGTGTCGCCACAGTCCCCGGCGAACCTGGTGGCGTTCACGCTGGACGGGCGGGTGATCTCGGCTCCGGAGATCCAGGGCACCATCCAGGGCCAGACCAGCATCACCGGCAGCTTCAATGAGGACACCGCCCGCGATCTGGCAAACTCGCTGAAGTACGGCTCGCTGCCGTTGACCTTCAGCCAGTCGGAGGCCCGAACCGTCTCGGCCACACTGGGACTGGAGCAACTCGAAGCAGGGCTGATCGCCGGTGGCATCGGCGTTGTCCTGGTGTTCGTCTACTGCCTGCTGTACTACCGCCTGCTCGGGCTGGTGACGATAGCGAGCCTGATCCTGTCCGGCGTCGTCGTGTACGCGGTGCTCGTCATTCTGGGCCGCCAGATCGGGTTCACCCTGACCCTGGCAGGCATCGCCGGCTTCATCGTCGCCATCGGTATCACCGCGGACTCCTTCGTCGTGTTCTTCGAGCGACTGAAAGACGAAGTCCAGGAGGGCCGATCGATCCGCTCTGCGGTGCCGAGGGCATGGGTGCGCGCGCGCCGTACGATCCTGTCCGCCGATGCGGTCAGCTTCCTCGCCGCGGCGATCTTGTACTTCCTGGCGATCGGCGAGGTGAAGGGTTTCGCCTTCACGCTCGGCCTGTCCACCGTGCTCGACCTTGTGGTGGTGTTCCTGTTCACCCACCCGGTGGTCAGCCTGCTCGCCCGGAACAAGAGCTTCAGCTCGGCCCGATTCTCGGGTCTCGGCCAGGCGGCCGCGGCACCGACCCCCGTGGACGATCGCCCCTCTGGCGCCCGGGAGCGCTCCGCAGCGCGCCGCCGCGCCGGCGCGACCATCGGAAACGAGGCCTGACATGGCCAGCATCGGAAATCGGCTGTACCGGGGCGAACTCGGCGTCCAATTCATCGGTCTCCGTAGGCGCTGGTACATCGCGGCTGCGGTACTGCTGAGCGTGTGTCTCGTCTCGATCATCTGGCGCGGCTTCAACTTCGGCATCGAGTTCGAGGGGGGAAACTCCTTCCAGTTCCCCGGTACCGAGCAGCAACTGGACGCGGCGCAGGCCGCGTCGGAGTCCGTCGGCGTCGAGGTCGCCAGCGCGCAGGTCGTCGGTCAGGACTCGATAATTCTGCGTACGCCGGAGTTGTCCAACGAGACCGCCGCGGAGGTGGCCGGTGCGGTCGCCGACGCGCTGGGGATCGACGCTACGGCGGTCAGCAACTCCGCGGTGAGCGCTCGTTGGGGCGGTGACATCACCAACAAGGCGTTGCAGGCCCTCATTGTCTTCCTAGTCGCGGTGACCGTCTTCATCGCGCTCCGGTTCCAGCCGAAGATGTCAGTGGCCGCGCTGGCCGCTCTGATCAACGACCTCATCGTCGCCGCCGGCGTCTACTCGCTGGTCGGCTTCGAGGTCACCCCGTCCACCGTCATCGGGTTGCTCACCATCCTGGGATTCTCCCTGTACGACACGGTTGTCGTTTTCGACAAGGTCGATGAGAACACCCGCGGCATCCTCGGCGGCTCACGCACCACATACTCCGAGGCCGCCAACCTCGCGGTCAACCAGACCCTGATGCGCTCGATCAACACCTCGCTGATCGCGTTGCTGCCGGTGGCCGGGTTGCTCTTCGTGGGGGCCGGGCTGCTCGGCGCGGGGACGCTCAAGGACCTCGCCCTGGTGCTGTTCGTCGGTCTGGCAACGGGCACCTACTCCTCGATCTTCCTGGCCTCACCGATCCTGTGCGACCTCAAGGAGCGCGAGCCGGCGTACATGGCATTGGCCAAGCGGGTCGAGGCTCGCAGGGCCTCGGGTCGTGGCACGGATGTGGAGCCGGCCCGCCCGTCCAAGGCTGCGCCCCGACGGTCCAGGTCCGGGTCGGGGTCGGGGCCGGGGTCGGGGTCGGGGTCGAAGAAGCCCCCCGCCGGCAAGGCCTCCGCCAAAGCTCAGTCCGGTAAGCCGTCTGGCGTTGGGAAGGCAGCGGCAGTCACAGCCCCGGCCGCCACAGGTCTGGCCGGCCAAGCCCCGGCCGGGAATGCTGAGGCAGGCAACAGCGAGGCTGCCCCCAGCGCCGCGCTTCGGCCCTCCGCCCGGCGGGCCCACCCTGATGGGGAACGGGTGGCGGTGTCGTTGGGAAAGCCGGCCGCCGGGCGGGGGCTCGAGGACGCCGACCACACGCCTGACGACGCCCTCGCTGTCGAGGTCGACGGTCACGCCGGCGACGAGGCGGTCGCTGACGAGGCTGTCGCGGAGTCAGCCGCCCCGTCTCCCGCCGTTCGGCCGGCACCCGGTCAGCGCAGCCGGAGTGGGCGACCTACCGGCAAGACCACACCCCGCCGGGGCGGCCGTCCGTCGGGCAAACGCAAGCGGTGACCTCACCCGATCCGTCGGACCTGGATTTCCTCCGACGGGCCGGGCGCCTGATCCGGGAGGTGCCGGACTTCCCGATCCCCGGTGTCCTCTTCCAGGACGCCATGCCGGTGTTCGCGGACGCCGCCATGCTGGCAGCGGTCGTCGACCGGGTGGTCGCGTCGCACCCGCCGCAGGGCTTCGACCTCGTCGCCGGGATCGAGGCACGGGGTTTCCTGCTTGCCGCGCCGGTCGCCTACGCCGCCGGCAGGGGTGTTGTCGCGATCCGCAAGACCGGCAAGCTGCCCGGACCCTGTCGGGCGGAGTCCTACGACCTCGAGTACGGCGTCGGCGTCCTGGAACTGCAACGCGCCGCCCTCAGCCGCGGCCAACGCGTCCTGCTGGTCGATGACGTGCTGGCCACCGGCGGGACGCTGGGCGCTGCCACGGCACTGATCGAGGCAGCCGGAGCGGTGGTCGCCGGCGTCGCGGTCCTCATCGAGTTGTCGGGGTTGGCCGGCCGGGACCGGCTCGGCGTGGACGTCACGGCCCTCCTCCTTCGATAGGGGCGATCCAGTCGGCGCAGTCAGTTTCGGCGAATAGGTGGCGAGCAACCATGGTGAGGGTCATGCTGCTCCTGTGTTGGCCGATGTGGTCGTCACCGATGAGAAGGCCGTTCGCCGCCCGATATTCCGGGCGATGCCGGTCCGCCATCGCCCGAACGTCCCTATAGGGGGAGTCGTATGTTCGACCGTACATTCCTGACCGAAGCGATCACCCGTAGCACGGACAACGCGTTGGACCGGCGTCGCTTCCTGGCAGCAGCTGGGTTGACCGGCCTCAGCGTCGGCGCGGTATCGCTGACCGGCTCGACGTCGGCCTTCGCCGCGGACGGGGCTGAGGGCGCCATCACCGACGCGGCAGTCCTGAACTTCGCGCTCAACCTGGAGTACCTGGAGGCGGAGTTCTATCTGGCCGCTGTCCGGGGGTTCGGTCTGCGCCCCGGCCAGACGTCGGGAAAGGGTGACCGCGGCCCGGTGATCGGCGGTCGGAGGGTGCCGTTCGTGACCAAGTCGATCAAGCAGTACGCGATCGAGATCGCCGCGGACGAGGAGGACCACGTCGATTTCCTCCGCAGCGCGCTGGGCGGCGCACGGGTGTCGCGGCCCACGATCGATCTCGTGGACAGCTTCACCGCGGCGGCGATGGCCGCCGGCCTGATCGGTCCGGGGCAGACCTTCGACCCGTTCGAGAGCGAGACGAACTTCCTGCTCGGCGCCTTCATCTTCGAAGACGTCGGAGTGACGGCGTACAAGGGCGCCGCACCGTTGATCTCGAACAAGGTGTTCCTCGAGGCCGCGGCCGGACTACTCGCGGTGGAGGCCTACCACGCGGCGAACATCCGTACGGTGATGTTCGCCAACGGCCTGGAGGCTGAAGCCGCGGCCATCTCCGACGCCCGTGACAGCCTGGACGGTCCGGAGGACAAGGACCAGGGGATCACGCGCAACGGCAGGGCGAACATCGTCCCGACCGACTCCTCCGGCCTGGCGTTCAGCCGGACCGCGGGAGAGGTGCTGAACATCGTCTACCTGAACCCGGCGTCCGTGACCTCCGGCGGGTTCTTCCCCGACGGCGTGAACGGCCCCATCAACACCAGCGACGACAACGACTGACCCACCGCCAGCACGCACAGTGGCCGCCCCGAACCGGGCGGCCACTGTGCTGTCTGCGGCGGCCGCGAGTCGGCCTGGTTGAGGCCCCCGGCGTCCTACACTCGTAGGTGCTCGCACCGACCGAGGAGCCGCGCTGAACACACCGACCCCAGCCCGCAGCCCCGTGACCCCCCCGGCTGCCGTGCTCACGGGGCAGCCGCCGGCGGGCAGCGGGCCAGCCGGTGCTGCGGCTGCCCATTCCGGGGATACCCGCCCCGCTGCCGACGTCGGCTCGCCCAACTCCCCGAACACAGAAGCTCCCCTGCGCCGTCGCCGGGTGCGGGAGCGCATTGCCCGCCGGATGAACCCGGGGCCGCGAAATAACCCCCCGACCGTCAAGCCCGTGCTGGAACCGTTGGCCGCCATCCTCCGCGCGGTGCACCCCACGGCCGACCTGCAGATCCTGCAGCGCGGCTACGACGTGGCCGAGGAGCGCCACCGGGGACAGCTCCGCAAGAGCGGCGACCCCTACATCACGCACCCACTGGCGGTGTCACAGATCCTGGCCGAGCTGGGGATGGACGTCACGACCCTCGTCGCGAGCCTGCTGCACGACACCGTCGAGGACACCGGCTACACGATGCTGCAGCTCAGTGCGGACTTCGGCGCCGAGGTCGCGCATCTCGTCGACGGGGTGACCAAGCTGGATCGGGTCCACTACGGCGACGCGGCGCAGGCCGAGACGATCCGCAAGATGATCGTGGCGATGGCCCGCGATCCCCGGGTGCTGGTGATCAAACTCGCCGACCGGTTGCACAACATGCGGACACTGAAGTACCTGTCGCCGGCAAAGCAGGAGGCCAAGGCCCGGGAGACGCTCGAGGTGCTCGCGCCATTGGCACACCGGCTCGGCATGAACACCGTCAAGTGGGAGCTCGAGGATCTCGCGTTCGCGACCCTGTACCCCAAGCGGTACGAGGAGATCGTCCGGCTCGTCGCAGACCGGGCGCCCTCTCGTGACACCTATCTCGCCGAGGTGGCAAGCCGGGTCCGGGCGGAGTTGAAGAACGCGAAGATCAACTCGGCGGTGACCGGCCGTCCCAAGCACTACTACTCGATCTATCAGAAGATGATCGTTCGCGGCCGCGACTTCGCCGACATCTACGACCTCATCGGCGTCCGTGTCCTCGTCGAGAGCCTTCCCGACTGCTACGCCGCACTGGGGATCATGCATGCCAACTGGCAGCCGATCCCCGGTCGCTTCAAGGACTTCATCGCCACCCCGAAGTTCAACATGTACCAGTCGCTGCACACGACGGTGATCGGCCCGGACGGGAAGCCGGTCGAACTGCAGATCCGGACCCAGGACATGCACCGTACGGCGGAGTACGGCATCGCAGCACATTGGAAGTACAAGGAGACCAAGGAGGGCGCGCCCGCCCTGAGCCAGGACGAAATGCTCTGGTTGCGACAGCTGCTCGACTGGCAACGCGAGACCGCCTCGCCCGGTGAGTTCCTGGAGTCTCTGCGCTACGACCTCGGCCCGCGCGAGGTATTCGTCTTCACGCCCAAGGGCGACGTCATCAGCCTGCCGGGGTCCTCGACCCCCATCGACTTCGCGTATGCGGTGCACACCGAGGTCGGTCACCGCTGTATCGGCGCCCGCGTCAACGGCAGTCTGGTGGCGCTGGAGAGCAAGCTGTCCAACGGTGACGTCGTCGGCATCTTCACCTCGAAGTCGCCCAACGCCGCACCGTCTCGCGACTGGCTTGCCTTCGTCGGCAGCACTCGCGCGAGGACGAAGATCCGGCAGTGGTTCGCCAAGGAGCGCCGCGAGGACGCCATCGAGGCGGGCAAGGACGCCATCTCCAAGACCATGCGCAAGCAGGGTTTGCCGCTGCAGCGGCTCTTCGGTGGTGAGGCGCTGGCCACCCTCGCCCGCGACCTGCGCTTTCCCGACGTCTCCGCCCTGTACGCCGCCGTGGGCGAGCACCAGGTCTCGGCGCAGTCCGTCGTACACAAGCTCGTCGTCTCCCTCGGCGGCACCGAGGGTGCGGTCGAGGACATCGCCGAGACCGCGGTCCCGACCCGATCCAGGGGCCGCCGGCCGGGTGGGGATCCCGGCGTCGTAGTACGTGGGGCCTCAGACATCTGGGTCAAGCTCGCCAAGTGCTGCACACCGGTCCCGGGCGACGACATCATCGGATTCGTCACCCGCGGAGGCGGGGTGTCGGTGCACCGGCAGGACTGCACGAACGCCGGTGCTCTGCAGTCCGAGCCGGATCGGCTGATCGAGGTCGATTGGGAGCCGTCGCCGGGTTCGATCTTCCTCGTCGCGATCCAGGTCGAGGCGCTGGACCGGCACCGGCTGCTGTCCGACATCACCCGCGCGCTGTCCGACGAGAGCGTGAACATCCTGTCCGCGACCGTGCAGACGACGCGCGACCGGGTCGCCGTCAGCCGGTTCACTTTCGAACTCGGCGACCCGAAACACCTGGGCCACCTGCTGCGAACCGTGCGCACCGTGGAGGGCGTGTACGACGTCTACCGCGTCGCCGGCTCCTGACCGAGCCTGCGGACGGGTCAGGCGACCACTGTCATCGTCTCGATCGTGATGGGCAGGTTCGGCGCCCCGCCGCCCGGGCTCGGCTCGAACGAGCCGTCGTTCCCTGCGTCTGCGACGGTCTGGACAACCTCCAGTCCGGAGGTGACCGTGCCGACGACGCTGTACTCCGGCGGCAAATCGGTGTCCTGGAACATGATGAAGAACTGGCTGCTGGTGCTGTCCGGTGCGCCGCTGTTGGCCATCGCGATGACGCCCTCGGCGTAGGGCATGTCACCGGCCGGGGCCTCCTGGGCGTAGGTGTATCCCGGTCCTCCGGTGCCGGTGCCACTCGGGTCACCGCACTGCAGTACGCCGAATGCGTCGGCGTTGACGAGGCGGTGGCAGGGACTGGAGTCGTAGAAGCCTGCGCCTGCCAGGAAGGTGACGCTCTGCACGGCGCACGGGGCGCTGGCGCGGTCCAGGGTCCAGGTCATGTCCCCTTGGTCGGTCGTGACGGCGATATCCACTGTGCCGGTCGTTTCGGCTGGTGTCGTGGGCAGGCCGACGTCGGTGACGTTGGGAGCAGCCGGGTCACCGGGAATGAACGTGCACTGACCCGGCGGCGCGCTGCTGGCCTCGGTGGTCGCTGTCGGTTCGGAGGAGGGACTGGCGGCCGGGTCGGCGGCCTCGTCCTCGCCGGTGAGACTGACGATGAGGAAGATCCCACCGAGCACGACCAGCACGGACAGCGCGGCGGCCAGGATGATGTTGCGCTGGCGGCGCTTCTTGGCCAGCTCCGTGCGTCGTTCGAGCTGCCGCTGAAGGTGCCGCTGCGCGGCCTGCCGCTTCTGCTTGCTGGTCGGCACAGCTTCTCCTCCTGATGGGCACCCGTGGGCAGGTCCGCGGTGCGAGCACGCCGACGCGGCCGCGCATTCCAGCGAATCGGCTCGCCAGAGTACGGGATGGGGTGTGAGCTTCGGATGAGCCGAGACCTCCCGGGGGAATCGCGGCGACTCCGATCCGGGCGCCTCGGTAGCCTGGGTGCGTCTGTCTCCTTCCCGTCATGAGGTGTCGCTCCGTGTTGGTCACCGGGTTTCCCGCCGGCGTCTTCGGAACCAACTGCTACGTCGTGGCACCGGGCCCAGGGCAGGAGTGCGTCGTCATCGACCCCGGGCAGGACGCCGAGGAGCCGTTGCGCTCCGTCCTGGCCGAGCACCGGCTCAAGCCGGTCGCTGTCGTCCTCACGCACGGGCACCTCGACCACGTCTGGTCTGTCGTACCGGTCTGCGACGGCTACGACATCCCCGCCTACCTGCACCCGGAGGATCGGGCCATGCTGGCCGACCCGCTGTCCTGGCATGGCGAGCAGATCGGCGCGATGATCCGGGGGCTGACCTTCTCCGAACCCGCCGAGGTGGCCGACCTGACCGACGGCGCGGAACTGGCCCTGGCCGGTGTGCGGCTCACAGTCCGGCACGCGCCGGGACACACCAGGGGTTCGGTGGCTTTCGAGCTCGACCACCCTGAGGCTCCGGTGCTGCTCTCCGGCGATCTGCTCTTCGCCGGCTCGATCGGGCGGACCGACCTGCCCGGCGGCTCGTACGAGCAACTCCTCGACTCACTGGCCCGGGTGTGCCTGCCCCTCGCCGAGGACACAGTCGTGCTGTCCGGGCACGGCCCGCAGACCACCATCGGTCGAGAGCGCGCGACCAATCCCTACCTGCGCGAGGCTGCCTCAGCGGCCCCGCCACGCAGGGGCCTGTAGTGCGTTTCAGCGCGCCCAAGGGCAGCTACGACGTTCTGCCGCCCGAATCAGCAGCGTTCCTCGCCGTTCGTGATGCGCTCAGCCGCCCGGCGATCCTGGCCGGCTACGAGTACATCGAGACGCCGATCTTCGAGGACACCGCGCTGTTCGCCCGCGGCGTCGGGGAATCCACCGACGTCGTGAGCAAGGAGATGTACACGTTCGAGGACAAGGGTGGCCGGTCTCTGACGTTGCGGCCGGAGGGCACCGCCGGGGTGATGCGGGCGGTCATCGAGCACAAGCTGCACGCCGGCCAACTCCCGGTCAAGCTCTGGTACGCCGGACCGAACTTTCGCTACGAACGGCCGCAGCACGGCCGCTACCGGCACTTCACCCAGGTCGGCGCGGAGGCGATCGGGGTGGACGCCCCGATGCTGGATGCCGAAGTCGTCGCGCTGGCCTGGGACGGCTACCGGGCACTCGGACTGCGCGAGTTCCGGCTGCTGCTCACCTCACTCGGCGACTCGACCTGCCGCCCCCCGTACCGCGCACTCCTGCAGTCCTTCCTCAACCGCCTCGAGCTCGACGCCGACACCCGCCGACGGGTCGAGCTCAACCCGCTGCGCGTCCTCGACGACAAGCGGCCCGAGGTGCAGGCCGAGCTCGAGGGCGCGCCGGTCATGGTCGACCACCTCTGCCGTGATTGCGCCGAGCACTACGACGGTGTCCGGACGCGGCTCGCCGACGTCGGTGTGCAGTGGGAGGAGGCGCCACAGCTCGTCCGCGGCCTCGACTACTACATGCGCACGACGTTCGAGTTCGTCCACAGTGGACTGGGGTCGCAGTCCGCGATCGGCGGGGGCGGGCGCTATGACGGACTCTCCGCGGCCATCGGTGGGCCCGAGCTGACCGGCATCGGCTGGGCGCTCGGCGTGGACCGGACGCTGCTGGCCATGAGGGCCGAGGACATCGCGTTGCCGACGCGATCCCGTGTTCAGGTGTACGGCGTACCGCTGGGCGCCGCCGCTGCCGAACGGCTCTTCGTCCTTGTCGCCTCGTTGCGGGCGGCGGGCGTCAGCGCCGACCTCGCGTACGGTGGCCGTGGCCTCAAGGGCGCGATGAAGGCCGCCGACCGCTCCGGCGCGGCGTACGCCGTCGTACTCGGTGACCGGGATATCGAAGCCGGCGCCGCCGCGCTCAAGGACCTCCGCAGCGGCGAGCAGATCGCCGTACCGCTCGACGCGCTCGTCGCGACCATTCAGGAGTTGCTCTCGTGATCCGCACCCATACCGCCGGTTCGCTCACCGCCGCACTGTCCGGGCAGACCGTCACCCTCGCCGGCTGGGTGGCCCGCCGCCGCGACCACGGCGGGGTCAGCTTCATCGACCTGCGCGACGCCTCCGGGCTGGCGCAGGTGGTCTTCCGCGAAGGTGCCATGGCCGAGGCGGCGCACCGGTTGCGCTCGGAGTTCTGCATCCGGGTGACGGGAACGGTCGATCGGCGCCCCGGGGGCAACGAGAACCCGGATCTGCCGTCGGGTCAGGTCGAGGTAACGGCCGCTGAGCTGGATGTGCTCTCGGAGTCCGCCCCGCTGCCGTTCCCGGTCGAGGGTCCGGGGTCCGGGGAGGTGGGGGAGGACGCGCGCCTGCACCACCGCTATCTGGACCTGCGTCGCGCCGAACCCGCCCGCATCCTGCGGATGCGGAGCCGGGTCAACGCGGTGGCCCGGCAGGTGATGTCCGAGCGTGACTTCGTCGAGGTGGAGACGCCGACCCTGACCCGCTCCACACCGGAGGGCGCTCGCGACTTCCTGGTGCCGGTGCGGCTGCAGCCGGGCAGCTGGTATGCCCTACCGCAGTCCCCGCAGCTGTTCAAGCAGCTGCTGATGGTCGCCGGCTTCGAGCGGTACTACCAGATCGCGCGCTGCTACCGCGACGAGGACTTTCGCGCCGACCGGCAACCGGAGTTCACCCAACTCGACATCGAGATGTCCTTCGTGGACCAGGACGATGTGATCGAACTCGGCGAGGCAGTCGTGGGAGCACTGTGGCGCGACCTCCTCGATGTGAAGATCTCGCTGCCGATTCCGCGGATGACCTACGCCGAGGCGCTCAGCCGCTACGGCTCGGACAAGCCCGACCTGCGCATGTCGCTGGAATTGGTCGACCTGACCGCGTACTTCGCCGGCACCGAATTCCGGGTATTCCAGGCCGAGCACGTGGGCGCCGTGGTCATGCCGGGGGGAGCGGGGCAGCCGCGGAAGGTGCTCGACGGCTGGCAGGAGTGGGCCCGCAGCCGCGGCGCAAAGGGGCTCGCCTACGTACTCGTCGAGGACAGCGGCGAACTCCGTGGCCCGGTGGCGAAGAACCTGTCGCCGGAGCACCAGGCCGGGCTGGCCGAGGCGGCCGGGGCGAAACCCGGCGACTGCATCTTCTTCGCCGCTGCCAGCCGCCCGGAGGCACTGGCCCTGCTCGGCGCCACCAGGGTGGAGGTCGGCCGGCGCTGCGGGCTGATCGACCACGACGCCTGGCGGTTCGTCTGGATCGTCGACATGCCGATGTTCGAGCCCACCGACTCCGGTCCCGGTGAGGCTGGCGGGTGGACCGCCGTCCACCACCCGTTCACCGGGCCGACGCGGGAATGGGCGGACCGCTTCGACACCGCGCCCGCCGAGGCCCTGGCCTACGCCTACGACATCGTGTGCAACGGCAACGAGATCGGCGGCGGGTCCATCCGGATCCACCGCGCCGACGTACAGCAGCGGCTCTTCGACGTCATCGGTCTCAGCGCCGAGCAGGCCAAGGAGCAGTTCGGCTTCCTGCTCGACGCGTTCGCCTACGGGCCGCCGCCGCACGGGGGAATCGCCTTCGGCTGGGACCGGATCTGCGCGTTGCTGGCCGGTACCGACTCCATCCGCGACGTGATCGCGTTCCCCAAGACCGGCGCGGGCTTCGACCCGCTGACCGGCGCGCCGGCACCGATCACGCCGGCGCAGCGCAAGGAGGCCGGCATCGATGCGATGCCCTCCGCAACTCCTTCAGTGTGACCCGTTGCTAGGCGGCGTCGAGGCGGGTCAGTTCGTCGTCGCTCAGCTTTAGGTCGCCGGCGCGCGCCGAGTCGATGATCGTCTCCGGCCGGCTGGCCCCCGGGATGGGGACGACGTGCGCACCCTTGGCCAGGAGCCAGGCCAGGCACACCTGTTGCGGACTGACGTCATGCGCCGTCGCGACCTCCGCGAACGCCGCGAAACTGGAGCCGAGCTCCCCGGCCTTGCTGATCCCGCCGAATGGGCTCCACGGCAGGAACGCGAGTCCCTGCTCACCGCAGTAGGTCAGCTCGTCCTCGCTGGAGCGGTACGCCGGGGAGAACTGGTTCTGCACACTGACCAGGGCGTCGCCGATGATCTGTTGCGCCTGCCGGATCTGCGCGATGGTCGCGTTGCTGACCCCGACCATGCGCACCTTGCCCTGGTCGTGGAGCAAGCGCATCGCGCCGAGGCTGTCGGCGTAGTCGACCTCCGGGTCGGGCCGGTGCAGCTGGTACAGCCCGATCGCTTCCAGACCCAGAGCGCGCAGGCTCGCCTCGCACGCCTCACTGAGGTGCGCCGGGCTGGAGTCGATGGTCCACGAGCCGTCGCCCGGGCGCAGATGCCCGCCCTTCGTCGCGACGAGCACCGAGGAGGTGTCACCGCCGTACGAGGACAGCGCCGATGCGATCAGCCGCTCGTTGTGGCCGGTCTCGCCGGGCTCGAGCAGGTAGGCGTCGGCGGTGTCGATGACCGTGACGCCCGCCTCGAGGGCCGCGTGGATGGTGGCGATCGAGCGGGACTCCTCCGGCCGGCCCTCGATCGACATGGGCATCCCGCCCAGCCCGATCTCGCTGACGGTCGTCGTACCGATCGCGCGGTTCTTCATGGGGCTCCTCGAAACTGGCGGGCGTACGGTCTCCCTGCTGTGACCCCGCAGGCCGCCCAGACATTCCCGGACGGGCTCTCGCGGCGGGTTAGCGCCGAGCCGGTGCACCGACCGGCTCCGCGGGCTGAGCGGGACCACCCGGCTCGCCACGCTCCGGCGGCGCAGTCTCGCTCAGCCCGAATCGCGCGTGCAGCCTGCGCAGCGGGGCCGGTGCCCACCAGTTGGCCTCGCCCAGCAGCGTCATCGTGGCCGGGACCAGCAGGCACCGCACGATCGTCGCGTCCACGGCGACCGCCAGCGCCAGGGCGACACCCATCTGCTTGAGCCCGAGCATCTGCGAGGTGGCGAACGCGGCGAACACGATCACCACCACCAGCGCCGCGCAGGTGATGATCCGCCCACTGCGCTGCAGGCCCAGCCGCACCGCTATGTCATTGCGGCTGCCGGCCGCCGCCGAAGCGCCGGCCCTGCCCGCCTCGGGCTGCGCGTCATACGCCTCCTTGATCCTGGCCAGCAGGAAGACCTCGTAGTCCATCGACAGGCCGAACGCGAACGCGAACACGAGCACCGGCACCCACGTCTCGATCGCGCCCGTCGCTTCGAAGCCGAGCAGTCCCTCCAGATTCCCGTCGGCGAAGATCCACACCAGCGCCCCGAACGTCGCACCGAGGGACACCGTGTTCATCACTAGGGCCTTGACCGGTACGACGATCGATCCGGTCATCAGAAAGAGCAGGACCAGGGTGGCCATGGCGACCAGCGCGAACGCCCACGGCGCCCGGGACGCGATCGACTGCTGGAAGTCCACGAGGATGGCGGCCTCGCCGGTCACGTAGGACTCCCCGGGCGCCGGGTCGGCCCGCAGTTGGCTGACAAGGGCCTTGGCGGTGTCTCCCTGGCTCGTCCCGTCCGGTACGACGCTCAGCACGGTGACGCCGTCGTCCAGCGTGACCAGCGGCCCGACGGCCGCGACCATGCCCTCGGGCAGGCCGGCGATGGCACGGTCGGCCCAGTCCTGGACCTCCTCGGCTGCCGATCGGGAGACCACCGTGACCGGGTCGGTCCCGCCGCCGGGGAATCGCTCGGCCAGGGCCTCATCCACCTGCCGGCTCTCGAACTCCGGCGGAAGCAATTCGGACCCGCCGTTGGCGAAGGTGACTCCGAGCACCGGCGCACCGAGCACCACCAGACCGACAGACACCGACACCGCGACCAGCCAGGGTCGGCGCTGCACCCGGGTCGCCAGCGTGGCGAACGCGCCCTCGTCCGGCAACGGCGAGGACGGCGCCTCGATCCGGTGCCCGAGGGCAGCCAGCAGCGCCGGCACCAGGGTCAGCGCAGCCGCCAGGGCGATGAGCACGACGGCGACACCGGCGGCGCCGATGGCCCGGAAGATGGGCTCGGCGAAGACGAACAGGCCGCTGAGCGCCGTTGCGACGGTCAGCGCGGAGAACAGGATCGTCCGCCCGGCCGTCTCCACCGTGCGGATCACCGCCCTGTCGACCGTCAGGCCCCGGCCGCGTTCCTCCCGGAACCTGCTGACCATGAGCAGCGAGTAGTCGATGGCCAGGCCGAGACCCATGAACGTGGTCACGGGCACGACGTTGGGATCGAGATCGAGCACCGTGGAAAAGCCCAACAGGCACAGCAACGCCCCCGCGATCGAGGCCACCGCCGCGAGGATCGGCAGTCCCGCGGCGAGGAGGCCGCCGAAGATCACCACCATCACGACGAGCGTGATCGGCAGCGCGATCAACTCGGCGAAGGCGATGTCCTTGTCGATCTGGGTGTTGATCTCCTCGAAGAGCAGGAGATCACCGCCGAGGATGACGTCGGCGGCACCGTCCTGCTCGAGCTGTCGGAGCACCGACTCGACGTCCGCGAGCGCGGCGTCGCGATTTTCCAGATCTCGCGCCAGGTCGACGATGACGGCGACGGCCTCACCGTCGGTGGCCACCAACCGGGCGCCCTCGGGGGAGCCCGGCCAGCGCACCCGCCCGACTCCACCGACCCCCTCGAGGGTCGCGGCCACCTCGGCGAGTGACGGGTCGTCGGCATCGATCCCGTCGAGCACGGCAACCACCTGACCGGCGTACGGCGCGACCTCCTCGAGCAGCTCGAGGCCGCGGATGGACTCACTCGAGGAGCCGCCGCGCGCGGGCTCCAGCCGGTCGAAGACCTGCCCGCCCACACCGAAGCCGACAGCGACGAGCAGGACCCAGGCGGCGAGGACCAGCCGGCGCCGATCCTGACAGAACCGCCCGAGGCGACCGAGCATGCGAAGCTCCCTGGGTGCGCTCCCGAGACGACACCAGCAGGATGCCATCCCCGGACGACACGCCCCGCCCGCCCCTGGACGACGCTGCCGCCTGGCATGTGCTGGCTCCGCTGCTCGGCCCGTACCTGCCGTGGTCCACCGGCGCGATGCGTCCGGCCGGGCTGGTGACGGTGCTCAACGACGTGTGGTTTCGCACCCCGGAGCTGGTGCTCGAACTCGGCAGCGGTGTGAGCACCGTCGTCGTCGCCCGGTTGTTGCGACAGTTGGGAACGGGGCGCCTGCTGGCGGTCGAGCACGACGAGTCCTGGGCGCACCGCGTGCAGCGTCAGCTCGACCGCGAAGGGCTGGCGGACGTGGCCGGCGTCGTCCGGGCACCGCTCCGCCCGCACGAGGGCGCGTGGGGCGACACCCACTGGTACGACGAGGTGGCCCTCTCCACCGCCGTTGACGAGGCAGGACGACCGATCGAGGTGCTCGTCGTGGATGGTCCGCCGGCCTGGCAGCCCGGCGCCGAGCACGCCCGCTACCCCGCTCTGGGCAGCCTCGCCGGGCGGCTTGCGGCAGGAGCGCGGATCGTCCTCGACGACATCGAGCGGGCGGGTGAGACTGACGTACTGGCCCGCTGGCAGCGGGAGCACCCGGTCGTCTTCGATGTGGACACCGCCGCAGGCGTGGCAGTCGGCATCTGGCCGGTGAATTGACGGTGGACGTCGTCCGGGTCATCGGGGTGCTCGAAGAAGGGGGCGGCCAGCTGTCCGCACTGCGCTTGTCCCGTGGCCTGCGCGCGCACGGCATCGACACCGTCCGGCTGCTCGCCGGCGACGCAACCGTCGGCGGTGTCGCGCTGGCACGGCGGTACGGCGTCGAGGTCGAGACCTTCGTCGATCCCCGATCCGGGCAGCACCTGGCGCTGCAGTGGCGGTACAGCGCGGACTTCGCCGACTGGCTTGCTCCTCGGTTGGCGGGCGCCGACCTCGTGCACGCACACATGGCCGGGGCCTGGATGGCGGCCGCGACCGTCGTCGGACGTGGAGTGCCGCTGGTGGCCAGCGAGCACAATGCGGTGACCTGGCCCTGCGGTGACCTCGCCGGGCCGGCCGAAGCCGCCGCCACGCGGATCGACGCGTTCTTCGCCCACGGGCCGGCTGCCCGCGACTTCGCCCGGTCGCTCGGTCTCAGCAAGGCGGTGCTGCACGAGGGATGCTCCGCGGTCGAAGGGCTGGATGCGACCCCGCTGCCCGGGTTGTCGACTCCCCGGCTCACCTACACCGGTCGGCTGCACTGGGAGAAGGGCCCCGACATCCTTCTCGAGGCGCTCGCCCTGCTCCGTACGCCGGTCTGCGCCTACCTCATCGGCAACGGGCCGGCAGCAGGGCACCTGGCGGCACAGGTCCGCGCGCTCGGGTTGAGCGACTCCGTCCACCTGATCGGGTGGTCCCCGGAACCCGCCGCCTACGTCGCTGGCGCGGCTGTCCACGTCGTCCCCTCTCGGGAGGAGGCCTGGTCGCAGAGCGCGGTGGTCGGGCTCGGGCTCGGCGTCCCGGTCATCGGCACGGCCGTGGAGGGCCTGCCGCTCACCCTCGGCGAGGGGCGGGGTGTCCTCGTGCCGGCCGAGGATCCGCCCGCACTGGCGCGGGCGATCCAGGCCGCGTTGGACGGCCCGTCGCGACCCGACCCGGCGCCCGGGCGTGCCTACGCCCGGCAGTTCACCGTCCAGGCGGTCGCCGCGTCGTACGCCGCCGTCTACGAGTCGGTCCGAGCCCGCCGCACGTAGGCTTCGGCCTTGTCCGCCGCGAGCCCGCCATACCGGCTGACCCCGTGGGGCGGCTGCCGGCCATGATCATCACATGACGCCGACCGGGCTAGGGTCAGGACCGTGACGGACGGCCCGGCGAGCCTGTTCGATGCAGCGGCCGAGGACGCGGCAGCGGCGGCCGCGCCGCTTGCGGTGAAGATGCGCCCCCGCACGCTGGACGAGGTGGTCGGCCAGGAGCACCTGCTCGCGCCGGGCGCCCCGTTGCGTCGCCTGGTCGAGAGCGACGCAGCGATGTCGCTGATCCTCTACGGTCCGCCCGGGACCGGAAAGACCACGATCGCCTACGTCGTATCGCTGGCGACAAGCCGACGCTTCGTCCAACTCTCGGCTCTGAACGCCGGTGTCAAGGACGTGCGGGCGGTGATCGAGCAGGCGCGCCGCGACCTGGGCATGAACGGCACCCGGACCGTGCTGTTCATCGACGAGGTGCACCGCTTCTCCAAGACCCAGCAGGACTCCCTGCTGGGCGCGGTGGAGGATCGCGTGGTCAGCCTGATCGCGGCGACGACGGAGAACCCGTTCTTCTCGATCGTGAGCCCGCTGCTGTCCCGCTCGCTGCTGCTCAGCCTGCAGCCGCTCACCGACGAGGCCATCGGCGAACTCCTCGACCGCACGCTGACCGACGAGCGCGGGCTGTTCGGGGAGTTCGCGCTGACCGGTGAGGCGCGGGCGCACCTGCTCCGGATCGCAGACGGCGACGCCCGCCGGGCGCTCACCGCGCTCGAGGCCGGTGCCGGTGCGGCACGCGCCCAGTCCGCCACCGAGATCGGTGTCGAGACGCTCGAATCGGCGGTCGACCGCGCGGCGGTCCGCTACGACCGCGACGGCGACCAGCACTACGACGTCACGAGCGCCCTGATCAAGTCGATCCGCGGCAGTGACGTCGATGCTGCTCTGCACTATCTGGCGCGGATGGTCGAGGCGGGGGAGGACCCGCGCTTCATCGCGCGACGGCTGGTCATCTCCGCCAGTGAGGACATCGGAATGGCCGATCCGACCGCGCTGCTGACCGCGGTCGCCGCTGCGGAGGCTGTCGCGTTCATCGGAATGCCCGAAGGCCGCATTCCGCTGGCGCAGGCCGTCGTACACCTTGCGCTCGCGCCGAAGTCGAACGCGGCGTACGTCGCCATCAACGAGGCGCTCGAGGATGTCCGTCGAGGGCTGGCCGGGACCGTGCCTGCGGCGCTGCGTGACGCGAGCTATCAGGGGGCGCGCCGACTCGAGCACGGCTCGGGCTACGTCTATCCGCATGACGTCCCCGATGGCGTCGCGGCCCAGCAGTATGCACCGGACACGGTCGTCGGCAAGGCGTACTACCGGCCAACCGCACATGGCGCGGAGAGGGCGCTGGGGCAACGGCTGGAACGTATCCGGGAGATTCTGACCGGCGGCAAGGGATAGGGTCTCCGGGGTCGGCGCTGACCGGCCGAACGACCGACCAACGCGACAAGGGGAGTGAGAGCTGGTGTCCGCAGGTGACTGGGCCGCCGTGGTCGCTGCGGGGGCATTCGTCCTCCTGGTGATCCTGCTGGCGGTCCCGCTGCTCAAACTCGGCCGGACGCTGGACGAGACGACGCTGGCGATCCGGAAGGCACACGAAGGCGCCGGCCCACTCCTGGACGGTGCCGCGGTCACCGTGAGCCAGGTCAACAGCAACCTCGAGCGGGTCGAGGGCATCACCACGAATGCGCAGGCGATGTCGAGCAACGCCGCCGCTCTGGCCTCCCTGTTCGCGGCCACGCTGGGCGGCCCGGTGGTCAAGGTCGCCGCGTTCTCCTACGGCGTGCGCAAGGCGTCCAAGGCGCGACGCAGGTCGGACTCTGACACCCGGCTGAGCAGGCGGAAGAGGACGCGATGAGCCGAGAGCGAGTGAGCATCGTCGCGAGCGTCATCGAGTGTGGCCGGCGATGAGGCGGCTGTTCTGGATCGCGATGGGGGCCTCGATCGGCGCCCTCGTCGTCCGCAAGGCCAGCCGCGCGGCGCAGCAACTCACCCCCGCCGGCATCGCCGGAAACCTCGCCGATGGCATCCGCGACCTCGGGGCGGCCGTGCGCGAGTTCACTGTCGACGTCCGTTCCGGCATGCAGGAGCGGGAGGAGGAACTGCGCGACGGCGTGGGGCTGGACGGTCGTCTCGGCGCCAAGCCGGAGGACTTCACGCAATGAGTCGAGAACGAGCGAGCATCGCAGCAAGCGTCAGCGAGCGAGGAGCGAAGCGAGCGGTGCGACTCGCGCGCGCAGCGCGCCATGACCCAGCGCACACAGCGGGCTTGCACTGATGCGAACAGCCGACATCCGCCGTCGCTTCCTCGAGCATTTCACCGCGCGGGGCCACACCCTGGTGCCCAGTGCCAGCCTGATCGCCGACGACCCGACGTTGATGTTCACCGTCGCCGGCATGGTGCCATTCATCCCCTACCTCACCGGCCGCGAACCGGCGCCGTACCCCCGCGCGGTTAGCGTGCAGAAGTGCGTGCGGACGCTGGACATCGAGGAGGTGGGCAAGACCACCCGGCACGGCACGTTCTTCCAGATGAACGGCAACTTCAGCTTCGGCGACTACTTCAAGGAAGGCGCGATCGGCTACGCCTGGGAACTGGTCACCAACTCCATCGCCGACGGTGGGCTGGGCATGGACCCCGACCGGATCTGGGTCACGGTCTACAAGGACGACGACGAGGCCGCTCTGCTCTGGCCGCGGCTCACCGGGCTGCCCGAAGAACGGGTCCAGCGGCTGGGGATGGAGGAGAACTACTGGTCCACCGGCCAGCCCGGTCCGGCGGGACCGTGCTCGGAGATCCACTTCGACCGTGGCCCGGAGTTCGGACCTGACGGCGGTCCGGCGGTCGACCTCGGCGGCGACCGCTTTCTGGAGTTCTGGAACCTGGTCTTCATGGAGTTCCAGCGCGGCCCCGGGGAGGGAAAGGACTTCCCCATCCTGGGTGAGTTGCCCAGCAAGAACATCGACACCGGAATGGGTCTCGAGCGGGTGGCCTACCTGCTGCAGGGCGTCGACAACCTGTTCGAGATCGACGAGGTGCGACCGGTCCTCGACACTGCCGCAGACCTCACCGGACGCCGCTACGGCAGCGACTACGACGCCGACGTACGGCTGCGGGTGATCGCCGACCACGTGCGGACCGGGCTGATGCTGATCGGCGACGGGGTCATCCCCTCGAACGAGGGTCGTGGCTACGTCCTGCGCCGGATCCTGCGTCGCGCGGTCCGGGCGATCCGACTGCTCGGATACGAAGACCCCGCCTTTCCTATCCTGTTCCCGGTCTCCCGCGACGCGATGGCCGCGTCGTACCCGGAGATCGCCACCGACTACGAGCGGATCGCGAGCTACGCGTACGCCGAGGAGGAGGCGTTCGGGCACACGCTGCGGCAGGGAACCACGATGCTGGACACGGCGGTGCGGGACGCCAAGGCCGCCGGCGCGCCACAGCTGGCGGGCGAGCGCGCGTTCGCCCTGCATGACACGTTCGGCTTCCCGATCGAGCTCACCCTGGAGATGGCCGCCGAGCAGGGACTGTCGGTGGACGAGAACGGTTTCCGCCGGCTCATGGCCGAGCAACGGGCGCGGGCCAAGGCGGACTCGCAAGGTCGCAAGGGTGGCCGCGCGGACGTGTCGGCGTACACCTCGATCCTCGCGGCGTCCGGAACCTCGGAGTTCACCGGGTACGCCGAGGTGTCGAGGCAGTCGCGGATCACCGGCCTGCTCACCGTCGACGGGGTGGTCGAGGTGGCAGGCGAGGGGGAGGAGATCGAGGTAGTCCTCGACGCCACGCCGTTCTACGCCGAAGGTGGCGGCCAGCAGCCGGACTGGGGAGTCATCCGGGTGGGTGCGGGTGAGCTGGAGGTCATCGACGTCCAGTCGCCGCTGCCCGGTGTGGTCGTCCATCGAGGGCGGGTGGTCAGCGGTGAAGTGCGCCGCGGTGACGAAGCGCACGCCGAGGTGGACGTCAGCAGGCGCCGGGCGATCTCCCGGGCGCACACCGCCACCCATCTGATCCATCGGGCGGTGCGCAAGGCGCTGGGGGACTCTGCCGCCCAGGCCGGCTCCCTGAACGCCCCGGGCCGGTTGCGCTTCGACTTCACTACCCCGTCGGCGGTGCCGCCGAGCGTCCTCGCCGACGTGCAGGACGAGGTGAACTCCGTCCTGCTGGACGACCTCGAGGTGCGCGCCTTCCTCGCCACCCAGGCCGAGGCACGTCGGATCGGGGCCCTGGCGTTGTTCGGTGAGAAGTACGGCGACGAGGTGCGCGTCGTCGAGATCGGGGACTACGCGCGCGAACTGTGCGGCGGCACGCACGCGGCCCGGTCCGGGCAGCTGGGCATGGTGCAGTTGCTGTCCGAGGCTTCCATCGGTGCCGGTGTACGCCGGGTCGAGGCGCTGGTCGGGATGGATGCGTTCCGATTCCTGGCCCGCGAGCACGTGCTGGTCAGCCAGCTCGCGGACGTGTTCAAGGTTCCCGCCGAGGAGGTGCCGGAGCGGGTGCACGGCGTGATCGAGCGTCTTCGACAGGCCGAGAAGGAGCTGGACAGGCTCAGGGGGCAGGCGGTGCTGGCCGGCGCCGGCGCCCTGGCCACCGCCGCCAAGGATGTCTACGGGGTCGCCTTCGTCGGTGCGCAGGCACCGCACGGCCTGTCCGGGGCCGACCTTCGTACCCTTGCCCTCGACCTGCGCGGACGGCTGGACCCGGCGGTTCCCGCTGTGGTCGTCCTGCTCGGTCAGGACCAGGGACGGGTGTCCTTCGTGGTCGCCGTCAACGAGCCGGCCCGGACGTGGAAGCTGTCCGCGGCAGAGGTGGTGCGTGCCTTCGCGCCCACGGTGGACGGGCGAGGAGGCGGTCGCGAGGACCTGGCACAGGGTGCCGGCAGCCGGGTGGAGGGCACCGCCGAGGCGTTGCGCCTGGCCGAACACGCCGTCGCCCAGCGGGTGACCGGGTCGGCATGATCACCTCCGCGAACGCCGGTACGAGTGGCCGGTGGAACGCTGCGCGGAACAGAGGTCGCGGATGAGCGTGGTGGGGCGGCGGCTGGGGGTGGACGTGGGCTCCGTCCGCATCGGCGTGGCCGTCAGCGACCCTGCTGGGATCCTCGCCACCCCCCTCGTCACGGTTGCCCGCGACGCGCGCGGCGGGCAAGATCTCGCGCGACTCGGCGATTTGGTGGCGGAGTACGGCATCGTGGAGGTCGTGGTGGGGTTGCCGCGACATCTGTCCGGGCATCAGGGTGCCTCGGCGCGTGATGCCCGCGAGTACGCCGAGCGGCTCGGTGCCCGGATCGACCCGGTGCCGGTGCGGCTGGTGGACGAGCGGCTGTCCACGGTGAGTGCCAGCCGAACGCTCCGCCAGCAGGGCATCCGGCAGCGAGAGCAACGGGCGGTCATCGATCAGGCGGCCGCAGCGTACATACTGCAGGGCTGGCTCGACGGGGGTGCGCAACCCCGTGGCTGACCCGGTGACCAACGATGACGGTGGCGACCTGTCCCTGCTGGTCGACACCGAACGGCCGCCGCGCCGGTCCCGACACCGGCGCCGGCGGCGCGTCCGCAGCATCATCACGTCGCTGCTGGCTGTTCTGGTGATCGGTGCGCTGGTGGCCGCCGTCTTCTTCGGCGGCAGGGCGCTGCTCGGTGCCTTCGGCGCTTTCGGCGAGGTTCCCGACTACACCGGTGCCGGGACCGGATCGATAGAGATCCGGGTCGACCAGGGGGATACGGCCAGCGACATCGCAACCACCCTGTTCGAGGCAGATGTCGTGCTGAGCGAGCGCGCCTTCCGCGACGCCGCTACAGCCAACCAGGAGTCGCTGTCCATCCAGCCCGGCCTCTACGAGCTGCGAACGCAGATGTCAGCAGCGCTCGCGCTGGACCTGCTGCTGGATCCGGTCGCCCGGCTGACCGAGATCGTCACGATCCCGGAGGGTTTCACCCAGGCTCAGATCCTGCTCGCCCTGGCCGAGGCCACCGACATCCCCCTGGTCGAGTTCGAGAACGCCGCGAACCAGGTGGAGTCCCTTGGCCTCCCGGCGTACACCGCCGGGCGGCTGGAAGGTTTCCTGTTCCCCGAGACCTACACGTTCGATCCTCAGGACGAGGCGCTGGAGATCCTGCAGCGGCTGGTGGCCCAGTTCACGACGGCGGCGACCAGCCTGGACCTCGAAGGGCGTGCCGCGCAACTGGGTATGGAGCCCTACGACATCGTGGTTATCGCCTCGATGATCCAATCGGAGAGCCGGATCGACGCGGAACGGCCCATGATCGCGCGCGTCGTCTACAACCGGCTGGAGCAGAACATCCCGCTGGGTATCGACGCCACCAGCGCCTACGACCTCGGTAAGCCAGGCACCGAGCTCACCACCGAGGACTTTCTGGTGGACTCCCCGTACAACACCCGGCTCAACGTCGGCCTCCCGCCGACCCCGATCTCCAGCCCAGGCGCGGCATCCCTGGAAGCCGCCCTTTCCCCGGCGCCGGGCAACTGGATCTACTACGTCCTGGAGGACGCTGCGGGCAACCATTTCTTCACCGCCAGCGCCGCGGAATTCGAGGCGGCGAAGGCGCGGTGCGAGGCCGCGGGGCTGGGCTGCGGGTAAACCACCGGGCCGCGGTGCTCGGGCAGCCCGTGGCGCACTCGTTGTCCCCGGTGCTGCACCGGGCTGCCTACGACGCGCTCGGCCTCGCCCAGTGGCGTTACGACGCGGTCGAGTGCGACGAACTGCGACTTCCGGCCCTGGTCGCCGGGCTCGACAGCGCCTGGGTGGGACTGTCGCTGACGATGCCGCTCAAGCGGGCCGCGCTGGAGCTGGCCGACTCCGCGCAGGACATCGCGCGGGCCGTTGGCGCAGCGAACACCCTGATCCCCCGTGACGGTGGCTGGCACGCGGCGAACACCGACGTGGCCGGGTTGCGCACGGCACTGGCCGAAGCGGGCGTCGGCCGGATCCGCCGCGGTGTGGTGCTCGGAGCGGGCGGCACCGCCAGCGCCGCGCTCGCGGCGATGGCCTCACTCGGAGAGCGCGCACCGACGGTCGTCGTGCGCGAGCCGTCGCGGGCTGCAGACCTCGTGGCGGCAGCGGATCGCCTCGGCGTCCAGCCGACCGTACGGCGCTGGCCGGAGGTGCTGGAACCTGACTGGGACGTCCTCGTCTCGACGGTTCCGGCGGGGGCGGCCGACGGGTTGTCGGCCGGCCCTTGGCCCGCCGACGGCGTACTGCTGGATGTCGTCTATGCGCCGTGGCCGACGGCGCTGGCCGCCGGCGCCCGGGGTGTTCGTGTGGTCGGCGGCGCCGAGGTGCTCCTGCACCAGGCCGCCGCCCAGGTGGAGCTGATGACCAGCCGGAGCGCACCCCTCGCGGCCATGCGCGCCGCCCTCGTCCGCGCCCTGTCGCTGCGGCCGTAGGTTGCCCGCCTTGGCGACCACTTCCACGGGAGTCGCAGTGGTGGCGGCCGCTGCGGTGGCAGGACTCCTGATCGGACCGGCCCTGGCGGCGCTGACGCATACGGTGCCGGTGGGCGGACCGGTGTTCACCCGCGGCTTCGGCAGGGGCGCGCCCGCGGGGCGACGGCGGATCGTGGTCATCGGCGCCGCCACCGCCGCGACGTTCGCGGTCCTCGCGGCCGCGATCGGTGCCGAGGCGGCGTTGCCGGCGTTCCTTTTCATCGGTGCTGTCGGGGTGGTCCTGGCGGTGATCGACGCCGAGCACCATCGACTGCCCGACCGGGTGGTCCGACCCGCCTACCTCATCGGCGGGACCCTCCTGCTCGTCGCCGCGATCGTGACGAGTGACGTCGGGTCCTGGCTGCGCGCCATGGCGGCAGCGGCCGCGGTGTTCGCGGCGTTCTTCCTGCTCGCGTTGATCAGTCCTGACGGCTTGGGCTTCGGTGACGTGAAGCTGGGCGGGCTGCTCGGCATGTACCTGGGCTGGCTCGGCTGGGGCTACGTGCTCCTCGGCGTGGTCACCGGTTTCCTGGCCGGCACCGCCGTGGCACTGGCGCTCGTCGCGGTCCGGCGCGCCTCTCTGCGTACTCCGGTCCCGTTCGGCCCGGCGCTGCTGGTCGGCGCGTTGGTCGCCGTCGCCGCCGGGCCCCAGCTCCTGTCGGCGTACGGCGGCTGAGCCGGTCCCGGCCGGGACCGTGGAAGGATTCCCCTATGTTGCGCTGGCTCACGGCAGGGGAATCGCACGGCCCTCTGCTGACGGCCATCCTGGAGGGGCTTCCGGCCGGCGTCGCCGTGACCACCGGGGGGATCCAGGTCCAACTCGCCCGGCGGCGGCTCGGTTACGGCCGCGGTGCCCGGATGAGCTTCGAGCAGGACGAGGTCCGCATCGTCGGTGGGGTCCGGCACGGACTCACCATGGGTGCTCCGGTGGCCATCGAGATCGGCAACACCGAATGGCCCAAGTGGGAACGGGTCATGGCCGCCGACCCGGTCGACCCGGACGAACTTGCCGGGCTGGCCCGCAACGCGCCCCTCACCAGGCCTCGGCCCGGGCACGCGGACCTGGTGGGAATGCAGAAGTACGGTTTCGACGACGCCCGACCGGTGTTGGAGCGGGCCAGTGCCCGCGAGACCGCCGCTCGGGTCGCGCTGGGCACCGTGGCTTCGGCCTTCCTCGAGCAGACCGTCGGTGCCCGTGTGCTGAGCCACGTCGTGGCATTGGGCACCGTCACCGCTCCGGACGGCGTCGTACCCGGTCCGGAGGATCTGCCGACCGTTGACGCCAGCCCCGTCCGGTGTTTCGACGAGCGAGCATCGGCAGCGATGATCGCCGAAGTCGACGCCGCGAAACGCGACGGTGACACCCTCGGGGGCGTCGTCGAGGTGGTCGTCCACGGGCTGCCGCCCGGCCTGGGCAGCTACGTGCACTGGGACCGGCGGCTGGATTCCCGGCTCGCGGCGGCCCTGATGGGGATCCAGGCGATCAAGGGAGTGGAGGTGGGCGACGGTTTCCGCTCCGCCGGACGCCGCGGCTCGGCGGCGCACGACGAGATGGACGGAACGCCGGACGGCATCCGCCGCCGCACCGGACGGGCGGGCGGCATCGAGGGGGGTACGAGCACCGGCGAGCTGCTCAGGGTGCGGGCGGCGATGAAGCCGATCTCCACGGTTCCGCGCGCACTGTCCACTGTGGACGTTGCTACCGGTGAAGCTGCCGTCGCGGTCAATCAGCGAAGTGATGTCTGCGCCGTCCCCGCCGCGGCCGTGGTAGCCGAGGCGATGGTGGCGCTGGTGCTGGCCGCCGCCGTACTCGAGAAGTTCGGCGGCGACGCGGTCGCGGAGACCGCCCGCAATGTCGCGGGCTTCCTCGACGCGCTGACGATCCGATGACCAGCGCTCCGCCGACTGCGGGGCTTGCCGCCCTTCGCTGGCGGCCGATACGCGCCAACGCCTGCACTCGACGAGGCTGTGCATGAGCCGGCCCGTCCTCGTCCTCGTCGGGCCCCCCGGATCCGGCAAGACAACCGTCGGGCTCCGGGTGGCCGAGCAGCTCGGGGTGCAGTTCCGGGATACCGACCACGACGTCGAGGCCACCGCCGGCAAGTCGATCTCGGAGCTGTTCCTGGACGACGGCGAGCCCGTGTTCCGGGAACTCGAGCGTCACGCTGTCGCCGAGGCGCTGCGAGACCATGACGGGGTGCTGGCACTCGGTGGCGGCGCCGTCCTGGACCCGGCCACCCGACAGCGGCTCGCCGGCCATCACGTCGTCTACCTCTCCGTCGGTCTGGCCGATGCCGCCAGGCGGGTGGGGTTGGCCCGGGACCGGCCGATCCTGGCGCTCAATCCCCGGGCGCAGCTGCACCACTTGCTCGAGGAGCGCCGGCCCCTCTACGAGTCCGTCGCGGGGGTCACCGTGCACACCGAGAAACGCGGTATCGACGCGGTGGTCACCGAGGTGCTCTCCGGTGTCAGCTGACCCCGTCCGCGTCTCCGTCGCCGGTACGACGCCGTACGACGTTGTGATCGGGCGCCACCTGCTTCCCGAGCTGTCGGAGCTACTCCTCGGTGCCGACCGGGTAGCCGTCCTCTACTCGGCGGTGCTCGGTGAGCGGGCTGAGGCGGTGCTCGCAGTCCTGGGCAACCGCGGCTACCCGGTGGTCGTGCCCGACGGCGAGGCCGCCAAGACGGTAGCGGTGGCGGCGCGGTGCTGGGATCTGCTTGCACGGACCGGTTTCACCCGCAACGACGCCATCGTCGGTCTCGGCGGCGGTGCCGTCACCGACCTCGCGGGTTGGGTAGCTGCCTCGTGGCTGCGCGGTGTCCGGATCGTGCACCTGCCCACGACGATGCTCGGGATGGTCGATGCCGCCATCGGTGGCAAGACCGGGATCAACCTGGACTCCGGCAAGAATCTGGTGGGCGCGTTCCATCCGCCGGCTGGCGTGCTCTGCGACCTCGACGCCCTCCGCACGCTTCCCGCCCGCGACTACGTGGCCGGGCTGGCCGAGGTCGTCAAGTGCGGGTTCATCGCCGATCCCGTCATCCTCGACCTGATCGAGGACGACCCGGCTGCCGCCGCGACGGTCGGAGAGCTCACCCCGGAACTGGTACGCCGCTCGGTGCAGGTTAAGGCTGACGTGGTGGGTGCGGACCTGCGGGAGAGCGGATTGCGCGAGATCCTCAACTACGGGCACACGCTCGGGCACGCCGTAGAGAGAGCCGAGAGCTATCGCTGGCGGCACGGCGACGCCGTCGCGGTCGGGCTGATCTTCGCCGCCGAGCTGAGCCGGCTGGCGGGGCGGCTGAGCGCCGATGTGGTGCAACGCCACCGCGATCTGCTGTTCGGCCTTGGCCTGCCGGTGGCCTACGACCATGCACCGTGGGAGATGCTGCGCTCGTTCATGAGGGTCGACAAGAAGTCTCGCGGTGACCGGTTGCGCTTCGTCGTACTCGATGATGTGGCTCGACCGTCCACACTGGACAATCCGGATGAGCAGTTGCTGGCGGCGGCGTACGCGACACTCGAAGGGGCGTGACCGATGCGGATCCTCGTACTGAACGGAGCCAACCTCGCCCGGTTGGGCAGCCGCGAGCACGTGATCTACGGAAGCACGACGTACGCCGAACTCGTCGCGGTATGCCAGCGCACCGCGGCCGAACTGGGGGTCGAGGTCGACGTTCGGCAGACCGACGACGAGGCCGAACTGCTCGGCTGGCTGCACGAAGCGGCGGACGGGCTTCATCCGGTCCTGCTCAACCCGGCCGGCTGGTCCCACACGTCGGTCACGCTGCGGGACGGCTGCGCGATGCTGACCGCACCCCTGGTCGAGGTCCACATCAGCAACATCCATGCCCGCGAGGAGTTCCGGCACCACTCCTACGTCTCGGCCGTCGCGACCGGAGTCATCTGCGGGCTCGGCGTGCAGGGGTACGTGCTCGCCCTGCGCTGGCTGGCGGCGCAGTAGGTCGAGTCGGGCTACCGGCTAGCGTGGCCGCCATGCAGACAGAGCACACCGCCGTCCGCCGGGACCGGCTGCGTACCCAACTCGCCGGACTCGAGGTCGACGCGGCGCTGATCACCCGGTTGGTCAATGTGCGCTACCTGACCGGGTTCACCGGGTCCAACGCCGCGCTCATCGTGTACGCCGACGGCACCGACGTCTTCTGCACCGACGGCCGCTACCGCACCCAGGCCTCAGCACAGGTGCCGGACCTCGAACGGGTGATCGAACGGAACTGCGCGCGCACCCTCGCGGAGCGGCTGCACGCCGAGAAGGTCCCCCGGATCGGTTACGAGTCCCACACGGTGACCGTCGACGGTCTCGACGAGCTGCGCACCGCCGCGCCGAACGCGACCCTCACCAGCGCGCAGCAGGCGGTGGAGGGTCAGCGCGCGGTCAAGGACGAAGGGGAGATCGACCTGCTGCGTGAGGCCTGCGCGATTGCCGACCGCGCGCTGGCCGACCTGATCGAGAGGGACGGGATTGGAGCCGGTCGCAGCGAGCTGGAGGTGGGCCGGGAACTCGACGGACTGATGCTGCAGCGTGGCGCGGAGGAACGGTCTTTCGAGACGATCGTCGCCAGCGGGCCCAACTCTGCTGTGCCCCACCACCGTCCTACCGCCCGCACCCTCGAGCGGGGCGACTTCGTCAAGCTCGACTTCGGGGCCAGGCACGGCGGCCACCACTCGGACATGACCCGGACCTTCGTATTGGGGCAGCCGGGCGACTGGCAGCGCGAGGTGTACGCCGTCGTCCTGGCGGCGCAGCGGCTCGGCCGAGAGGCGTTGCGCGTCGGCGCCGACGTCCGGGACGTCGATGCCGCCGCTCGCAACCACGTGAAGGCCGCCGGGTACGGCGATCAGTTCAGCCACGGACTCGGTCACGGTGTCGGACTGGAGATCCACGAGGCACCGACCGTCAGCTACCTGGGCGCCGGTACACTTGCGGAGCGGATGACCCTCACCGTCGAACCCGGCGTCTACCTCGAAGGTCGCGGTGGAGTGCGGATCGAGGACACTCTCGTGGTCCGTGCGGATGGCCCGGAGTTGCTGACCCGGACCAGCAAGGACCTCACTGTCCTGTAGCCCAGCTAGGAGCGCACGCCGACCGTGGCAACCACGAATGACCTGAAGAATGGCATCACCCTGGACCTCGACGGGCAGCTCTGGACCGTCATCGAGTTCCAGCACGTCAAGCCCGGCAAGGGTGGCGCCTTCGTGCGGACCACCCTGAAGAACGTGCTGTCCGGCAAGGTCGTCGACCGTACGTTCAACGCGGGGCTCAAGGTGGACACCGCGACCGTGGACAAGCGGTCGATGTCCTACCTGTACAAGGACGGCACCGACTTCGTGTTCATGGACGGGGACACCTTCGAGCAGATCCACGTTCCGGCCGAGACGGTCGGCGGGAACGCTGACTACCTGTTGGAGAACGCCGAGGCGACCGTCGCGGTGCACGACTCCGTACCCCTCTTCATCGAACTGCCGACGAGCGTCGAGTTGCTGATCAAGCACACCGACCCGGGTGTTCAGGGCGACCGATCGACCGGCGGTACCAAGCCGGCCACGCTCGAGACCGGTGCCACCATCGCGGTGCCGTTGTTCGTGAGCACCGGCGAGAAGGTCAAGGTCGACACTCGCGACGGTCGGTACCTCGGCCGCGTCAACACGTAGGTGACGGCACGTCGCAAGGCTCGCAAGCGCGCTGTCGACATCCTGTTCGAGGCCGATCTACGGGGGACCGACGCGCTGGAGACCGCGGCACTGCGCATCGCCGCCGCCGACCCGCCGGTCCCGGAGTACGCCGTCACCCTCGTCGAGGGCGTTCAGTCGCAGCGGCTGCGTATCGACGAGCTGATCGCCACCTATTCCGAGGGCTGGTCGCTCCCGCGGCTGCCGGGGGTCGACCGGGCCTTGCTCAGGCTGGCCATCTATGAGTTGCTGTGGACCGACGTCCCGGCAGCCGTCGTCGTCGACGAAGCGGTGGAACTCGCCAAGGCGCTGTCCACCGAGGACTCGCCGCGATTCGTCAACGGACTGCTCGGCCGGATCGCGCTGCTCGGCCCTTCGCTCCGCGCGTGATCCGGCCGCCGGTCAGGCGTTCATGCTCTCCATGGCCGGCCGGGCGTCCGGGGTCAGGACGCCCCACGAGATCAGCTGATCGGTCAACTCGCCCGGAGCGATGTCGTAGATGATCGCGAGGGACTTGAGGTCCTCGCTCCGGATGGACAGCACCCTGCCGTTGTAGTCACCACGCTGACTCTGGATCGTCGCGGCGTAGCGGGCCAGCGGGCCGGCCTGCTCTGGCGGCAGCTCACTGAGTCGCTCGAGGTTCAGCACGACCTTGGTGGCGGGGTCGCCGCCGCGGAGCGGCCGAGCATCAGGAAGCAACTCCGCGATCGGGATGCTGTAGAAGTTGGCCAGCTCGGCGAGCTTCTGCACGGTGACGGCTCGATCGCCGCGTTCGTAGGAGCCGATGACGACGGCCTTCCAGCGCCCGCCCGACTTCTCCTCCACACCCTGGAGGGACAGCCCCTGCTGATTTCGTATGGCGCGTAAGCGCGCACCCAGTGCCTTGGCGTAGTCGCTCATCCGTTTGCTCCATCCACCGACACCCATCGGGTGTTCTGATTACTTACCGTACACCAAGGACGATTACGGACAGTAGGGGTTGGGCGGGCGACACGCAAGCCGCCGCGCTCCTGGAGATCACCGCTGCTGATAGCGTGACCCGCGCCAGGCCCCGGAGCATCGGGGCAGACATCCTTTAACGACCGTCCCGTGAGGCGGGCAAGGAGGTCCGAGGTGAAGTCTGCCTCTGAAGCGGCTGACGCCGCAGCATCCCCGTCACCGGACCGGCTGATCCTCGAGGCCGGCGATCTGGGCCGGGTGATCGACCGGATCGCCCATCAGATCCTGGAGAAGTCCGACGGTGCACGCGACACGGTGCTGGTGGGCATTCCGACCCGCGGCGCGCCGTTGGCCCGCCGGCTCGCGGCCCGGATGCACGCATTCGAAGGCGTCGTGGTGCCCGTCGGGGTCCTGGATACGACGCTGTACCGCGATGACCTTCGCCTGCGTGGAGTCCGCCCGCTTGAGCAGACCACCGAGCCACCCGGCGGCATCGGCGGCCTGCTCGTGGTCCTGGTCGACGACGTGCTCTACAGCGGCCGTACCGTCCGCGCCGCCTTGGACGCCCTGCGTGAGCTCGGCCGCCCGCGCGCGGTTCAGCTAGCCGTGCTCGTGGACCGTGGGCATCGCGAGTTGCCGATCCGGGCCGACTACGTCGGTAAGAACATCCCCACCGCGCCGGCTGAGCAGGTCAGGGTGCTGCTGGAGGAGGTGGACGGCACAGATGCCGTCCTCCTGCGGGGAGGGCCACGATGAGCCGGCATCTGCTGTCCGCCGCGGACTTCGATCGCGAGCAGGCCACCCTGTTCCTCGACACCGCGGCCCAGATCGAGGCGGCCCTGGCCGGCCGAGAGGTCAAGAAGCTGCCGACCCTGCGCGGTCGCACCGTGGTGAACCTGTTCTACGAGGACTCCACCCGGACGCGGATCTCCTTCGAACTGGCTGCCAAGCGGCTGTCGGCCGATGTGATCAACTTCTCCGCCAAGGGCTCCAGCGTGTCCAAGGGCGAGAGCCTCAAGGACACCGCGTTGACGCTGGAGGCGATGGGCGCCGACGCGGTAGTCGTGCGCCACTCCATGTCCGGGGCGCCGCACCGGCTGGCCCTGTGGGTTCGTGGTTGCGTCGTCAACGCCGGTGACGGGACCCACGAGCACCCCACGCAGGCACTTCTCGACGCCTACACGATGCGGTCACGCCTGGGTCGCCTTGAGGGCCTGCGGGTGACCATCGTGGGGGACGTGCTGCACAGCCGGGTGGCCCGATCCAACGTGCTGCTGCTCGCGACGCTCGGTGCGGAGGTGACGCTCGTGGCGCCGCCCACGCTCCTACCGGTCGGCATCGAGACCTGGCCGGTCGAGGTCGCCTTCGATCTGGACGGAGCGCTGCCCAAGGCCGACGTCGTGATGATGCTGCGGGTCCAGCGGGAGCGGATGGCCGAGTCGTACTTCCCGAGCCCGCGCGAGTACAGCCGCCGCTACGGGCTGGATGCGACCCGGATGGCCATGCTCCCCGACGACGCGATCGTCATGCACCCCGGTCCGATGAACCGCGGGATGGAGATCGCAGCCGAGGTGGCCGACTCCGTCCGCTCGACCATCGTCGAGCAGGTCCGCAACGGCTTGAGCGTGCGCATGGCGGTCCTGTATCTCCTCCTCAGCGGAGCGGAGGTGTCGCTGTGACGGGTAGCTGGCTGATCACCGACATCCGGCCGTACGGCGAGGCAGCCGTCGATGTCCTGATCCGCGGTGGCCACATCGCGGAGATCGGACCGGGGTTGTCGGCCGCGGGTGCGGAGCGGATCGACGGCGGCGGACTCATCGCCCTCCCCGGACTTGTCGACCTGCACACGCACCTGCGTGAACCCGGTCGTGAGGACGCCGAGACCGTGCAGACCGGTGCGCGTTCGGCCGCCCTGGGTGGCTTCACCGGCGTACACGCCATGGCCAACACCGACCCTGTCGCCGATACCGCGGGTGTCGTGGAGCAGGTGTGGCGGCTCGGGCGCGACAGCGGCCTCGTCGACGTGGCGCCGGTCGGGGCGGTCACCGTCGGCCTGGGTGGGACGCAGCTGGCCGAGCTGGGCGCGATGGCCGATTCCGCAGCCAGGGTCAGGGTTTTCTCCGACGACGGCTTCTGTGTGGCCGATCCGGCGCTGATGCGCCGCGCCCTGGAATACGTCAAGGCGTTCGGCGGTGTGATAGCGCAGCACGCCGAGGAGCCCCGGCTGACCGTCGGCGCCCAGATGAACGAGGGCGTGCGTTCGGCCCAGCTGGGACTCACCGGCTGGCCGGCCGCGGCCGAGGAGGCGGTGATCGCCCGTGACGTGCTCCTGGCCGGCCATGTCGGGTCACGGTTGCATGTGTGTCATGTGTCGACGGCGGGGTCGGTGGAGTTGCTGCGGTGGGCCAAGGCCAAGGGCATCGACGTCACCGCCGAGGTCACGCCGCACCACCTGCTCCTGACCGATGACCTGGCGGCCACGTACGACCCGGTCTACAAGGTGAACCCGCCGCTGCGCACAGCCTCCGACGTACAGGCCCTTCGGGAAGGTCTCGCCGACGGCACGATCGACGCGGTTGCGACCGACCACGCCCCCCACGCGGTCGAGGACAAGGAGTGCGAGTGGGGGGCCGCCCGCCCCGGCATGCTCGGCCTCCAGCAGGCGCTGTCGGTCGTGGTCCTGGCGATGGTAGAGACCGGGCTGCTGGACTGGCGCGGCGTGGCCGACCGCTGCTCGACCCGGCCGGCGCGGATCGGCGGACTGGGCCGTGACGGGCACGGCGGCGGGTTGACCGTGGGCGCTCCGGCCAACCTGGTGTTGCTCGACCCGGCCGCCCGCTCGATCCTCGATCCGGCGGAGCTGGCCAGCCGCAGCCGCAACACGCCGTACGCCGGGATGGAGCTGCCGGGGCGGGTCGTCGCGACACTCCTGCGTGGCCGTCCCACCGTTCTCGACGGGAAAGCCCAGGCGTGAGTGCGCTTCCCGCTGTCCTCGTCCTCGAGGACGGCCGGACGTTTCGCGGTGAGGCGTACGGCGCCGTCGGCGAGGTCGTGGGGGAAGCTGTCTTCACCACCGCCATGACCGGCTACCAGGAGACGCTGACCGACCCGAGCTATCACCGACAGGTGGTCGTGATGACCGCGCCACACATCGGTAACACCGGCGTCAACGACGACGATGCCGAGTCCGACCGGATCTGGGTGGCGGGTTACGTCGTGCGCGACCCTGCCCGGCGGGCCTCGTCGTGGCGGTCCACGCGGGGACTGGAGGCCGAGCTCTCCGCACAGGGGGTGGTCGGGATCCGCGGCATCGACACGCGGGCGCTGACCCGCCACCTTCGGGACCGCGGCGCAATGAATGTCGGGGTGTCCTCTGTGGACACTGACATCGCTGCTCTGCTGGGCCGTGTTGTCGCTGCCCCTCACATGGCTGGGGCGGATCTTGCCGGGGACGTGTCCACCACGACGCCCTATACCGTCCCCGCGGTCGGGGAGCGGCGCTACACCGTGGCGGCGCTGGACCTCGGGATCAAGGCGATGACGCCGCGCCGGATGGCCGAGCGCGGCATCGAGGTCCATGTGCTGCCGGCGGCGACGACCGGCCCGGAGTTGCTGGCCACCGGAGCAGACGGCGTCTTCGTCTCCAACGGTCCGGGCGATCCGGCTGTGTGCGACTACGCCGTCGACGCCGTTCGGGCGGTGCTCGCAGCGGGAACGCCTGTCTTCGGTATCTGCTTCGGCAACCAGATCCTGGGGCGTGCCTTGGGTCTGGGCACCTACAAGCTCGGTTACGGACACCGCGGCGTCAACCAGCCGGTGCAGGACCGGGCCACCGGCAAGGTCGCCGTCACCTCGCACAACCATGGGTTCGCGGTGGACGCGCCGCTCGACGGGCCGTTCGAGACGCCGTACGGCGCTGCCGAGGTCAGCCACGTCTGCCTGAACGACGGCGTGGTGGAGGGCTTGACGTGCCGTGATGTCCCGGCCTTCAGCGTGCAGTACCACCCGGAGGCGGCAGCCGGCCCGCACGACGCGGGCTACCTGTTCGACACGTTCTGCGACCTCATGAAGCGGCGCTGATGCCCAAGCGCGAGGACCTTCGCCATGTGCTGGTCATCGGCTCCGGGCCGATCGTGATCGGCCAGGCCTGCGAATTCGACTACTCGGGAACGCAGGCCTGCCGGGTGCTGCGGGAAGAGGGCCTGCGGGTCAGCCT
>JACDAB010000070.1 GCA_013695665.1 Geodermatophilaceae bacterium | reverse complement strand
GTGCGGCGCGCCGCACGGACGGCCCCGGCGGCATCGCGGGGGCGCACCTCGACGGGTGCGGGAGCCGCCAGCGCACCGCTGACCGAGCTGGCGACGGCGCGGAACTGCTCGTCCGGGTGGCCGGAGCCGGCGGCCACCCGTTCCCAGAGCACCGTCTGGGCGGCGCACAGGTCGGCCGCCCATGCGGCGTGTACGGCGGCGAAGACGTTTCCTTCACCGACATACCGGCGGGACAGCTCCACAAAGGCAGCGGACCTGCCGTTGCGACCCCGATGAGGTGCGCTCTGGCGGGCTCTGAACGACGGTCGTTGTCGCACCATGGCTTACGGGTCCCTTCGGGGACGACGAACTCTCACGAGGCTGCCACCGTGGCAACGACGTACGCCTGCACTTCCCGGCTGCGCCACTGCCCGAGGAGTACGGCGAAGCGGGCGGAGGACCACACCAGCGCCGCGCAGACCAGGCCGACCTGCAGTGCCGGGTCGCTCTGGGCGAGCACGAGTACCCCGAACTGACCGCCCCACAGCGCAAACCTGAGCGCGTAGTTGGTGGCGGCCAATGGGGGGACGATGACATCGCCGCCCTCACCCAGCCTTGTCAGGTAGGGCCGCCAGACAGCCTTGGCCACCGCTGATCGGGTGGTGACGGCCGTGGATACCGCCAGACCGGCGCCGAGACTCGCGATGTCCCGTGAGTCGACGACGCCGGCCACCCACGGGGGCGCCCAGCACAGGATCGCCAGTACGGCGACCACCATCACCTGGATTCCGGTGACCATCCAGAGCAACCACCGCAACAGGTGGGGCTGCGATGCGAGCCAGGGCATTGCGGACCCGAGCACCCCGAAAGCGTTCACGCCCCAGGCGAGGGCGACGGCCAGCGGGGTGGCCAGCACCAGGGTCGTCATCACGAGCCGGTCGCCGCCGGACACCCACACCGCCGGAATGCCGAGGATGACGACCGCGAGGATCGGCCGTCGCACCTCCACCGTGCGCGCCATCTGCCGGACCAGGATCTGCAGTAGCGCCAGCTGGGGACGGACGGCCAACGTGCGGCGGTGCGTGACGCGATGGAGCGTGGACGTCCTGGCCGGGCGGCACAACGCTGCTTGGCACAGGGCGAGGCCGAGGAGGAACAGCCCTGCACTGGATGCCACGCAGAGCCCCAGGGCTAGGCCCGCCCGGCCGAAGTCGCCATGGGCGATCTCGCGCAGGGTGTAGGCGAACGCGCCGCCGAGCCCGAACAGTGGCGACCACTCGGCCTGGACGGCCACGATCGCAGCCGCGGCTGTCACGACTATTCCGGTGCCGGCCGCCCGCCGAAGCGTGCGGACCGTCACCCGATGCAGTAGCTCGATCCCCCAGACCAGCGCGACGGTCAGCAGGATCAGGCACGGCCACACCAGCCAGGCCAGCAGCAGGGCGACCGTTCCGGTCCCGTCCAGGGTCAGCAGGGAGGCCACGACAGTCAGCCCGAACAGCTGCAGGAAGCCGATGGTCGAGATGCTGGTGGTGACGACGGAGTCGAAGAAGGCGTGCAGGCGCGCCGGTCTGATGCCGGTCAGGTCATCAGGTGAGGCAAGGGACAGGCTGGCCGCGCCGGTGAACGGGCTGAACAACGATGCCGCCACGGCGGCGCCGAGCGCTGCGGCACCCACGACCCCGAGTTCCCCACGCTCCAGAGCCATCACGTAGTTGGCGGCGAACTGGCCGGCGGTCGTCGACGTCCCTGCCCCGGCGAGAATCCAGATCGCCCGCCCGACGTTGGAGGCGGCGGCCAATACGCCGACCAGGACCGCCAGTCCGATCAGGACGAGCAGCCGTGGGCCGACGCCCCGTACGAGCCTCCAGCGCAGCCGCACGAGCAGGCCGGTGTCCCGCGCCGCGTGCCGCACGTCGGCCAGGGGAGGGAGCAGGGTGATCACGGCGCTGCCAGCTGCAGGGTGGAGGTGTAGCGGCGCAGCCCCTCCGTCCCGGTGAAGGTCGCGCCCTCACCCGCGTCGACGACAGCGCCGGCGGCCATCACCACGATCCGGTCGCAGCCGCCAGCCAGGACCGCCAGCAGATGGGTGGACACCAGCACACCGAGGCCGTCTTTCCTGGCGATGCCGATCATGTCCAGTGCCGCCTCGACACCGAGCGGGTCGACCCCGTCGAAGGGCTCATCCAGGACCAGCACCTGCTCGGCGGTCAGGACGGCGAGCAGGACCGACAGCCGTCGGCACATCCCGTGGGAGAAACCGGTGGTGATGCGATCCAGGGAGGCGGACAGGCCAAAGCGCTCGAGCAGGTCCAGTGCGCGAGGCCACTGCTGGGTCTTGCGCCGGAAGGCCAACGCGAGCCCGATGTGCTCGCGCACGGTCGCCTGCCGAAGCAGACCGCCCACGTCGGGGCAGTAGCCGACCGCCTGCCGGGCGGCATCCACCTGGCGGTCGTCGGCCAGGTCGTGCCCGGCGACGATCAAGGTCCCGGACGAGGGCGGGTTCACCCCGGCGATGGCACGCAGCGTGGAGGACTTGCCGGCTCCGTTGCCGCCGAGCAGGCCGACCACCTCACCGGTCTCGACACGCAGGTCGAGGTGGCGAACGGCGGTGATCTCGCCGTACCGAATGGTCAGGTCGCGGACGTCGACAACTGACACGCTTCGGTCCCGGCCTTCCCGTTCGGCTTCGCTGGATATGACATCGGCGGATCGGTGCCGCCGGGGGACGAGTACGGCCGCCGGCTAGCGCCAGCGGCTGCGACGCGGCGTCGGCGGCGGCGCGGACCGGCCCGCGACAGCGGTGTCCGGCGGGTAGTGCGGCACACCGGCCGAGCCATCGTGAGTCGGGGCGAGGTAGCCGAACGCGGCCAGCAGCCGTTCGCTGAAGTCCCGCACAGCCTCCGACCCCCCGGGATGGTCCACGTGCGTGGCCCTCGCGATGGCTCGCACGACGATGAGGGCCTCCTGGCGGCAGGCCGTCGCTGCCTCCGCGCCCACCCGTTCGGCCTCGGCGACCGCGACACCAAGCAGCGCCTCTGCCTCCTCGGCCCGGCGGGTCAGAGTCTCGACCAGCGCCCCCGGTGCCTGACCCTCGGCCGCGCCCTGCGCCGGCCGCGTCAGCCCGCCGAAGAGGAACAGCAGCGGCGCGAGGGCGACGAGGGCACCGGCGGCGATGTACGGGAGCCAGGCCAGCCACGCCGGTCCGGGCGCGCCCGAGGGCTGCGGTGGCGCGGTGAGACCGGCGCTGACGGCGTATCCGGCGAGCACGACCGCGATCAGCGGAAGGACGAAGCGTCGTACCGCGCTCACCGACTCCGTCCGTCGGTGTCGGGCGCACGGCAGGTTCACCGCCACGGTGTCACCTCCGGCCGCGATCGCGACGGTACCGGTCTGAGCCATCCCCGCCCTCGATCCTCGACGTGCCGCTTTCCCTCCTTCTCGGCGGGTCGGGGCGCCGGCTGTACACGATCGCGGGACGGCTGATGTCACCCATGCCGCCGACATGCCGATGAGCTGGGTGTGACCTTCTCCCTCGCCGCACTGTTCGTGGTGGCTCTGGGCGGCCTCGGGTTGGTGGTCGGGTCCTTTCTCAACGTCGTCGCCTACCGGGTCCCGGTGGGAGCCTCGATCGTGCGGCCAGGGTCAGCCTGTCCTGGGTGCGGCAGTCCGATCCGGTCCAGGGACAACATCCCGGTCGTGTCCTGGCTGTTGCTGCGAGGTCGATGCCGCGACTGCTCGCAGGTAGTGGCCGGTCGCTACCCGCTGGTGGAGGCGAGCACGGGCGTGCTGTTCGCCGCACTCGCAGCGACGTACGGGCCGGTCGCCGTACTGCCCGCGTTGCTGTACCTTGCCGCCGCGGGTGTGGCCCTGTTTCTCATCGACCTGGACCACCAGCGCCTCCCCGACGCCATCGTCCTTCCGTCGTACCCGGTCCTCGCCGTCCTGCTGGGCGGCGGGGTGGCCCTTGGGGGGGCCTTCCCCCTGTGGCGTGCCGCCGCCTCGGTGGCGCTGTGGTTGGCCGTCTACGGGCTCATCTGGCTGGTGACGGCAGGCCGGGGGATGGGCCTTGGCGACGTCAAACTGTCCGGCGTACTCGGGCTGATGCTGGGCTGGCTGGGGTGGGGCCCGTCCCTGGTCGGCCTCCTGGGCGGCTTCGTCATCGGGGGAGTGGTCGGGATGCTCCTGATCGCCGGCGGACGAGCCGGGCGGGCGACCAGGATCGCCCACGGCCCGTTCATGCTGGCCGGCGCTGCGCTCGCGGCCTTCGTCGGTGCGGACCTGTGGACCGCCTACCTGGCCTTCACCGGACTGGGTTGAGCCGGTACAGCGCCACCGAGACCCGCCGATGACGGGTGTGGACGCGCACGACGGCAGACACGCTCCTCCGCGAGAGGCGGGCACGTGACCAGACACAGTCGGCTTCCCGACAACATCCGCGCGGAGCTGCCGGTGCGGGGTCGCGCCGGCGCCGGACATGACCAGACGTACCCGACCGACGCCGGGTCCGGAACCGTGCCGGCCGCGGCTGCCTGCTGGCGGCGTCCGTCGGCCCAGATGCTCGGTCTTGCCGAGCAGGTGCGCGACTATCTGCGCAGCAGCGGCGCTGAGCACATCGACGTGGCGCGCGACGTTCGCGGTCGGGGGATGACCGGTGCGCTGACGGTTCGCTGGTTGAAGGGAGTCCCTCCTGCGACGGTGGCTGCCAAGTTCGGCGTTTCCCGAGCAGCGGACGGCACCCCGCTCCTTCCGGCCTGGCTGTCACTGCGCGCCGACGACGATTTCGATCTGCGGTGGCAGGTCGGCTTCTGATGGCGGTCTCGCCGCAAACCGCATTACCGGAGACGTTCGGTATCTGGGGACCACCAGGGGCGAACAAGGCGCGGCGGTCCCGCCCCGAACCACGATCGCAGCCATGGGGGCTGGGGGAGGTTGCCGCGGGTTTCGTTGCCCTGCTCGTCGCCCAGGTACTCCTCACCGTGGCGTTCGCGACGGTTGCCGCCCGGCGGATCAGCCTGGACGGATCTCCCGAGCAACTGTCCCTCCTGGTCGCGGAGACCCTGTCCCTCGCGCTTGGCGGACCGGGGCTCGTCGTCGGCCTCCTGACCCAGTGGGCGGCCTTCCTGGGCGCCGCGCTGTATGCCTCCTATCGCAAGGGTCGGCGCAGCCTGGGCCTGGACTTCGGCCTCCGGTTCCGCTGGCCGACGGACCTATTGCTCGGACTCGCTCTGGCCGTCGTGTTGCAGGTCGTACTGCTCGTACTGAACGTCGGGTTGGCTGCGCGCGGAGTCGATGTCTCCGCCGCGGACAACACCGGGCTCGTCACCTCCAATGGCGGGATGCTGCTCGTCCTCCTCATCGCGGGGGCCGTTGTCGGCGCCCCGCTCGTCGAGGAACTGTTCTTTCGCGGCCTGTTCCTGCGGGCACTGTTGCGCCGCCTCGCGAAGGTCGACCTGGCCGATCCTCACCAGTCGGCTGACCCTGAGCACACCCGCCGAAGAACAGTTGGTACGGCGTTGAGCATCCTGCTGACGGCGGTCGTCTTCGGGGCGCTGCACGCGCCCTTCTCGGGATCGGGAAACAGCGTCCCTATCGAGGCGACCCTGCTGCTTGGCGCTCAGACCGGGCTGCTGGGTCTGGTCTTCGCTGTGGTGGCGGTCAGGGTTCGTCGGATCGGGCCCACGGTGGTGGCGCATGTGTCGTTCAACGCCATCAGCATCGCCCTGGCACTGCTCTCACTCGTCTAGGAACCGGATGTCGTCCAATAGTTCCCGGGCGTTCCTGGTGCGCTGACTGTCCTCTGTGGACTCATCGCCGTCTGCGGTGAGCAGCGCCTCTTCCACCGCCGCGGTGTCGTCCGCCTCGGGCCCCGGCACGTCTTCCTCCGGCCCGCCTGCCTCCGGCAGGACCTGCGCCGTGTCGTCGTCGGACCCGCTGGTCCCGACTCCCTCGTCCTCCTCGGCTGGGTCGATCATCTCCTCGAGGTGGGCCACCTCGAGGAGGAGAGGATCGACAGCGGGGGCCATTGCCGGCGATGCGTGCCTGAGGTTTGCCTGCTCACGGGCGATCGCGATCTCTGCGAGCGGGACCGGCAGCATCAGCGCGAAGTGGGCATACCCGAGGGTGCGCAACGAGGACCCCAGCGACGGTTCCGCGGCGTCCCCGGTCACCGACGCCCCGCGGGCAACGGATCGGCGTCGGCGTCGCGGATGGCCTGGAAGGCCGTCGCCGCCCGTGCATACTCCCGCGCCGCAGCGGCCGCCGTCGGCCGCAGGTCCGAACCACCGTTGCGAGCCGCCTCACCGCATTCGGTCAGTAGCGCCGCCAGCTGGCCCGCTCCGAGCAGCTGGCTGCTGGAGCTCAGGGCGTGGGTGGCCGAGCGGACCGCGCCCGCGTCGTCAACACTGGCCCCGTTGACGAGGTCGACGATCCAGCCGTCTCCCTGTTCGAGGTAGGAGTCGATCAGGATGCGGCGGGTCTCGACCGGATCGGCACCCATCTGATCGATGATCGAGTCCAGCACGTCGACGTCGACGGGAGCCTCCTCCTCGGTCGTTTCGCACGGCAGGAGGCTCTCTGCCGAGGGTGCCGCCGGATGGCCCAGTGCCTCGGCCAGTAGCGCGCTGGTGACCGGCTTGAGAAGGTAGCCGTCCATGCCTGCCTGCTCGCAGGCCCGCCGATCCTCGGTGAGCATGCTGGCAGTGAGCGCCACGATCCGCGGTTGGGCATGTTCGAGCACATCTGCCCGGATCGCGCGCGCAGCAGCCAGGCCGTCCATGACCGGCATGTGGATGTCCATCAGGACCACGTCGTAGGCCGTCCGCCGCAGGGCGTTCACGGCTTCCAGACCGTTGGAGACGACGTCGACGCTGTGCCCGAGGGCGCCCAGCATCAACCTGCCCACCTCCTGGTTGACGGCGTTGTCCTCCGCGAGAAGCACCCGCAGCCGCGCCGCAACGTTCGGCGCGGACCCTCGGGCAAGCGGCTGCGGCGGGAGATCAGGACCGGGGGCACGGCTGGGCAGGAGTTCCGCCAGCATCTCGCGCAGCACCCCTGCTCGAACGGGCTTGCTGTGATAGGCCGCGAAGAGATCGCCATCTGGCCCCGCCGGACGCACGCCCAGGCTGGTCAGCAGCATCAACGGCAGTCTCGCGAAGGCCGGCAGCAGCCGGATCTGACGGGCCAGCTCCGCCCCGCTCATCAGCGGCATCTGCATGTCGATGATGGCGAGGTCGAACCGAGCATCCTGGCGCAACAGGTCCAGCGCTGCGTATCCATCGGAGACATCGACGCACGTCACTCCCCAGCTGCTCAGTTGCAACCGCAGTACGCGCCGGTTCGTCTCGTTGTCGTCGACGAGCAGGGCGCGGTTACCGGTCAGGTCAGCGCTGACAACGGGTGTGACCTCGCGAATGCCTCCCTCGGCGCAGGCCCGTACCACGAGGGAGAAGGAGAACGTGGAACCGACGCCGACCTCACTGGTGACGCTGATCTGCCCGCCCATGGCCTCGACCAGGGCCTTGCTGATGGCCAGGCCGAGGCCGGAGCCGCCGTACACCCGCGTGGTCGAGGCGTCGACCTGGCTGAACGACTTGAACAACCGGTCCATGCGATCCATCGGAATGCCGATGCCGGTGTCCGAGACGTCGAACACCAACCTGACCCCGTCGGCGCCGTCCTCTTGTGCGGTGTCATCGGGCGCGACGGTGACCAGCACTTCGCCTTCCTTGGTGAACTTCACCGCGTTGCCCACCAGGTTGATCAGCACCTGCCGGAGCCGGTTGGCGTCGCCCATGATCACGCGGGGGCAGCTGGGATCGACCTCGGCGACGAGGTCGATCCCGCCAGCCGCCCCTGCCAACAGGGAGAGGCTTTCCTCTATGCACTCGCGCAACTCGAAAGGCCGGTCGTCGACAACGAGCTCACCGGCCTCGAGCCGGGAGAAGTCCAGGATGTCGTTGATGATCGCGAGCAGGGCGTCCCCGCTGGTTCGGACCGTCTCGACGAAGTGCCGTTGCTGGCTGTCGAGTGCGGTGTCGAGCAGCAGACCGGTCATCCCGATGACGGCGTTCATCGGCGTACGGATCTCGTG
>JACDAB010000042.1 GCA_013695665.1 Geodermatophilaceae bacterium | reverse complement strand
GTTGCCGGAATCATCGAGTATCCCAACCACAGCCCCGATCTGATCACGCCCCAACTGAGGAATCGACGAAAACCCCGGCGTAGATCAGGGTCATCCCCGATACCTTCACGCAGAGCTCAGGGGGACGCTGCACGGCGTACCCCAACGTCCGTCGCCGCTGCCCGTCTGGAGACCCATGAAGCGAGTCGCCGAGTTCGTGCTCCGCCACCGTGTGATGGTCTGTCTCACCTGGCTCGTCCTCCTCGTGGCCGGTGGGGCCGCAGCGGGTCAGCTGTCCGACCGGCTCTCATTCGACTTCTCGCTGCCCGGTCAGCCGGGCAACGAGACCGAGGTACAGATCAACGAGACGTACGGCGTGTCGAGTTTCGACACCTTCATCCCCCTGCTCACTGTGCCCGAGGGGCAGACGGTGAGTGACAACCAGCCCGCCGTTGCGGCGGTGTACGACGCCATCCGCGCGGCGGTGCCCGAGTTGCGCGTCGTCGACCTCGCCAGCACCGGTGACGAGTCATTCGTCTCCGAGGACGGCCGGACGACGTACGCCTTGGTGCAGGGGCCGCTGCCGACCGGTTTCGGGCCCGGCGCTGACGCCCAGTTCGGTCCGGTGTTCAGTCAGGCCGCCGCCGCTGCAGGCTTCGAATCGGAGTTGACCTCCTACGGCCTGTTGTCGGCCGGCGGGGACACGGAGGGTCCCAGCGTGCTGCTGGAGACGTTGCTCGGGGCGCTCGGGGCATTGGCGGTGCTGCTGTTCGTCTACGCGTCATTCCTGGCGTTCCTGCCGCTGCTCATCGCGGCGGTGTCCATCCTGACGACCTTCCTGCTCGTGCTCGGGTTGACGACCGTTACCGACGTCAGCTTCGTGGTGCAGTTCCTCATCTCGTTGATCGGCCTCGGGGTCGCGATCGACTACTCGTTGCTCCTGGTCTCACGCTGGCGCGAGGAACGCGCACACGGTCGCGACAACCACGATGCCGTCGTCGTGGCGATGCAGACCGCCGGCAGCGCAGTTGTCGCCTCCGGGGTCACCGTCGCGATCAGCCTGCTCGCGCTGCTCGTGGTGCCGGTGCCGTTCCTGCGCAGCATGGGACTTGGCGGCATGCTGATTCCACTCGTCAGCGTCGCGGTGGTGCTTACCCTGCTGCCGGCACTGCTCTCCTCGATCGGCCCGCGAATCGACGTGCCGCGAATCCGCAAGGAGGGGGTCGCCTCACGCGGCTGGTCAGCCTGGGCCCGGGCCATCGTGGCACGGCGGTATCTGGCCACCGGGATCGCCCTGGTCCTCCTCGCGCTCCTCATCGTCCCGGTTTTCAGCCTGCGAATCGGCCAGTCCGGCCTGGAGTCCCTGGCCCGCAACGGTCCGGCGTACGACGGTGTGGCGCTGCTCCGCGACGCGGGGATCGGCACTGGTGTCCTCACGCCGATCGAAGTCCTGGTCCCCACCGACCAGGGTGAGGCCGCGGCGCAGGCGGCAGCCGGCGTCGACGGGATACGAACGGCGGTCGTCGGTGGCACCGCCGACGGCACCTCGATCGTCGATGTCATCCCGGAGTCGGAGACCGTGGACAGCGACGGCACGAGCGTGGTCGACGCCGTACGCACCGCCGTCGAAGCCGCCACGAGCGGTGCGGTGGGAGTCGGTGGGGCCGGGGCCGCCGTGGAGGACTACGGGAGCGCGGTCTATGACCGATTCCCCTACGTCCTGCTGCTCATCGCCGTGATCACGTTCATCCTGCTCGTGCGCACGTTCCGTTCGATTCTGCTGCCGATCAAGGCAGTGCTGCTCAACCTCGTCTCACTGGCCGCGGTGTTCGGCGCGGTGGTGTTCTTCTGGCAGCAGGGCAACGGCTCGGACGCCCTGTTCGGCGTCTCACCTACGGGCGCCATCACGTTCTGGCTGCCGGTGCTGATCTTCGCGTTCCTGTTCGGTCTGTCGATGGACTACGAGGTGTTCATCCTCGCGCGGATGCGCGAGGAGTACGACGCAAGCGGGTCGACGTCGGCGGCCGTGGTGACCGGGATCGGACGGACCGGGCGGCTGGTCACCTCCGCCGCCTTGATCCTCTTCTTCGCATTCTCCGCGCTGGCCTCGGCACCCGGCACCGACATCAAGGTGCTGGGCACCGCCCTTGGTGTCGGCATCCTGATCGACGCCACCATCGTCCGGGCCCTACTCGTCCCCGCCCTGGTCAGCCTTTTCGGGCGCTGGAATTGGTGGCTGCCCGCAGGGGTGGCCAAGGTGCTGCGCGTGGCGCCGTCGCCGCTTGCCCCCGCCACCAGCGGGAATCCCGCCGCGGTCAAGGTGCTGGCGGATCGATGATGTCAAGGTGCAGCCCGCGAAACTGCGCAGGCGTTGCCTGGAGGACCCGCAGCCGTGGCTCGACGACGCTCAGGATGCGCTCGACCAGCAGCGGGCGCAGCGCCGCGAGCCTGGAATCGTCCAGCGTCGCGTCCAGGGCGCGGCGGTCACCGCCGAGCACTACCGCCTCCAGGTGCGCAATCGCCGGCAGCAGCACCCGGGCTGCAGTGTCCGCCGCGGCTGCGTAGGCCTGCTTGGCCTGGTTCTCCCGGCGGCGGGCGAATCGTTGCTGGGAGGAACCACCGGCAGCCGACCTCCCTTGCACCAACCGGGAGCCGACCTTCGAGGAGACAAGAACCGACCCGAGGAAGACACCGGCGGCATACCCGCCCTTGCGGACCAGCAGCACTCCGATGCGACGTTCTCGCAGAACGTGCTCGAGAAGTCCGCCGTACTCCGCCTGGGGTCGGACCTCGAGCGGGGGAAACGGGACAGCGCACACAGCCGTCGCGCCGTTGGCGGCCCACACCGTGACCCGGCCCGGTTCGGCGTCCCATGACAGCGCACCGTTTCGCTCGCCGAACCGCTCGAGCCACCCCTCGAGCCGCTCCGCTGGGATCTCCACCCGACGGGTCGGTGACGACGAGGCCGCCGGCGGCGGAACGGTCACGCCAGGCCCAGGTGGTAGGACGCGATGGCCGCGGCGGTCGCGACGTTGAGCGAGTCGACGCCGGCGGCCATGGGTATCCGGACCCGAACGTCGGCCGCCGCCAACGCTGCCACGCTCAAACCCGGTCCCTCCGCACCGACCAGGAGGGCAACGCGTCGATGCGCGGCCGGATCGAACGCGGCCAGCGGCGTCGCACCGGCCTGCGGCGTCAAGGCCATGACAAAGAGCCCGGCGGCGCGAACCGCGGCCAGGTCGGCCGGCCACCGAGGCATCGTTGCGAACGGCACCCCGAGGACGTGACCCATCGACACCCGCACCGAGCGACGGTACAGCGGGTCGGAGCACCGGTCGCCGAGCAGCACGGCGTCGGTACCGAGGGCGGCGGCGTTGCGAAACAACGCGCCGAGGTTCTCGTGGTCGTTGACACCCTCCAGGATCAGCAACCGATCACCGGTCAGCAGGTCCCCGATCGGCGGAGGTACGGGACGGTCAGCCACCGCGAGGACGCCCCGGTTCAGATGGAACCCGACGGCATCGGACATCACCTGCGGCGTCACGACATACGCCGGTACGTCCATAGTGGACAGATTGGCCCGGAGGTCGTCGACCCGCGCCGCCACACCGAGGATCGCGCGAACGGGGTACGGCGAGGTCAGCATCCGGCGGACGACGACCACGCCTTCGGCAACCACGGCCCCCCGGCCGCCGGGGCGATCGGGCCGTCTATCCGCAACCGTCAGGTCCCGAAAATCATCCAGCCGCGGGTCTGCTGCGTGCTCGACGAAGATCGGCTCGGCCACCCGCCGGATCATGCCCGCAGCGAGGCCGTGTCGACCTCGCGGGTGACCCGGACCGACGCGGCGAGCCGGCGGTCATGGGTGACGAGCAGCAGGGTCCCGTCGTAGCTGTCCAGCGCCCGCTCCAGCTGCTCGATGGCCGGCAGATCCAGATGGTTCGTCGGTTCGTCCAGCACGAGGCAGGTGACGCCACGCGCTTGGAACAAGGCCAGTCCCACCCTGGTTCGCTCCCCGGGTGAGAGCGAGTCCGCAGGACGAAGCACGACGTCCGCACCGATCCGGAACTTGGCCAGCAATGTCCGGGTCTCCTCCACACCTGCTCCGGTCAGCCCTCGCACGATGTCGAGTACTGCCACGGGCCCGCGCACGAACGACCGCGTCTGCTCCATCTCGCCCACCACCACCCCCGGGCCCCGGTACGCCGAACCGGCCATCAGCGGCAGCCGGCCGAGCAACGCCTCGATGAGGGTCGACTTGCCAGATCCGTTGGGTCCGGTGATGCGCAGACGTTCCCCGGCGTGGATCGACAGCTCCATCGGGCCGAGCCGGATGTCGCCTCGCACGACGATCGCCTCCCGCAGCGCGAACACGATGTCGCTGCCGCGACCGGCCGAGGCAATGTTCAACCGCAGTTCCCACGCGTCGCGCAGCTGCTCGATGACCGTGAGACGTTCCAGCGCGGCCTCGGCCGCCGCCCCTTTGGCTCCGGTCCGCTGCGCACGCTGCACCTCGCGCCAGCGGATGTTCCGGTCGTTCTCCTTGGCCGGACTCGCCGATCGCGCCGCGCCGGCCCGCGCCCACTCCCGCTGCCGGTGCGCCCGCTGCGCCAGTTCGGTGCGAGCCTCGGCGTACTGCTCGTACGCCTCCCCGGCGCGGACCCGGGCGGCTGCGCGTTCGTCCAGATAGGACTGCCAACCTCCCACGTACGCCGATGACTGCCGGGTGAACTCATCGATCTCGATGACGTCGGTGACCGTCCAGGCGAGGAACTCGCGGTCATGGGACACGAGTACGACGCCCGCCGTCGTGGACGTCACGAGCGACTCCAATGCGGCGAGGCCGGCCAGGTCGAGGTCGTTGGTGGGTTCATCGAGCAGCAACACGTCGGGGCGGCTGATCAATGCGGTCGCCAGCCGTAGCCGGGCCGCCTGCCCACCGGAGAGCGCCTCGGTTCCGCGGGTAGAGACGTCGATGCGCAGGCCCAGCCGATCGCTGACCTCGGCGGCCCGTTCGGGGAAGTCTGCGCCACCGGCGGCCAGCCACGCCTGCAACGCATCGTCGTACCCGACTCCCGGCTCCGACTGGTCTATGGCTGTGTCCGCAAGGGCCTCGGTGGCGGCCCGCAGAGCTGCCTCGCGGCTGGCGACACCGGTGCTGCGGCCGAGGTAGTCGAGCACCGTCTCCCCAGGTCGGATCGACAACTCCTGGGCGACATGCACGACGACCGTGGACGGCGGCTTCGCCTGCACCGAGCCCTCGTCGGGCTCCAGTTCCCCGGCGATCACCTGGAGAAGTGTCGTCTTTCCGACGCCGTTCGGTCCGACGACGGCCAGCCGTTGACCCGCGTGCACAGCCAGCGACACCCCCGCCAGAACGGGCACTGAGCCTCGGAGTACGCCGACGTCGCGGACGATCAGCGTTGCAGACACCCGGTGATTGTCCGCTCGGCAGCGTGGGCGGACAAACCTATTCAGCTGGGCAACGCGGCGATCAGGTCGCAACGATCCGGATACGAGGATGCATCTGCGCGGGTGACCTCCCCTAGTGTGCCGGGGTGACGTTGCTCGAGCCGACTCGGCCCGCCACGCGCCGGACACGGGCGGCCACCAGGCCCCGCCGAGGCGGCGGCGTCATCCTGCTGCCCCCGTGGACCCGTGCGCCGCTGCTGTCCTTGGGCCAGCCCGCCGTCATCCTTGCGGTGCTGGGCGCGGCCGCGATTCTGGCCTGCGCCAGCTCCTCGGCGGCGCTGTTCCTATCCTCTGCTGCATCCGAGTCGCTCCGGGTGCAACTGGCGGCGGAATGCGACGACGCGGCCTATCCGGAGGTCGAGCAACTGGGTGTCAGAGGTTTCAGCCTGGAGGAGGGACAAGGCCAGCAGCTGAACGAGCAGGTCTCTACCTCGATGACCGCGCAGGGCCTGGCCCCGCCGTACCGCGTTCAGCGGTCCAGCGGCACCGTATCGCTGAACAGCGACACGGAGTCCACCCTGGGGCAGCTCTTCTACCGCGACGGCACCGCCGACAACATCGAGATCCTCGACGGCGGCACCGGACCGGGCCTCCTCCTCCCGGCGTTTGCAGCCCAGCGGCTCGATGTCGGGGTCGGGGACCCAGTGCTCGCGGGGGGATACGACGTCGCCGTCGCCGGCATCTATCAGGACCTCTTCACCGAGCAGGTCCCGCGCGAATATTGGTGCTCCTACAGCGGTCTCTTCCTCAATGAGGCATCTCTGGACCCCCCGCCGCCGGCACTGATCATCGCCACTGACCCCACGATCATCGACGAGGTGGAGCGGCTGCTGAGCCAGAGTTTCCAGACCACCTCGGTCGACCGCTCGTGGATCTCACCGATCGAGACGGACGGAATCACCCTGTCCGAGGCGGAACGCATCGTCGGTCAGCGTGATCGCGCATTCGAGGAATCCGGGATCGCCAATCAGTTCGATCGCACTGGTGGCACCGGCCTCCTACCGGAGCTAGTCGAGCGGACGACGCTGATCCGCAACGGCCTGCGCGGCCCGGTCGTCCCGATTGCGCTGGGCGGCAGCATCCTGGCGCTCCTGCTCGTCGCCGCAGCCGGGAGTTACTGGGCCGATCGCCGGGTGCGCGAGGTCCGGCTGCTGTCCAGCCGGGGCGTCGGCCCGACAGCGCTGGCCGGGAAGGCCGCCCTGGAGCTGGCGATTCCGGCGATTGCCGGAACATTGCTCGGCTGGTTGCTGTCCCAGTGGCTGATCAAGGTGCTCGGCCCCAACCCGGCCGTCGACCCGAGCGCACCAGTACAGGCAGCGGTGACCGCCGCCGTCGGACTGCTGCTCGGAATGGTTCTGCTGGCGACCGTGGCCGGGCTGCGTGCGCGCGGCACCGCCGAGCGCACCATCGGCCTCCGGCAATCCTGGACCAGCAGGCTGCCGTGGGAACTGCTGCTGCTCGCCGCCGCGCTCGCCGCCTGGCTGCAACTGCGCAACGAGGACGGCGTCGTCATCGACAGGAATGTCGCCCAGGTCAACCTCCTGCTGGTGTCCTTCCCGCTGTTGTTCCTGGCCGGAGCGGCCGTCCTCGCGGTGCGACTACTGGCCGCCCTGCTTCCGATACTGCGCCGACGTGCCGGTCGCTGGCGGTCGGCGCCGTACCTCGCGGTGAGCCGCGTCGCCGCATCACGGCTCGTCAGCGCCGGCCTGCTGGCGGCGGTCAGCATGCCGATCGGTGTCCTGGTCTACGCCTCGACGCTGACCGACACCACCGAGTACACCCTGGCGGCCAAGGCGGGGGTGGTGGTCGGCAGCGACATCGCCGTCATCTCCGTCGATCGCCCCGTCAGATCCGCGGCGATCGACGAGGTCGGAACGATCGTCGCCCGCTACCCCTACGGCAGCGTCGACGGCCAGGACGTCACGGTCCTCGCCATCGACCCCGAGACGTTCATGGAGTTCGCGTACTGGGACGACCGCTTCGCCGATGTCCCGCTGGCCGAGTTGCTCGCTGCGCTGTCCGGCGAGGACGGATCTGCTGGTGTGAACGCGCTCTCGATGGGGTTCAGCGAGGACACCCTCACCGTCGCGCTGGGCATCCGGGACGTCGAGATGGATGTGGTCGCGCGGGTGGACACCTTTCCGGGGCGGCGGCTACCCGTCCCTATGCTGATCGTGCGGGCGGAGCAGCTCGGCGAGATCGACCGGACTGCCGGCAGGTTCACCGAGATCTGGTCCACCTCCGCGGAGAACGCCGTTCGCGAAGCGCTCCCCGACGACATCCGGGTGTTGCGGGTCCAGAGCACCGACACCGTCTTCCGGGTCGCGAACTTCCTTTCGGTGAGCTGGACCTTCGGCTACCTGCAGGCGCTGGCCGCCTTCGTCGGTGCGGTGGCCGTCGGTGGTCTGCTGCTGTACCTGGAGACGCGGCAGCGCACCCGCGTCGCGTCCTACGCGCTGGCCCGCCGGATGGGCCTGAAACCCGCCAGCCACCTTCGCTCGCTGGTCCTGGAACTGACGGTCCTGCTCGGGCTCGCCTTCGCCATCGGAGCTGCGCTGGCGTGGGCCGCGGTGCTGGTCGTATACCGGGGGTTGGAAATCGATCCGACCCGTCCACCGGGGCCGTTGCTCACCGTCCCGCTGATCACGGTTCTCGTCGCCGCGGCTGCCACGGTTGCGGTGGCCTTGCTCGCGGCGGCGTACTCGCAGCGCGCGGCCAGCCGCGCCGACATGGTAGAGGTGCTCCGACTTGGCTCCTAGACACCCCGCGCCCCAGGGCGGCTACAACGACGAGTGGTTCGACCGGGCGGGTACCGGCACCGACCTGTCCGAGCTGCCTGCCGCGGTATGCCGTGGGGTGCGCAAGGTCTACCGCACCGCGGACGAGGAGGTGCTCGCGCTGACCGATGTCGACAAGGACTTCCCGAGCGCCCGGGTCACCTCGATCGTCGGGCCGTCGGGATCGGGCAAGTCCTCACTGCTGCGCATCCTGGCCTGCGTTGACCGCCCCACCGACGGCTCGGTCCTCATCGCCGGGACCGAGGTCGCCGGTCTGGGACCGCGCGGGCGGCGGGCGCTGCGGCGTACGGCGGTCGCCTATGTCTTCCAGAACCCGATCGACAACCTGGTCGAGTACCTGACCGTCACCGACCAGTTGCAGCTGGCCGCCCGGTTGCGCGGACAGCGGCCGGACCCGGCGGAGATCGACCGGCTGCTGCGTACCCTCGGCCTGGAGCAACGAGCAACCCACAAGCCGGTTCAGCTCTCCGGAGGTGAGCAGCAGCGGGTGGCGGTGGCCTGTGCGGTGATCGGCCGCCCGGCGATCGTGGTCGCCGACGAACCGACGGCGGAGCTGGACAGCGCTTCGGCCGAGCGGGTGTTGCAGGCGGTTCACGACCTGCGCGAGGAGGGCGTGGCGTTCATCCTGTCTTCGCACGATCCGGCGGTGGTGGCGGCCTCGGATCACCTGCTGCGGCTGGAGCATGGTCAGGTCGTGGAGTCATGGTGACCGACGCTGTCGTGGTCTCTGGCACGGGGCTTTCCAAGACGTATCGGCGCAACGCAGAGCTGGTGCATGCGCTGCGCGAGGTCAGCCTAGTGTTACACCCTGGCGAGCTGGTCGCACTCGTCGGCCCGTCCGGCTCGGGCAAGTCCACGCTGCTGAATGTGCTGTGCGGCTGGGAGCGAGCCGATGCCGGCGCCCTGACCTGGGGCGCTGCCCTGGCCGGGCGGCAGGCGGAGGATCTGTCGTGGGGGGAACTGGCGCTGATCCCGCAAGCCCTCGGGCTGCTCGAGGACCTGACGATGGGCGAGAACGTCTCGCTGCCTGGCCGGCTCACCGGAGCGCCGGATCGGGGCGGCAAAGCCGCACGTGAGCTGATGACCTCCGTAGGTATCGATCATCTCGCCGATCGCTATCCCAAGCAGGCCTCCCTGGGCGAGCAGCAGCGCTGTTGCGTGTCACGTGCGCTGCTGCTGGAGCCCGCGATCGTGCTGGCCGACGAACCGACAGCGCACCAGGACGCGCGCTGGACCGAGGTCATCTTCACCGCTTTTCGGCGGCTGGTCCGGAGCGGCTCGGTCTGTCTGATCGCCACCCACAACCCCGAGACGTGGGAGTACGCCGACCGCATCCTGTCGATGCATGACGGCGAACTGCGCGAGGGAGCGCCGGCCCCCGTGCACTGACCCCTCAGAAGTCGCTGCTGATGACGACCTCGCCGGCCTCATTGCGGATCTCGAACCCGCTGGCGTCCTCGAGCAGCAGCGACGCCTGCAGGTTGCACAGCATCTCGTCATCGCCGATCGCGACGAAGGTCCCTGCCGTGACCTCGCCCCCGTCCTCACCGAGCACGAACGCCTCGTACTCCGTTCCCGCAGCCAGTCCGGCGGTGGTCAGCTTTACCTCGACGCCCCAGGTGTGGTCGATGAGCCCCGCGCTGGCGGTGACCAGGTCGAGCTGGGGGGACACCTGTACAGCGACGATCTCGGGCACCGGAGCCTGCGGCGTACGGTCGATGAAGGTCGCGATACCGAATGCGGCGACGACGATCAGCGCGGCCGCCGCGGCGATTGCGGCGACGGTCGTGACCACGCGGGTCCTGCGCCGTTTACCCGCCTCTGCGGCGACGGCGTCGATGACGCGTCGTTCCAGGACCTGGGGGGGCGGACCGCCGGTGACCGGCTGACGCCGTGCGGGGGCCAGCGCACTCGCCACCGGCAGGAGCTCGGCCAACTCGGACCGGCACTGCGCACAACCGGCCAGGTGCGCGCGAACAGCTTCCTCGTCGGCTGGATCCAGATGGCCGAGCACGTAGGCGCCGAGCGACTCGCGCAGCACACGGTGCGTTTCCTCGGTCACAACGTCACCTCCATCTCATCCAGTACGACACGTAGTGCTTTCAGCCCGTAGAACACCCTGCTGCGCAGGGTGCCGATGGGGATTCCCAACTCGGCCGCTACGTCGGCGTAGGGCCGGTCCTTCAGATAGGTCTCGGTCACAGCTTGGCGGTGCTCCTGCCCGATCCGTTCCAGCGCCTCCTCCACCACCCACGCATGCACTAGGCGCTCCGAATGATCAGCGACCGGGGGGCCCACGTCGGCCGGTTGGTCGGTGAGACCGCGCAGCCACGGCCGCGCCCCCACCGCACGGTGATGATCGACCACGACGTTGCGGGCGATCGCGAACAACCAGACCCGAAGGCTCGCCAGCGCCGGATCGAACAGGTGACCCGAGCGCCACGCCCGGAGGAAGATCTCCTGCACGATGTCTTGCGATGCGCCACCGTCCCCGGTGGCGCGCACTGCATATCGGTACAGCTCACTGCCGTGCGCGTCGTAGGCAAGCCGGACATCGGCCTCGGTGGCCAGCGAGGGTCCGTCGCCCTTGTGCTTGCCAGCCCGCACCAGCCGCAGCCCCATCGCCCTCCTGTCCCGGCTCACGCCGATGGCTTCGTGCACTGTGTACGGCGGACAAGCCAGGAGCGTTCACTCCTGGGGCAGAGCCTGGAGATACCCACCCCCACAGGATGTCCGATTCGATGTCCGAACACCCTCAGCGCCACGACAGCGGGGCTCACCACCTTCCGCGATGATCCGGCGGCGAGAGGACGAGTGGAAGCGAGACCAGCAGGAGGACCGCACAAAGGAGGAAGCCATGCGCCTGGGTGAGGCCCGGGTCGCCGCTACGCGAGAGCATGGCGGTCGTCAGCGACACGGCGACGATCAGTCCAGCCATTCGGAACATGCCGCGCAGGCCCGCGCTGGCCGCCAACTCGTCACCGGCCAGGTGCAGACCGGCGTTGTTGGCTGCCGGGACGAAACATCCCATGCCAAGACCGGTGACCCCGGCCGCAACCGCGAGCCAGACGTAGGCCGACATTTCCTGCGGCGGCATCGACATGAGGATGAGCCCGGTGGCGACGACCAAGAGGCCGACTGCCATGGGAACGCGGTGCCCGGTACGCCGCAGTGCCAGCACGGTGAGGCCGGCCACGCAGATCATGCCCACCGCACGCGCTGTCAGCAGTGTTCCTGAGGCCAGCGCGTCGATGTCGAAGCGCTGCTGCGCGTAGAGCGGCACCAACGCGCCGAACCCGAGCGCTGCCCCGCCGAACACGAAGTTGAGCGCATTCATAGCGCCGAACGTCCGGCCCCGGAGGAGACGAATCGGGATGAACGGGGACCGATGGCGTATCGAGTGCCGGACGGAGAGCGCCGCCAATGCGACCGCGGCCAGCTCGGTTCCGATGAAGAGAGGGTCCGTGACCTGACTGCCGGGACTGCCCAGATGCGCGAAGCCGAACATCGCGAGCAGCAGCAGCGAGCCCAGCAGCGCGATCCCCGAGTAGTCGATCGCCGGCGCCGGCTTACGTGGTGTTGCCGAGATGAACTTGATGCCCAGGAATAGCAACGCGACACCGATGGGGACGTTGACGAGGAAGATCACCCGCCAGGACGTGTAGGTCACGAAAGCGCCCCCGATGATCGGCCCCACGATGCCGCCGATCGGGAAGATGCTCGTGAACATGCCTACCGCGCGATCTCGATCTCGGCGGAATTCATCGGACACGATCCCGGTGGCCGACGGAATCATGGCGCCGCCGCCGAGGCCCTGGAGCGCACGGAAGAAGACGAGCACGTAGATGTTCGGGGCCAGCGCGCAGCACAGCGACGTCAGGGTGAAGACGCCGACCGCAATGAGAAAGACCTTCTTGCGCCCGACCTGATCACTGAGCCGCCCGGCAATGGGCATGGCCAGAACCTGCCCCAGCGCGTAGACGGTGATGGTCCACCCGCTCCAGTTCAGCGCGGCGTCGAGGTCGCGCTGAAATGCCGGGAGCGCTGTGGCCACGACGGTCTGATCCATCGAACTCATGAAAAGCCCGACCGCCACGATCGCGAAGGCAAGTCGCCGTGTCTTCAGCGGCCTTTCTGCTTCCTCGGGCGCGGCTGCCAGACGGTGCTCGGTCACCGCGGCGCGGGCGGGACCGCGGCACGGGGGGGTACGGCGACGCGGGGTGGTACGGCGATCTGGCGCGACTGGGCGACCAGTGCACCCGTGCTGTCCCACACGGCTACCTCCTCGTCGCTGAACCCGCCGCCGATCAAGCGCGCGCGGGCCTCCACCTGACACCAACCGGGCGCGGGGACCGCGCGGATCAGCACCTGCATGGCGACCGTCGGCGCCCAGCCGAACCTGCCCAGCGCGAAGAGCACCGGTGGGCACGCGTCACAGAGCAACACGAGACCGAGCGGATCGATGGGCCGGGCGTCGGTGAACCGCAACCACAGGTTGAGCAGCGGCTGGCGCCCCGGCGTACCGGTGAGCCATCCCGACGTGTCCGGATCGAAGGCGTAGTCGAGCACCTCGGTGAGACCAGGGGGTGTCGCCCCGGCGCCGGGCATGGGTCCGCGCAGGCAGTCCTCGGGCCGGGCGATCACCGGTGGTACGGAGTCGGTCCAGGTCGCACCGCCGGTCAGGGTGGCCGCCGTCACCTGCATGTCCACGCTCGGTGACTCCTCATCCGCACCCACCGTCACCCGTGACGAGGACACCGTGCGCCCCGAGCGCAGCGGCTCGACCACGACCGTCGCGGACCCGGCCGGCAGCGGCCGCAGGAACGTCGCCGACACGGCGAGGGGATCGGGATGACCACTGTCGACCAGGGCTGAGCGGACGCCGAGCGCCATCAGGTACCCGCCGTTGAGCAGGCCCTCCCCCACACCCCACACCGGGTCCAAGGTGGCGGCGTACCGGCCGTTGCCCAGGGCGCGGACCGCGGTGGCCGCATCGAAAGTGTGCATCACATCGGGCAGCGTGCCAGGCTGGCAACCATGGATTACACCCACCTCGGCCGTACCGGCCTGCGCGTCAGTCGCCTCTGCCTCGGCACCATGAACTTCGGCCCGGAGACCTCGGAGGAGGACTCCCACGAGATCATGGACCACGCGATCGAGAACGGCGTCAACTTCTTCGACACCGCCAACGTCTACGGCTGGGCGGAGAACAAGGGCGGCACGGAGGAGATCGTCGGCAGCTGGTTCACCCATGGCGGCGAGCGCCGGGAACGCGTCGTGCTCGCGACCAAGCTGTACGGCGACATGGCCGAATGGCCGAACAACGGCAAGCTGTCTGCGCTGAACATCCGCCGCGCCTGCGACGCCTCGCTACGACGGCTCAACACCGACTACATCGACCTCTACCAGTTCCACCATGTGGACCGTGACACCTCCTGGGACGAGATCTGGCAGGCCGTCGAGGTCCTCGTCGCCCAGGGCAAGATCCTGTACGCCGGGAGTTCCAACTTTGCCGGCTGGCACATCGCCGCAGCCAACGAAGCCGCCGCGCGGCGCAACTTCCTCGGCCTGGTCAGTGAGCAGTCGATCTACAACCTGCTCGTCCGCGACGTCGAGCGCGAGGTGATCCCGGTCTGCGAGCACTACGGCCTCGGGCTGATCCCGTGGAGCCCGTTGCACGGTGGCCTGCTGGCCGGCGTACTCAACAAGGAGCGCAAGGGCAAGCGCCGCAGCGCCGGGCGGGCCAAGGAATCGCTCAAGGCCAACCGCAAGGCGATCACGGCGTACGAAGCGTTCTGCGACGAATTGGGCTCGGACCCCGCAGATGTCGGGCTAGCCTGGTTGTTGCATCAGCCGGTCGTGACCGCCCCGATCGTCGGGCCACGGACGCTCGAGCAGCTGGACAGCGCACTCGCCGCCACCCGGGTCTCGCTGGACACCGGCGCGCTGGACCGGCTGGACGACATCTTCCCCGGCTACGAGACCGCGCCGGAGGACTACGCCTGGTAGGTCGGGCAGGGCAGCCCTGCGGGTGCTTCATCCTCCATCCGACGGAGAACGACACGATCGCGTAGCGCAGGCGGTCAGGTGCCGACGGTGTGGATGCGCAGCCCGAGGCCGTACAGGACGTCCTCCACGCGCAACCGCTCCATGTCGCGGGTCAGCCCCTGGGACAGGCTGCCCAGGTCATGCTCGACTTCCAGTGCCCGGCACAGCTCAACGAGTACGTCGTCGTAGGCCATCTGGGTGCCGTGGTGACGGGCCCACGGCGCGCCGGCGGGCAGCTCGGCCAGCGAGCGCGACAGTCGGCGCAGGTCGTCCACGAGCTGCCCGGTGGGTCGGGTGGCGGACGGCGGCGGCGGCCGTCGGTCGCTGCGGCGCTCGATCTGGCGTCGAACGACACGTATCAGCCGACCACCGAATAACGGCAATCCGATGACGAACAGGAACAGCACAAAGAAGAGCACCGCCTCGACCGTGCCCCCGCTGGGCATGACCCACGGTAAGCCGGGATTCCGGGGAGGACAAGCGGCCGGTGGGGTCAGCCTCCCAGCCGGTGCGTCAGGCCTTCAGGGCCGGCACTCGCAACTGCAGATGTGGCCGCGTTGTGACATGTGCCTCCACCCGCAGGCCGGTCTGGATCGCGAGCCGGGCACCGATGGCCGCGGCCGCGAGGACGCAGCACAGGCCGCCGGCCACGATCCCGGAGCGGGCTCCGAAGTTCTCCGAGAGCCACCCGATGATGGGGGCGCCGATCGGGGCGCCACCCATGAAGAAGAGCAGATACAGCGCCATCACTCGGCCGCGCATGGAGGCATCGGTCCCGAGTTGTACCGAGGAGTTCGCCGCGATAATGAACGTGAGCGCCGCAGCACCGGTCGGGACGAGCAGGATCGCGAAGCTGGCGAACGTCGGCATCACCCCGGCGATGATCTCCAGTACGCCGAAGGTCATCGCCGCCCCGATCAGCAGCCGCAGCCGCGGACGTTCCCGGCGGCGGGCGGACAACAACGCCCCGGTCAATGAGCCGACAGCGACGCAGCTGCCGAGCAACCCGAACGCGCTGGCGTCGAGCTTGAAAACCTCGCGCGCCATCAGCGCAGTGGTCAGCTGGAAGTTCAGCCCGAAGGTGCCCACGATGAAGACCAGCAGCATGGTCAACCTGAGATCGGGCCGGGCGCGGACGTAGCTCAGCGCCTCGCGTAACTGACCCTTGCCGCGCGCCACCCGAGTGGTCATGAACAGCTCAGCGGAGCGCATCCGGGTGAGCGCGATCAACGTGACCGCGAAGCTGCCGGCATTGAGAAGGAAGACCGGAGCAGTGCTGAACGCGGCGATCAGCAGGCCGGCTGCTCCAGGACCGACGAGGCGAGCGGCGTTGAACGTCGAGGAGTTGAGCCCGACGGCGTTGGTCAATCGCTCGGGTCCGACGAGTTCTGACACGAATGCCTGCCGGATCGGGGTATCCAACGATGTCGCGATGCCGAGCCCGGTGGCCAGGACGTAGACGTGCCACAGGGCGACGACGTTGCCCAGGTCGAGCAGCCCGAGGACGAGGGCGAGCAGACCCATCGAGGCCTGGGTGGCGAAGAGCAGCGTCCGCTTGTCGTAGCGGTCGGCGAGCATCCCGCCGTACATGCCGAAGAACAGGATCGGGCCGAACTGCAAGGCGGTGACCACTCCGAGGGCGACGCCGCTGCCGTTCGACAGTTCCAGCACGAGCCAGTCCTGGGCTACCCGCTGCATCCAGGTGCCGGTGTTGGAGACGAGGCTGCCCGTCGCGAATAGCCGGTAGTTTCGCACCCGCAGGGAGGCGAACATGCCGTGCCGGGTCGTCGCGGTCACGCGCTCCACATCCAGCCGGCGGGGCCGGGGAAGGTCACGAATCGACCAGGCGACCGATGACCTCGCTCGCTACCTGGAGGATCTCCCGCTCTTCGTCGGTCAGCTCGGCCAGCCGTCGGGTCAGCCAGGCCTCACGCATGCGAATCTCCTCGAGCAGGAAGTCCTCGGCCGCCGGGGTCAGACTGACGATGACTTGCCGGCCGTCGGTCGGGTGCGGGGCGCGCAGGACGAAGCCGCGCTCCTCCAGCGCACAGACGACCCGGGTCATCGATGGTGGCTGCACCTTCTCGTGCGCCGCCAGCTCACCGGGGGTCAGCGGGCCCTTGGCGTAGAGAGTGGAAAGCGCGGCGAGGTGCGTCAGCGTCATTGACGTGTCTGCCCGCTGGGACCGTAGCCGGCGCGACAGGCGCATCACCGCAAGGCGCAGATCATGCGCAAGCGCAGGAGGGGTTGCTGTCTTGACGGGCACGATCGTTAGCATACCTCACGATCTCGTCCCGGGGCCGTATCCTGCCCGCATGCCCCGCCCACTGCGGCCTTCGCCGGAGCCGCTGGACGTCAACGCCAGCACGGTCATCATTGCCGGTACGGCGATGTGGTTCGTCGGCTTCGTGGTGCTGCTCTTCTTCACCGGGCGACTTGCCGATGCCGGAGCGCTTGGATGGCTATGGACAACCCTGGCCGGTTGGGTGCTCGGCCTGCTCGGCCTCTGGATCTCCATTCGCCAGCAGCGCCGCCGCTGACAGCTTCGCACCAACGGAAACTCGCTGATCGGATGCGTTCTTGGTAGTCGAAGGGCCGAACTAGGCATCCCATGTCGCTGTTCGCGCGGACATTCGAGCAGACTCTCGGCGTGGCGGCCAAGCGTAGCGCGGGACTACTGCTGTTCCGCCGTACCGGCCCGCGCATCGAAGTCCTGCTCGCCCACATGGGAGGGCCGTTCTGGCAACGGCGGGACGCAGGCGCATGGACCGTGCCCAAGGGAGAGTACGAGCCGGGCGAGGAACCGCTGGCCGCAGCACTCCGCGAGTTCGCCGAGGAACTCGGCCTTGCCGCGCCGCCGGGGAAGGCAACCGAACTCGGCGTCGTCACACAGTCCGGTGGCAAGCAGGTGATCGCCTGGGCCGTCGAGGGCGATCTCGACCCGCGCGACGTCGTACCCGGTGTCTTCTCGATGGAGTGGCCGAAGGGGTCGGGTCGCATCAGTGAGTTCCCGGAGATCGACCACGTCGAGTGGTTCGGGCTGGCCGAGGCCCGGAGCAAGGTCGTGGCCGGGCAACGCGTCTTCCTCGACCGGCTGGGCTCGCTGCTCGTCCCGTGACTGTGGGGTTTCCCACTCGGCCCGGGCGGAAAGGTGGCAAAGCCCGCGGTCGTGACGTCGGGTCAGCCCACCGCGTCCTCGGCGGCGAGCAACGCAGAATCCTCCGGGCGCGCGAACGCCTCCGCCAGGGCAGCGCGCAGCGGCCACGCGCCGTGCCTCCACGCCAGGGCACGACCGAGCGCCGCCGCACCCGCGTCCAGGCTCACGCTGTCGATGTCGCCTGGCCACCAGTCGACGTCCCGGCCGTCCACGCTGAGCGCGGCGTGGAGGGCGACCCGTCCAGGCAGTTCGGCAATGCCCAGGCGGCGCGCGGCCAGCGCAGCCCCGGGAACGTCGCGCCAGCGGACTTCCCGCCCGGGCCGTGAGGTCACCGAAGCCGTGACAAGCTCCGAGGCCAGCGGCAGGTCGAGCAGGTCGGCCACCGGGCCAGCGTCAGTCCCGGCCGGTACGGCGGCGCGCTCCAGCAAGGGCAGCAGGTACGGCGCATCGAGCACCATCGCAGCCTCCCGCCGCACCACCTCCCCGGTGACCGTGCGCAGCCACTGCGTCGGGCGGGCGTCCACACCGTCCAGCGCCGCCGCAAGCCGGCCGTAGATGCCGTCGAGCACGGCGCCCGGCACCGCCCGCTGCGGATCGCCCAGCCGGGCCAGCAGTTCCAGCGCCGACTCGGCATCGACGAGTACGTCCTCCACGGTGGACGGGCAGTCGAGGTAGTCCGGCGTGTCCGCAGGTGCCTCGTCGTACAGACCGCTCAGGTCGACTGAGCCGTGGCGCCGTAGCCTGTCCGGGCGGGCACCGTCCAGGACCGGATGTGTCGACAGCCACCACGTCGTGTAGGACGGCACCCTGGCCGATGCCCCGCCCGGAAGGGCGACCACGAGCGCATCGAATACGTCCCGGGGCAGCGCCGACAACAGGGTCAGCGCCGCCGGCCAGCGGTCGGAGCTGACCCGTTCCAGATCACGGACCGCCGTGACGGTGCCGAGGACGGCCGGCACGTCGTCCGGCGGCAGCCGGTCGAGCACAGCGTCGTACCACTCCTCGATCCTGTCCAGGTCGAGGTCGGCTCCCACCTCCACGTCCTGGGCGCGCAGGACCGCGAACGTGGCAAGCACCCCGACGGCGCCGAGCGCCGCACCCCACCGTGTCTCGGCATCCGGGTCGACGACGCCGAGCGAACTGTCGGCCAGCACGTCGGCAAGTGGTGAACTGCCCAGCATCAGCTCCCCGGCAGCACTCCAGCCGCCCTCGGCATCGGGCAGAGCAAGGTCGGCCAGCCATGGAAAGTCGCCGACGCCGGCGTCCGCGGCGCGGACCAGCGCGAGCACCGCGGCGGTGATCGGCGCCGGGTCCTCCTCGTCCAGCGACTCCTCGACGGCCGCCCGCACGATCGGGTCCAGCAACACCGCAGCGGCAGTAGCCGGGCGGGCGCCCAGCCGCTCCAGGAGCGGATGCACCGCCGCGGGGTCGACCAGCCGCAGCCCGAGCTCAGTCAGGTCACCGGCCGGCAGCGTCCGATCCGGCAGCAGCAGACCCCGCGCTCCGTACGACGTACGACCGTCGGCCAGCGGAACCGGGATGGCGGCGAGCGCCTCCGGATCATCCATCGAGCCGAGGTCGGCCAGGGCCGCATACAGCTGCGCCCACCACGTACCAGGCCTGTCCACAGCGGACAGCACCTGAACGACATCGGCGACAGACAACCGCTCGATGCCGAGCGAGTCCAGCACCTGCCCGTCCCGGCGGGTCGACCACGCCGCGGGCAGCAGCCCGGGAATCACCTCGACCAGCGCCTCGACCAGCGCTTCTGAAACCGGGTCGAGCGATGCGGCCCGGTCGGGGCGCACGCGGGCGCCCTCGGCTGAGGGCAACCAGCCCGTCTCGCGCAGCTCGGCAAGTGCCGATCGGCACAGCGCCGCGTCAAGTTCGGCCGCGGCGAAGCCCAGGCGCGGCACGAGGGCAAGCACTGCCGGGGCCGGATCGAGCCGGCCGAGCAGCCGGGCGTACGCCGATGCGGCAGCGGCAACCAGGTAGTCGGTCAACGGACCCGGGGCGACGTGGCGTCGATCTGGTGCCAGCGGGAACGTGGCGATCAACATGACCGGAAGCGACAGCGGTTCGTCGCTCGGCGTCGGCGCGTGCACCACCTGCCGGCCGGGCAGTGGCGCCACCACTGCCTCGTCGACGGGGACGGCCCAGCAGAGCGACCAAGAGGTGCGCTCGCGTTCCTCAACCGGCCGACCGGCCAGTATCTCGGCGGGTAAGTCGCCGGAGGCCGTTTCCAGCGCCCAGCGCCGGCGCTGCTCGCCGTCGGCCAGCACCACCCAGCCAGGGGGTAGGTCGGTGCGGGTGAGCAGCCGGCCCTCCACATCGATCTCGGCCAGGCCCGGCAGGGACAGCAGCAACTCCGCACGCAGTTCGGCCAGCTGGCGGCGTACCCCGTCCTCCGTCCCGGGCCGCAACGGCAGGCGGACCTCGGTGACGAAGCCGTCCGGTGGGGAGCCCGCGCAGCCGAACGGCAACCGCAACGCAGGCACCGCTCCCCCGCGACGGCGCAGCTCCACAGACAGCTCCGGGATGGCGGACACCAGCTCCCTGGTCCGGTCTGCGTCGAACTCGACCGACCCGCTGGTCGAGACGATCTGCGGCCGATCGGTGACCGCGAGGACGGCGGCGAAGCCGACCCCGAAGCGGCCGACGGTGCCCTCGTCACGCTTCGCCGAGGCTCGCAACGTCGCCAGCGCCTGTACGCCGTCAGCGTCCAGGGGTGCGCCGGTATTCGCTGCGCTGAACACGCCTGCTGCCACTCGCAGCCGCAGCCGACCCGGTTGCCCGGTCCGCGCGGCGGCATCGACGGCGTTCTGCGCGAGCTCGACGATCAGCCGCTCCCGGTAGCCGCCGAGGGCCAGGTCCTCCTCAGCATTGGCGTCCTCCCGGAAGCGCGCCGGCGATGCTGTCCAGGCAGCCAGCACACGCCCGCGGATCGCCTCCGTTCCGAACGCGTCACCGGGCACCGGAGGCAACGGAGGGCTCAGGTTTCCGGCTCGCTGTCCTCTGTCACGTCGGCGGCCGCACCGTCAGAGGTCACGTCGGCGACCGCGCCGTCCTCGGTCAGGTCGACGGGCTCGACGTCAGCGTCGAGGACGTCATAGCGCTGGGTGTCGTAGGAGACGGCGGTGAGCGGTTCCGGCTCGGGTTCGCTCACGGCCTCGGAGTGCGCGCCGCAGCCGTACAGGGCATCAACGATCCGGCCGTCACTCGGTGCGTACTCGTTGCCGCAGGCACCGAGCATCGTGCGTAGCGAACCCTCCAGCGGCAGGTAGAACGCGCAGGTGCCGCACTGGCCTGGGGCCTGCCGGGCCATCGGGCTGTCCGGACCGGTCGGCCCCTCGTGCCAGCGCTCCGCGGCGTCGGTCCGGCCCAGCCGCGACATCACGCGTACCCGGCCCAGACCAAGCTCGAGCGCCACCTCGTCGAGCACCGGGTCGCCGGTGGCGGCGTACGCCGGGACCAGCCGCTCATCCTCAGGCCCGGTCGGGAGCAGGTCACCCACCCCGAGATCCCCGGCCAGCAGGCGCTGGCTCCAGGGCACCCACGGCGGCGGCAGCAATGCGCCCTCGCCCGGTTGCAGCACCACCTCGTCGATGGTGACCCGTGGGTCGTCGTCAAGGCGGGTGACCGCCACGGACCAGCGCCATCCCGCGTACGCCGGCGCCGTGCAGTCGAAAAGGTGGACGGCGACCGGTGCCGACGCCTCTCCTCCTGTGCCCGCCTCCTGCGGGCCGTCAGCGAGGATCGCGACGCAGCCGCGGTATTCACCGACGTGCGCGGCGGCCTCCTGCTCGACGGCCCGGCGGGCCAGGTCGACGGCCTCGGCGAGCACGGAGTCGGCAGCCTGGGCGGGTCTCTCGTCGGTCGATGTCGCAGTCACCCGCCCATCCTCCCCCATCCCGGCGGTACTGCGGCCGCCCAGCGCCCGTTCCCGCTGCGGCGGCCGCTATCCAGGGCAACGGCGAACTCGGCAGGGGTCACCGAAGAGCCCGCGACGGTCGGTGCGGTGAGGCAGGATGATGCTGTGAGTGCGCCCGGTTCCGGTGTGCCGCTGCCCCCCGGGGGACAGCGGCCTTACCAGACGAACGGTGCCCGATCGCGAGGCCCGGAGGCCACCCAGCCGCAGCCCGGCTTGCCGTTCGACCGACCGCCTCCCGATGCTCCTCCCGGCCGGCGTAAACCCCGCCGCCGTGGACCGCCGACCGACATCATGGTCCCTTCGAAGATCACCGTCACCCGGGTCGCCGCGGCACGCACCCGGCACCTGACGTCGACCGCCGTACGCCGGATCAACGCCGCCAGCCGTGCTGACGGGGCCGGCGAGTCCGGCCTCACCAGGCTCATCTGGACGCACGCGCTGAACTGCGCGGGTGACACCCTCATCGCCATCTCGCTGGCGGGGACACTCTTCTTCGCCGCCGCCGCCGGCGAACAACGCACGAACGTCGCGCTCTATCTGGTCGTGACCATGGCGCCGTTCGCGATCGTCGCCCCGATCATCGGTCCGGCACTGGACCGGTTGCAGCGGGGCCGCCGCTGGGCATTGGCGGCGACCATGGGCGGGCGGGCGATCCTGGCCTGGGTGATGGCCGCCAACTACGACAACTTCGCGCTGTACCCTGCCGCGTTCGGGGCACTTGTCCTGGCCAAGGCGTACGGCGTACTCAAGGGTGCGGTCGTGCCTCGGGTGCTGCCGGGTGAGATGACACTGGTGACAGCCAACGCCCGGTTGTCCATCTTCGGCCTGTTCACCGGCGCGGTGTTCGCGGGGATCGGCGCCGGTGTCGCCTCGCTGCTCGGCTTCAGCTGGGAGCTGGGCCTGACCGCCGCCGTGTTCATCGCGGCCGGCGTTGCCGCGCTGAGGCTGCCGGAGCACGTCGACCACTCCGAGGGGGAGCTGCCGGCGTCGGTCCTGACCTCGGGGGCGACCGGGGCACTGACCGACAAGGGGCGGCGCTCGCTCGGCATCCGTGTCATCACCGCCCTGCGCTGTGTGGCAACGCTGCGTGGGCTGGCCGGTTTCCTGACGATCTTCTCGCCGTTCCTGGCTCAGGGCACGATCGGCGGTGTCGAAGGAACGTTTGTCCTCGGCGCGATCGCGGCCGCAGCGGGCTTCGGCAGCTTCATCGGCACCGCGATCGGCGCCCGGGCCCGCCTGACGAATCCGGATGTGGTGGTCCCCGTGTTGACCGGGATCGCCGCTCTCGCGTGCCTGATCGCCGCGTTCACCTTCAGCATCCCGATGATGGTCGCGGTGGCCCTGGTGGCCGGGGTCACCAATTCGCTGGGCAAGCACGGGCTCGACGCGACCATCCAGCGCGACGTCCCCGAATCCCTTCGCTCGTCGGCGTTCGCCCGCTCGGAGACCCTGCTGCAGATCACCTGGGTCTTCGGTGGCGCGGTGGCCATCTCGTTGCCGCTGATCGGCTGGATCGCTTTCACCGTGGCTGCATCGTTGATGCTGATCGCCACCACGCTCACCGTGATCGGAAGCCGGACGCGGCGCGGAAAGGCCCCTGCGCCCAGCGGCCGCATCGCGTGAGCCCCGCCACCGGCGTGCTGAGCGTCGTGGCGATGATGGCGCTGACGAGTTGCTCGTCGGCGCCCCCGACGGTCACCGTCAGCGCAGGTGGCCAGAGCGAAGTTCTGTCACCGACGCAGTACTGCCTCGACGGCGAGGCGGAGTTCTACCCCGAGGCGGAGCGGCCACCTGTGCTCCGCGTCGCCCCCGACGAGCAGATCACGATCGAGGTGTCCGAGGGCCTGGCCGAGTCCGGTTGGCAGGTGCAGGTCTTCGACGAGGCACTGGAGGAGCAACTCGGCCAGGTGCCCGTGGGCAACCTGAGCGTGTTCGACGGGATCTCCACCTCCGACGCACAGCCGCCGGCGTACTTCCTGGTGATCGTCGAGGACGCCGGCTCGGGCTGCGAAGGACTCTCCGGCGCGTGGCCGATCGGTTTCGTGCGGGACGGCTGAGTCCTCAGGACTCCAGGTCGGTGGCGATTGCCCGCAGCACGGTGGCGATCTTGCGGCCGACCGGGCGGTCGGGGTAGCGACCGCGGCGCAGCGTATTGGAGACGTCGTCCAGCAGCTTGATCACGTCCTCGACGATGACCACCATCTCCTCGGGGTCCTTGCGCTGCGCAGCGACAGTGGCCTGCACCACCGACGGGAGCGGGTCGAGGATCACGACCGACAGCGCCTGCTCGCCGCGGCGACCCTCCGCGACACCGAACTCGACACGTTGGCCCGGCTTGAGCTCGGTAGTCCCGGACGGGAGGGCGTCACGGTGGACGAACACGTCGCCACCGTCCTCGCGGGAGAGGAAGCCGAAGCCCTTCTCCGCGCTGAACCACTTGACCTTGCCGCTGGGCACCGGAGTCCTCACAACTTTCCCTAGACATGCAATGACCGAGGCACCGTCGCGCCTGCGCGAGGTGCCTCGTTGTCCAGATTAGTCCTTCCTGGCTTCAGCTCCCACCGAAAAACCTGCCGGGGTCTTCAAGGCGTCGTTCAGGGACCCGGATCGGAACGCCCGAACCTCGACGGAGTCGAATTCGGGCAGCCGGATCGGATGCGCGGTCAGTGCCTCGACGAGGTCGGGGGCGACCTCGATCCGGGCGCTCCCGTGCCCGAGATCGCGGACCCGGAGATCGCCCAGCCGATGCCCGCCGGCGCTCAGTGCGGTCCTGACCGTGGCCTCGGCCCGCTCGACGCGGGCCAGCCGCTCCGGGGTGATCTGCAGCCCGTACGCGATCCGGCTGGACAGGCAGGCGGCAGCCGGTTTGTCCCAGGTCACCAACCCCCAGTCACGTGAACTGTCGCGGATCTGCTGCTTGGTCAGGCCGGCATCCCGCAGGGGCGCGTGCGCCCCCCGCTCGTTCGCCGCCCGGATTCCCGGCCGGAACCCGGCGACTGCGTCATCAGCATTGGTGCCGGTGAGGACCGCAGCCGCCAGCTCGGCGGCGATCGGTGCCAGCGTGTCGAGCAACTCGGCCTTGCAGAAGTAGCAGCGGTCGCTGCCGTTGGCGCGGTACCCCGGCCGGCTCATCTCCTCGGTGCTCGGAGTGACATGGTGTACGCCGAGGCGGTCGGCAAACTCGCGCGCATGCTGCAGTTCGAGCACCGGGAGGCTGGGCGAGACCGCGGTCGCGGCGATGACGTCATCGGCGCCGACGGTGCGGACCGCGGCCGCGAGCAGGAACGCCGAATCCGCCCCACCGGAAAAGGCCACGACCACGCGGTCGAAGCCGGCCAGCAGCCGGGTCAGGTCCTGCACTCGCTCCCGTCGCAGCGCCTCCGTCACGACCACGAGGCTACGGCCACAGCGTTAACCCCACTCAGCGGTTACTTCACCGGCTACGTCGTACCCGACGATCCGGCTGCCCGCTGAGTGCTCGGCGACGAAGCCGGCGGCGACCTTCCAGGAAGGGTCGCCGGACGGGTGCAACGCAACGTCAACCGCGGGTGCGCCCTCACCGGCGCGGTGGGTGACGCGGACCGTGTCGGCGGTCACGAAGCCTCCAATGAGGAACTCCTCCGCTATCGGAGCCTCTATCAACGGATCCAGCGCACGGCCACCTGAGTAGGGAGCTCCGATCCGCTGCCTCCCCCACGGGCGACCGGGTGCCGCCCGATAGTGCACATTCAAGCCGAGATTCCCATCGGAGTTCTCGACAGCGAGCCGGTACTGGTAGCCCGCGCGCTCCCCGCTGAGCACCTCTTGGGCCGCGGCGTCGGGGTAGATCGTCTCGCGGACGCGGTAGGTCAATGTCGTGCCGCCGGGCGCGGCCAGCGTCAGCTCCTCTCCAGCGATCGCCCACCGCACCGACTCACCGGTCACTGCTCCGAGCACCGCGTCGATGTCGGCGCGCAGATCCATGCAACCCATTTCCGTCATCGACCCCAGACCGAGCACGAGGCTGTCGTCATCGATCTCGGCTGAACCGCCCATGTAGTTGCACGCTCGTGCCGAGTAGGACCCTGCGCCGTCGAAACGGAGCACGGCGTCGATCGAGGGCGGTACCTGCGTGGTGAGGCCACCGACGGTCATCTCGACGAGCTGCCACTCTGTCCCGGTCAGGCTCGACCCGCTGTCGGCCGGAGCATCCCTGGGGGTTGTGGCTGGTGTGGCCGCGCGAGCGCAGCCGGAAAGGGCACAGAGGATTGCGGCAACGGCGGCCAGGGTTCGCATGGCGGTTGGACGCGGGCACTGCCATCGCGGTTCCGCCCGGCTGCCCACCGCTCCCTCGAGCCGCTAACCGCCGACCGGCTCGGGCCGCTGGACATCGACGCGGTGGTCGAGGCATGGC
>JACDAB010000293.1 GCA_013695665.1 Geodermatophilaceae bacterium | reverse complement strand
GGGCTGGATCGCGAGATCTGGCAGTGCCCCGTCGTCCTGCTCGCCGAGGTGCGTTCGGTCGGCGTACAGGGCGACGGGCGGACCTATGGGCATCCGGTGGTGCTGCGGCCGGTGTCCAGCGAGGACGCGATGACCGCGGACTGGACCCGGCTGCCCTATGACGTCCTCGCCCGCATCTCGACCCGGATCACGAACGAGGTGCCCGAGATCAACCGGGTAGCGCTGGATCTGACGAGCAAGCCTCCGGCCACCATCGAGTGGGAATGATAGGGACGTCCTTCGGACGTGATCGGCGGCCAGTCAGGGATGGTTTGAATCCTGTGGATGGCGCTGCCGGCTCGTGCGGGCGCTGAGCAGGCCGACCCCGCCAACGACGATCAGCAATACCGGCAGGTACCAATCCTGGGCGGGGAGCTGGACGTCGTCGGCCAGGCCCCAGAGCAGTGCCGCCGCGAGGAACAGCGTTCCGAACACGAGCGAGACGACGTCAGTGTCATGCCTAGCCAACACGGGTTACCTCCACGAATCCGAGGCCGAGATCCACGGCCAGGTCGAGTTGTCCGCCGCCGGAGCCGTCGGCGCCGTTGTCGGTGACGGTGCGCGGTGGATCCGAGGATGCTTCGCCGTCCACGTCGAAGAGACTGACGGCACCGGCGCGGACATCGGTGGTCACCCGGACGTCCACGTCCCCGGGAACCAGGATCCGTACGTAGCCGACGCTGACGCGGATCGACGTAGTGATGTCGGCGTCCTCGAAGTCCACAGTGGACAGATCAAGCTCGGCCTGACCCAGGCCGAACCGGTACGACGGCTCGACTGCGGCCGCCGACTGGGGCTGCCAGTACTGATCCCCGACGCCGTTTCGCAACGACACATCGAACGCCGAGGCCCCGGCCAGGAGGATCACGAGTGGAATACCGAGCACGATCAAGCCACGGCTGCGGCCCCAGAAGGTGCCGGCCAGCAGGCCGGCGCCGACGATTCCGAGGGCGACGGCCAGGTAGCCGCTGGTCGAGAGGTCGAAGTCGGTCTGTCGATCGAGCAGCACGATGACGCCGAGGACGATGAGCAGCGCGCTGATGGTGATGCGCCCCAGCGCGGAGCGCTGCCGGGGCGGTCGAGGGAGCGTGGCGGTGACGGCACCCGCCACCGGTGGAGCCGGGTGATCGGCGGGAAGCTCGGCCGCATCTCGGCGCCCGTCCCGGTCCCGGTTCCAGAGATAGGCCAGCGCCGCCACCGCGAGGATGGCGATGACGCCGGCGTCGGCACCGGCGCCATCGACGATGATTGCCGCGACGAACACCGCGGCGACGGCGAGGATCGCCGTGCGCAGGGTGCTTCCCGGGTTGCGGGCCAGCCACTTCTGGAGCGACCCCGGCGTGCCGTGCGCATCAGGCAAGAGCAACCAGAGCGCGAGATACAACAGCAGACCGGCACCGCCGGCGACGGTGAGGACGACGAAGCCGACGCGGAACAGGATGACGTCGATGCCGGTGTGCGCGGACAGTCCGCCGCTGACACCGCCGAGCATCCGGTTGGTGTCGCTGCGGCGCAGCGTGGGGCGGGGTGGCGGAGGTAGTGGAGCGGAGGGAGCGTAGGTGGACGGGCTGCTTGCATCAGTCATGACAGTCATGGTGCCGACCGCAGCGCGCGGCGGGTATCCGGGATTTCCCTGATTCCACCCTGATCTTTGCGCCGTAACGTAGGGCAGGTGAGCGCCCCCGCACCGACTCGGCCGCCCCTCGTGCGCCGATCTGAGGCTCGGGTCATTGCCGGGGTCTCCGAAGGCGTGGCGCAGCACCTCGGCGTACCGGCCCTCGCCGTCCGGACGGTATTCGTGGTCCTTACCGTGTTCGGTGGCGTGGGAGTTCTCGCGTACGCGGGACTGTGGGCGTTCGTCCCGCTGCGACGGTCCGAGCCGGCAGCTGCCGTCGGGCTGCCGCGGCGTGATCGAGGTCAGTCCATCGCCCTGCTCACCGTCGCGCTGGGCGTGGTCCTGCTGCTCGCCCAGCTCAACGTGGCCGGCGGAGGAGACGCGATCCTCCCCTTGCTCATCGCCGGTGCTGGTGTCGCACTGATCTGGCGGCGGGTGGACGAGGGCCGCTCCCCGGCATCGAGCCGGCGCTTTCCCCTCCTGCTCGCCGGGGCGTCGTTGGTCCTCGCCGGCCTGGTCGCCTTCCTCGTCCAGGCCGACCAGCTGGGTGCTGCCCGGCAGGCGTTGCTTGCCATCGTGGTGATCGTGGTGGGGCTGGTGCTCGTCACCGCCCCGTGGTGGTGGAGATTGGCCACCGAGTTGACGACCGAGCGACGGGAGCGCATCCGCACCCAGGAGCGGGCCGAGGTCGCTGCCCACCTGCACGACTCGGTCCTGCAGACACTCGCCCTGATCCAACGCCACGTCGACTCACCGCGCGAGGTGGCGCGCCTCGCCCGCGGTCAGGAACGCGAGTTGCGCTCCTGGCTCTATGGCCGGCGACCCGATCCCGCGGTCCGTTTCGCCGCGGCCATTCAGGCTTCCGCCGCCGAGATCGAGGACTCCTACGCTGTCGCCGTCGAGGCCGTCGTCGTGGGGGATTGCGATCTCGACGATGGTGCCGCAGCCGTTGTGCAAGCTGCGCGGGAGGCGCTGATCAATGCCGCCCGGCACGCCGGAGTCGAGGAGGTGTCCTTGTACGCCGAAGTGGAGCCCAGCCGAATCACGGTGTACATCCGCGATCGCGGTGTCGGATTCGACCCGGCCACGGTCCCCGAGGATCGGCAGGGTGTGCGCGGGTCGATCGAGGGCCGGATGAAGCGGCACGGCGGCAGGGCCAACGTCCGTTCGGCTACCGGCGCCGGTACCGAGGTCGAACTCACGATCGATCGGGTGGCAGCATGAGGATCAGGGTCTATCTCGTCGATGACCACGCCATGATCCGATCCGGGGTCAGGGCAGAGCTCGGCACCGACGTGGACGTCGTCGGCGAGGCTGACGGTGTGGCGCCGGCAGTGGCCGGCATCCGGGACACCGTCCCTGACGTCGTGCTGCTCGACGTACACATGCCCGACGGCGGCGGGCGCGCGGTCCTCGAGCAGATCCGGCCGGAGCTGCCCTCGGTCCGGTTCCTGGCGCTGTCGGTCTCCGACGCCGCCGAGGACGTCATCGGCGTGATCCGCGCCGGCGCCCGCGGGTATGTCACCAAGACGATCTCCGGCCCCGAACTGCTCGAAGCGGTACGCCGGGTGGCGGACGGCGATGCGGTGTTCTCGCCCCGATTGGCCGGCTTCGTCCTGGACGCCTTCACCACCGATCCCACCGGACCTCCAGCGGATGAGTCCGATTTGGATCGGCTGACCGCACGCGAGCGTGAGGTCCTGCGGCTGCTCGCACGGGGATACGCCTACAAGGAGATCGCAGGGCAACTGTTCATCTCCGTGAAGACCGTCGAGACGCACGTGTCGAGCGTGCTCCGCAAACTCCAGCTTTCGAGCCGGCACGAACTCTCGCGCTGGGCCAGCGACCGCCGCATCGTCTGACAGCGGCGGCAACGTGCGTACACCGCCGGGGCGGGATGCTGGCTGGTTCAGTGGAGCGAGACGAGCTGAAAGGCCTCCGCCAGCCGCCCTGTGGTGAGCCCGGCATCGCCGGCGTTGCGGGTCGCCCAGCCGCGCAGCAGACCCTCGAGATCGTCCATGTGCGAGGTCTGGCTGACGTGCTCACGCAGCGCCGCGACCTTGCGGTCGAAGGTGTCAGTGACGTCGATGTAGTGGTCGGGGGTCGGAGAGCCCATCAGCCAAAGTTCGCGGACCGTCCAGGCGCCCAGGCCTTCGTCGGTGAGCAGCTCTGGATGCGCGAACGGGTTGCGCGCATCGGGGTAGACCGCGTCGACGGTCGCGACACCGGTCGCGCGGTGGTCGGGGTGGCTCGCACCCAGCCGCGCCCACACCCGTTCCGGCGACTGGGTGAGCAGCCGCTGCGGCCGGACCTGCCGGATCAGCCGCGAGATGTCGCGGCGCAGTTCATGGGTTGGGTACACCCGCCCGTCCGGGTATCCGAGGAAGCGCACGTCGCTCACGCCGAGAACCGCGCCCGCCGCCACCTGCTCGGCTCGGCGCAGCGCGGGCATCTGCGCGCGGGGTGTGTCGTCGAAGCCGCCGGCATCGCCGTCGGTGACCAGGCAGTAGGTCACCGCGATCCCTGCCTCGACCCAGGTGGCGATGGTGCCGGCGGCGCCGAAGTCCACGTCGTCGGGGTGTGCGACGACAACCAGGGCACGCTCAACGACAAGGGGTTCGGCAGATTTCACCTGCCCGACCCTACGGCGCGGGTGCGGCTCGCTCGGCCGCGGCAGTGTCACAACCGGCCGCGGCCGGCCCTGAGTAGCAGCATGGCCAGCGCCGTTCCATCCGCGCCCAGCCCTGCGGTGAAACGGTCGACAACCACCTGCTCGCGCGCGAGGGACAACCGGGTGCCGCCTGCGGCCATCCGCAGGGCGCCGACCTCGCGGGACAACTCGACCCGTCGGGCTACCAGAGCCAGGATCTGCTCGTCGATGGCGGTGATGTCTGTCCGTAGTGCGTCGATACGCGAGTCGACGGGAGTGGTCATGGCTGAGCTCCTGCTGGCTGGGCCGGAACGCGGACTCGGAGCGCACGAACGCCCCGGGCTTCGCGGCCCGGGGCGTCGGTTTGGTCTGTGCTCAGACGGTTTCGCCGGACACCGGATCGCGGTATCCGTAGAAAAACTGCTGTGCCGGAGAAGGCAGTGTGGTTCGCACGGGCGGAGTCTGCCACATCAGGGGATGTCACCGGCGGCCGTAGAGTTGACGCGAGATGACCAGCCTGTCCGTTTCCGCAGACCGTGACCGCGCGGCCGACCTCGGCGACCCCCTGCTGAGCGCATTGAACCCCCAGCAGCGGCAGGCGGTGCTGCACGAGGGCGGCCCGCTGTTGATCGTCGCCGGCGCCGGCTCCGGCAAGACCCGGGTGCTGGCGTACCGGATCGCGTGGCTGCTCAAGCACCGTAAGGTGGCGCCAGGTGAGATCGTCGCGATCACGTTCACCAACAAGGCAGCCGGTGAGATGCGCGAACGGGTCACCAGCCTGATCGGACCGCGGGCTCGGGCGATGTGGGTGTCGACGTTCCACTCGATGTGCGTGCGAATCCTGCGGGCGCATGCCAAGGAACTGGGATTCACCACAAGTTTCACGATCTACGACAAGGCCGACTCGCAGCGGCTCATGACGCTCGTGGCACGCGACCTCGACCTGGATCCCAAGCGGTATCCGGCCCGGTCGCTGGTCAACCAGGTCAGCAACCTCAAGAACGAGCTCATCGACGAGGAGTCCTACGCGCCGACGAACAGCGCCGAGAAGATCCTGGCCGAGGCCTACCGCGGTTATCAGCGGCGGTTGCGCGAAGCGAACGCGATGGACTTCGACGACCTGATCATGACGACGGTGAATCTGCTACAGGCCTTTCCCGAGGTCGGGGAGCACTACCGACGGCGATTCAGGCACGTGCTCGTCGATGAGTACCAGGACACCAACCAGGCGCAATACGTCCTGGTCCGGGAGCTCAGCGGCGGCGCCGAACTCTGTGTCGTGGGCGACGCGGACCAGTCCATCTACGCCTTCCGTGGCGCGACGATCCGCAACATCGTCGAGTTCGAACGCGACTATCCCCAGGCCACGACCGTCCTGCTGGAGCAGAATTACCGTTCCACCCAGACCATCCTGCAGGCCGCCAATGCGGTCATTGCCTGCAATTCCGGGCGTCGCCCCAAGAACCTATGGTCCGACCAGGGCCCGGGCGAGCCGATCCAGGGCTACGTCGCGGACAACGAGCACGACGAGGCGGCCTGGGTGGCCGGTGAGATCGGTCGGCTTCGCGACGCCGAAGGGCTGCGCCCCGGCGACGTCGCAGTCTTCTATCGCACGAACAACCAGTCCAGGGTGTTCGAGGAGATCTTCATCCGGGTCGGGCTGCCCTACCGCGTGCTCGGCGGTGTCCGCTTCTATGAGCGGCGGGAGGTCCGTGACGCGCTCGCCTACCTCAAGACGATTGGCAACCCGGCCGACGTGGTCAGCCTCCGCCGGATCCTCAACACACCGCGCCGCGGGATCGGCCAGCGGGCCGAGGCGTGCGTCGAGGCGCTGGCCTCACGCGAGCGCATCCCCTTCCCGCAGGCGCTCGAGCGCTGCAACGAGGCACCTGGGATCAATCCACGCTCGGTCACCTCGATCACCGAGTTCACCACCATGATGGCGGAGTTCCGGTCACTGGCAGTCGACGGCGCTGGGCCGAGTGGCTTGTTGTCGGCGTTGCTCGATCGCACCGGCTACCTGAGCGAATTGCAGGCGAGCACCGACCCTCAGGACGAGGGGCGGGTGGACAATCTCAACGAGATGGTCTCGGTGGCCGCGGAGTTCGAGCAGCAACGACCGGACGGGACGCTGGCGGACTTCCTGGAGCAGGTCTCCCTTGTGGCCGATGCTGACGAGATCCCTGCTGACGCCGGGCCGGACGATCCGCAGCCGGGCACCATCTTGATGATGACGGTGCACACAGCCAAGGGTCTGGAGTTCCCGGTGGTGTTCCTGACCGGCTTGGAAGAGGGCATCTTCCCCCACATGCGGACCTTCGGGGAACCGTCGGAGCTGGCGGAGGAGCGTCGGCTAGCCTACGTCGCGATCACGCGCGCACAGCGCCTGCTGCACATCTCCAGGGCCATGACGCGGACTGCGTGGGGTCAGCCGTCGTACAACCCGCAGTCCCGGTTTCTGCCGGAGATTCCCGAGGGTCTGGTCCACTGGATCAGGACCGAGCCATCGCGGGAGCAGCTGTACTCAGGTGGGCAGTCGGCACAGGCGCGGCTGGCCTCGGCCGCGTTGTCCCGGGGCGGGCTGCGTGGCGGAGTGGGGAACCGCGCAGTGGTGGCGCTGGACGTGGGGGACCGGGTCAGTCACGATGCGTTCGGCCTGGGGAGGGTGGTGGAAACCCGAGGTGAGGGCGACAAGGCCGAGGCGACCATCGACTTCGGCAGTTCCGGTACGAAACGGTTGCTGCTGCGCTACGCCCCCGTGGAGAAGCTGTAGGAGTGCTCAGACTCTGACGCCGCGTGCGGCGAGCCAGTCGATGGGGTCCACGCGCTGCCCATCGAGGCCGCCGTCATAGACCTCGAAGTGCAGATGCGGCCCGGTGGAGTACCCGCGCGAACCCACCTTGGCGATCTCCTCGCCGGCGACGACGATGTCACCGGTCTGGACGCCGACGACTTCCATGTGGCCGTAGACCGTGACGTCGCCGTTCTCGTGCTGGAGGTAGATGACATTGCCGTAGCCGCTGGCCGCTCCGGCCTGCGTCACTACTGCGTCGGCCACCGCAAAGATCGGGGTCATCATCGGCGCGGCGATGTCGATTCCCCAGTGCATGGTTCCCCAGCGCTGACAGAAACAGCTGGTCAGCCTGCCGGCGACCGGGGAGAAGACGTCGGGACGTGCGGCTTCGGCGCGCGCGGCGGCAGCCCGCGATGCCCGCTCAGCGGCCTGCGCGGCGCGGGTGGCTCGGTCGGCGATGAGAACCTGCATCCGCGATTGCGCCTCGGCCGCCGTCAGCTGGGTTCGGGCGACCGCCTCACCTTCGCCGTCCAGGGGCATCCCGACATCGCTCCCGACCCCACCGCGGTCCACCGGTGCCATGACCGCGACTGCGGTGTCGTTCGGACCGGAACCCGCTGCCGAGCCGAGTCCGAGCGGAAGGGCGGCAAAGAGGCCGCCGGCAACTGCGGCGGTCAGCAAGAGGGGCGCTCTCCGCTTGGGCGGGGTCAGAACACGCCGGAGTCGGCGGGGTTGAGCGTGGCGGGACACAAGAACCTTTCCGGCGGCGCGACGTAACGTGCGGCTCCTGATCGGGACGATCCGGGCGTTCGCAACCGAACGACCAACCGTGCGAGGAAACATCCTCGGCGCGACGCTTCGCAACAGACATGCGCAGGCTGTGGACAAAGCTCAGGGGCCAGTCATGCTGGCCCCGTGACCAAACCGTAACCAACTCCCGACAACGAAGCAAATGCGGCCCGACTTGCTACCGTCGCCGGGCCTCCCCGCTGTGGCAGGCCGATTACTGAATGTGAACAGGGCGCGACAGGGAGCGGATGCGAATGGTGAGGACGGCCGGGAAACCCGTCGAACCCGCGCCTGCCCACATCGTCGGTCCGGTGCCCGCCCTGGCTCGCGTCGGTGCAGTCACGGCGATCCTGGCCAGCGTGCTGCTTGTCATCGCCCGCTTCCTCCCGTACGCCGACGTCGGTGGGATCCGGATCAGCCCCCCACACGCACCGCTCGACATCGCGGCGGCCCTGCTGTGGGCGGGTGTCATCGCAGCGGCAGGTTGCTACGTCGTTCTCGGCAGGCTGCCACGACTCTGGCTCGCCGTCCTGGCGGTCTCGGGGGCGCTGGCGATCGGGCTGGGGATCGGGGAGCTGTATCAGCTGCAGGGGGCCGGTGCCCATCGTGGCGTCGAAGTGTTCTTCGGCCGGCGGGCAGTCACCTCCTCGATCGATGCGCTGGCCGGGGTCTGGGTGCATCTGTCGGCCTACCTGCTGCTGGTCGGCACCCTCGTGCTGACGCTGTTAGCGTGGCCGCGCACCACGATGGATGACAACGGGGACTTCGACGGCCGCCGTCCCCTCGTCATGGGACTGGCCGCGCTCGCCGGGTTGGCCGGTGTCCTGGCGGTGGCTGCGCGGCCGCAGGACACGCCGGACCAGGTGCTGCAGGATATTTCCGGTTTCCGCGTCAGCGTCGAGATCGCCGGCGAGGTGTCCCTGCTGGACCGGCTGGGTCTGGACCTGCTCAGTGGCGTGCTGATCGCCTTTGCGGTGTTCGCGGTCGCACTGCTCGCCGCGACCCTGCGGCCCCGGCTGGCAACGGTCGGGGCGTTGACCGGATTGGCTGCGTACTTCCTGTCCTCAGCGTTCTTGTTGCTCCTCGAGTCCGGCCGGTACGCCGACCTGGTGATTGCGCCCGGCGGGGTCCTGTACCTGCTCTCGGGCCTGGCTTTCGCGGCCCTGGCCGCCTACTGCGTGCGCGCCGACGGCCGGGACCAGGACGCCCGGACGCAGCTGCCGACTGGCAGAGGATAGATAGGCTTCGGCCAGTGGCCGCTGGCCGCCGACGACTGCGAAGAGGTGCCCGACATGAGTGAGCGCATCCGCGTTGTAATCGCCAAACCGGGTCTGGACGGTCACGATCGTGGCGCCAAGATCGTCGCCCGCGCTCTTCGCGACGCCGGTATGGAGGTCATCTATACGGGGTTGCACCAGACGCCGGAACAGATCGTCTCGACAACGATCCAGGAGGACGCCGACTGCGTCGGACTTTCGGTGCTCTCGGGCGCGCACATGACGCTGTTCGCCCGAATCATGAAGTTGCTCGACCAGGAGGAGGCCCGTGACATCGTCGTCTTCGGCGGCGGGATCATCCCCGAGGACGACATCCCGGAACTGGAGAAGCTCGGCGTGGCCAAGGTGTTCACCCCGGGCGCGACGACCACTGCCATCGTCGACTGGGTGCGCGCGAATGTCGCCACATCCACCTGAGCCGCGAGGCTGACCGCGCGGACCCGACCGGCCCTCGCTACTGTGCGGCCGAGTGAGTTCCGGTACGTCGAGCGCTGCGCGCGCACTCGAGCGGGCGCACAGTCATCGCAGAGGAATCCCATGGACCTGTTCGAATACCAGGCACGGGACCTGTTCGCCGAGTACGGCGTACCGGTGTTGCCCGGTGCGGTCGCGAGCACGCCGGAGCAGGCGCGGGCGGCCGCCGAGGAGATCGGCTGCCCGGTCGTCATCAAGGCCCAGGTGAAGACCGGGGGCCGCGGCAAGGCGGGCGGGGTGCAACTCGCCGATGACCCTGCCGATGCCGAGGCCAAGGCCAGGGCCATCCTCGGGATGGACATCAAGGGGCACACCGTGCATCGCGTTCTCGTCGCGAAGGCCAGCGACATCGCCGAGGAGTACTACTTCTCCTACCTGCTCGACCGGTCGAACCGAACGTTCCTTGCGATGGCTTCTGTGCAGGGCGGTGTCGAGATCGAGCAGGTCGCCGTCGAGAGCCCAGACGCCCTGGCGCGCATCCCCATCGATGCGCGGACCGGGGTAGATGAGGCCAAAGCGCGGGAGATCGTTGCCGCAGCGAGGTTTCCGGCGGCCGTCGCGGAGCAGGTCGTCGACGTCGCGCAGAAGTTGTGGACGGCATTCACCGGCGCCGACGCCACCCTGGTCGAGGTCAACCCGCTCGTGCAGGACCCCGCCGGGACCATCATCGCCCTCGACGGCAAGGTGACGCTCGACGGCAATGCGGACTTTCGCCACCCCGAGCACGCCGAACTCGACGACACCGATGCGGTGGATCCGCTGGAGCGAGAGGCTGTGGCCAAGGGTCTGAACTACGTCAAGCTCGACGGTGAGGTCGGCATCATCGGCAACGGCGCGGGGCTGGTGATGAGCACCTTGGACGTGGTGGCCTACGCCGGTGAGGAGTACGCCGGCGTGAAGCCGGCGAACTTCCTCGATATCGGCGGTGGGGCTTCGGCCCAGGTGATGGCCGATGGGTTGGGCATCATCTTGGGCGACCCGGCAGTGAAGAGCGTCTTCGTGAACGTCTTCGGCGGGATCACCGCGTGCGACGAGGTGGCGAACGGCATCGTCCAGGCACTCCACATCCTGGGTGACAAGGCCGTGAAGCCACTCGTCGTGCGGCTGGACGGCAACAATGTCGAGGAGGGCAGGCGGATCCTGAACGAGTCCGCGCACGACCTCGTCGAGCAGCTCGACACCATGGACGGCGCGGCTCGCCGGGCCGCCGAACTGGCTTCCCAGGCGTAAAGGGGTCTGCGACGTGTCAATCTTCCTCACCGAGGCCAGTTCGGTCATCATCCAGGGGATGACCGGCTCCGAAGGCCGCAAGCACACGAGCCGGATGCTCGCCTCCGGCACCCGGATCCTCGGCGGTGTCACGCCGAGCAAGGGCGGGCAGCAGGTCGATTTCGACGGCACCGCCGTACCGGTGTTCAACACGGTGGCCGAGGCGGTCACCGAAACCGGCGCGGATGTCACGGTGATCTTCGTACCGCCGAAGTTTGCCAAGGCCGCCGTTCTCGAGGCCATCGATGCCGGCATCGGGCTCGCGGTCGTCATCACCGAAGGCATCCCGGTGCACGACTCGACCGGGTTCTGGGCAGCGGCCAAGGGCACCTCGACCCGGATCATCGGGCCGAACTGCCCAGGGCTGATCAGCCCGGGCAAATCCAACGCCGGAATCATTCCGGCCAACATCACCCAGGCAGGGCGGGTGGGGCTGGTGAGCAAGTCCGGCACGCTGACCTACCAGATGATGTACGAGCTGCGAGACATCGGCTTCTCCACCGCAGTCGGTATCGGCGGTGATCCGGTCGTCGGTACGACGCACATCGACTGCCTACAGGCGTTCCAGGACGATCCGGACACCGATGCCGTCGTCATGATCGGCGAGATCGGTGGGGACGCCGAGGAGCGGGCAGCCGATTTCATCTCGACATCGATGACCAAGCCGGTGGTCGGCTACGTCGCCGGATTCACGGCGCCGGAGGGCAAGACCATGGGCCACGCGGGCGCCATCGTGTCCGGTTCCTCGGGCACCGCCCAAGCCAAGAAACTCGCGCTGGAAGCGGCCGGAGTGCGGGTCGGGCGGACTCCCAGCGAAACGGCGGCACTGATGCGGGAGATCGCTGGCTGAGGCTGTGCACCGGCGTCAACGGGGGCGTTGCGCTTGCCGTTTGATCAATGGACCCAGCATGCTGATCTCGCGCGCGGTGACACGCGTGACACTTGCCAGTACCCACGGTTGATCGAGGGAGCAGTGACAATGAGTGCACCGGGCAGCGGAGGACAGCCGCCGGGCGGATACGGCCAGGGCGGCTACGGCCCGCCCAGTGGCCCGGGTGGTCCCAGCGGGCCGGGGGGTCCCAGCGGGCCCGACGGCCCGGGTGGGCCGAGCGGTCCGGGCGGGTACGGCGGTCCCGGTGGACCCAGCGGCACGGGAGGTCCTGGCGGTCCCAGTGGTCCTGGCGGTCCCGGTGGTCCTGGCGGTCCCGGCGGTCCTGGTGGGCAGCCCCAGGGCGGGGGCTACCCGCCGGCCGGTGGACAGCCCTATGGTCAGCCGGGTTACGGCGGTGGCCAGCAGGGGCAGGGCGGGCCTGGTTTCGGCCAGCCGCGTCCGGCGAAGTCCGGCGGATTCAACCTCAAGGCCCTGAAGACCAATGATCTGGGTTTTCTCATCGCCGGCATCATCGCGTTCATTGCAACCTTCCTCCCCTGGTACACGGCCAGTTTCGACTTCGACCTCGGAGGTGACCTCGGCATTCCGGGTACGAGCGGCTCGGAGAGCGCGATCGGTTGGGAGACCGGCGCGGGCGTCCTCGCCGCGTTGCTGATCCTGATCGCCTTGGCAGTCGTCGCGATCAAGGCCTTCGGCATCACGCTGCCGAAGATGCCGTTCCCGGTCTCGCTTATTGCTGTCGTCCTGGCGGGTCTGGCGACGGTGATCGTCCTGTTCCGCTGGCTGACCTTCCCCAGTGAGAGTGGCTCCGGCTTCGACGCGGGCGCGTCCTTCGGCGTGATCATCTGCTTCATCGCACTCGCCGTCATGACCGCGTTCGCTGTGATGACGCTGCTTGCGGAGATGAAGGGCGGCGCGAAGTTCGGATCGTCCGGTCAGCGGCAAGGAGCCCCCGCCTTCGGCGGGCACCCTCAGGGTCCTGGCGGGTACGGCCAGCAGGGTGGCTCGGCCCCCGGCCAGTACGGCGGTCAGCCGCCGTCCCAGGGTGGTCAGCAGTACGGCGGCCAACCGCCGCAGTCTCCGCAGGGTGGTCAGTACGGCGGTCAGCAGCCGCAGTCCTCGCAGGGTGGTCAGCAGTACGGCGGTCAGCAGCCGCAGGGTGGTCAGTACGGGGGCCAGCAGCCTCAAGGTGGTCAGTACGGCGGCCAGCAGCCTCAAGGTGGTCAGT
>JACDAB010000274.1 GCA_013695665.1 Geodermatophilaceae bacterium | reverse complement strand
CACCGCCTGGAACGGCACCGCCTGGAACGGCACCGCCTGGAACGGCACCGCCTGGAACGGCACCGCCTGGAACGGCACCGCCTGGAACGGCACCGCCTGGAACGGCACCGCCTGGAACGGCGCGATTTCTGCAGCAACGGGGTAACACGGCGAGCACGGGGTAGTCTGCCCTCGTGCCGGGCGCGCGAACGATCACGCTGAATCTGCGGATGGACGCTGCATCGCGGCTCATCCTGCTCAGTGTTGGTGTGGCTTCTGCCGCTGGATTCCTTTGGCTTAGCAATTCCGTCTCGTACGGCTTGCGTTCGCACTGGTCGCTCTGGCTGATCCTCCTGGCGACTTTCCTCTTGGCCGAGGGTCAACAACTGCACTTCGAGATTCGACGGCAAACCTTCTCGATCACCCTTGCCGACTTGATGCTCGTCCTGGGGCTATTCGCCTTGGGGCCACTCGGCATGCTGATGACGCGGCTCGCAGCCGCCTTGATCATCATGGCCATCCGACGGGTGCGTATCGTCAAGGCGTTCTTCAACCTCTGCTTGTTCACGATGGAATGTAGCGTTTTCGTCGTCATCGTCGGCCAGTTCAGTGACGGGTTGATACACGATCCGTTCACCGGGGTGGAAGTGATACACGATCCGCTCACCTGGGTCGGAGTCTGGACCGCGGTAGTGGCGTTCAATGCCATCGGCGCGTCCCTGGTCATTCTTGCCATCGGCTGGACGCAGTCGTGGCCGGCCCGCTCACAACAGATCAGCATGGCCGGGTCCGCTATCACCGGCGGCCTGTTGAACGGCTCCCTCGGTCTCGTTGTGCTGATCGTGCTCGACGTCGGTTGGTACGGCATCTTCCTCGTTCTGATCGTCGCCGGCGCCCTGGTGGCCATCTACCGGTCCTACGCCGGTTCGGTTCAGCAGCACCGGACGCTGGGGCAGGTCTACGACTTCGCCAAGCACGTGGAGGGGTCGACGGTTGTCACCGACGGTGGCCACCTTGCCATCGAGGCGGTGCGGGAGATGCTCAATGCCCAGCGTGCGGCACTGTGGCTGCCTCCGGCCGACGGTGCCTCCGGGCGTGTTGCGTACGCCGACGCCGAGCCGGGTGAGCAGGCATACGACGGACCTGGCGACGAGGCGGACCTGCTGCGGGAGCGTGTACTGGCAGAGCGGGGCGGTGTGCTATTTCAACTGCGGCTGTCCGGGGGGGCCGAGCGAGAAGCGCTGCAGGTGCGCGGCGCCGCGGAGGTCATCGGCGTACCGCTGTCCTCCGCCGGCGGGGTGATCGGCTACATGGAGGTCTGCGATCGCCGTGGAGACCGGCTGGCCTTCTCCGCCGAGGACCTCCGCCTGCTGGAGTCCCTGGCCACCCATGTGTCCGCAGCTTCGCAGAACGTGCAGTTGCTAGGCAAGCTGCGCTATGACGCCTCACACGACCGGTTGACCGGCCTGCCCAACAGGTTGCAACTCGCGGAGGTGATCGATGCAGTCCTCGCCAGCACCGCTGGTGAGGCTGAGGTAGCAGTGCTCGTGGTGGATCTGGGCTCGCTCAAAGAGGTCAACGACACCCTGGGTCACGATGCAGGCGATCAACTGCTGACCGCCGTGGCCGCCTTGCTCGCGGAGCACGTGCCCGCTGAGGCCACCGTCGGGCGGATGGGGGGCGACGAGTTCGCCGTCGTCATGCCTGTGCGCGACCTCGACGACGCCGAGGCTCGCGCGCTCGCCCTGCGTACGGCGGTCTCCGGTCCCGTTGATGTCGCCGGTGTGACCGTCGAGATCAACGCGACCATCGGCGTGTCGCTGGGCCCATTGGACGGCACGGTGGCGGCCAGCCTCCTTCAGCGCGCTGACGTAGCGCTGTACGCTGCGCACGCGGCCGGCCAGCAGGTGATGTCCTACCTGCCCGCTATGGACCAGAGCAGCCTGCGCCGTCTGCACCTGGGCACCCAGCTGCGCGAGGCGATGGTGGGCGGCCAGATCTATGCGGTATTCCAGCCGCTCATCGATGTCGGATCCAACAATGTGCGGTCGGTCGAAACGCTGCTCCGCTGGCAACATCCACGTTATGGCGCGGTGTCACCGGTTGACTTCATCCCGTTAGCGGAACGCATCGGGATGATTACTCCGCTGACGATGCACGTCCTGCGATTGGCGCTGCGGCAGTGCCGAGCATGGTTGGACCGCGATATTCGGATTGAGGTCGCGGTGAACCTTTCCGCGCGCACCCTTAGCGACGCCCACTTTGCCGATTCGGTGGACCTCATCCTGCGCGAGTTGGGCGTGCCAGCCGAGCTGCTCACCTTTGAGATCACGGAGAGTAGCATGATGGTGGATCCGGCGACCGCACTGCCGGTGTTGCACGCCCTGCACGGCCTCGGGGTCAAGCTTGCGATAGATGATTTCGGCACCGGCTACTCCTCGCTGGCCTACCTCAGCAGGTTGCCTGTTGACGAGGTGAAGATCGACAAGGGCTTCATTCAGAACATGGGGACCGAGATCAACGACTCCTCGATCACCAAGGCGATCATCGATCTGGCACACGGGCTCGGCCTGGCCGTGGTGGCCGAAGGTGTGGAAGACGAGCTGACCCGTGACCTGCTCGCCAACATGGGATGCGACACCATCCAGGGTTACCTGGTCAGCCGGCCGCTGCCGGGGCCTAGGCTTGACCGTTGGTTGGCCGTCCGCACGGCATCCGGTCCCCCCGAGGTGGCCGGCCTCGGACGCCGGGTCTTCATCACGTCCCGGTCCCCGATGATCAACTGATCCTGTGGACATCCTCCACCGCGCGGCCCGGTCTGAGAAGCTGGCCGTGTGGGCCCACGGGTTGGGGGCATGCGCACAGGCGAGCGCGGCTCAATGGTGCCGTTCGTCCTCCTCAGCTTCAGCATCGCCATTGTCATGGTGTGCGGGGGCATCACCGCATCCGTCGGCTTCCTGGAGCAGCGCGACGTTCAGTCCCTGTGCGACGGCGCGGCGGTAGCCGCGGCGAACGAGATCGACGAGGCCGGGTACTTCGCGTCTGCGGGGCGTGCTGCCGTGCCGTTGAGCGAGCAATCGGTTGCGGAGGCCGTCGCTGACTATGTCGCCTCGGCGAGTGAAGGATTGGACTCATGGAGTACCTCGACTGATGGCCGCAGCGCGCAGGTGGTCTGCACCCGGTACGTGCTGCTGCCGTTCGCAGCGATCTTCCTCGGCGGCAATGAGGTCGAACGCACTGCGCGCGCGTCGGCGCGGTCGCCGTTCTCGCCGTAGTGGGCGACTGATCGCGGCTCGTCCGGTCGGCGACGTGTAGCCTCTGTTCTGCTTCGCCCCCTTAGCTCAGTCGGCAGAGCGTCTCCATGGTAAGGAGAAGGTCTACGGTTCGATTCCGTAAGGGGGCTCCGCGCTGCGGGTGTGCGGCCGACTCGGTCCGAGATCGATGGGCAGGTCGGTGCACGACTGCTGCGCACGGCGGTGTAGCTCAGACAGGTAGAGCAAGCGGCTCATAATCGCTGTGTCACCGGTTCAAGTCCGGTCACCGCTACCCCTTGGAGGCCGGGTCCGGTCTGCTCGACCGGCGCGGCAT
>JACDAB010000271.1 GCA_013695665.1 Geodermatophilaceae bacterium | reverse complement strand
CCTACTTCTGCGCCGACCTCGCGTACTACGTCGACAAACGCGACCGCGGCTTCGACCGGGTCGTGATCATCCTCGGCGCCGACCACCACGGGTACGTGCCGCGGATGCGGGCGCTCGTGCGCGGCCTCGGTGAGGATCCCGATCAGACGCTGGAAATCCCCATCGGGCAGATGGTCACGGCGCGCGGCGGCAAGATGTCCAAGCGCAAGGGCAATGTGTTGACTCTCGATGATCTGATCGAGGCGGTCGGGGTCGATGCCGGTCGTTACGCGATGGTCCGCTCCTCCATGGACTCCGCCGTCGACATCGATCTCGACCTGTGGGCCAGCAAGACCAGCGACAATCCGGTCTTCTCCGTCCAGTACGCGCACGCCCGGATCGCCTCGCTGCTGCGCAACGCCGCGGAACTGAGCGTCGACCGCGGCGACGTCACGTCGGTGGATCTTTCGCAGCTCGGCTCGGAGAGGGAGGGTGATCTGCTGCGCGCGCTCGGTGAGTTCCCTCGGGTCGTCACGGCGGCAGCGGAGCTGCGCGCACCGCACCGGGTGGCCCGCTATCTGGAGGAGCTGGCCGGGACCTACCACCGCTTCTACGACGACTGCCGGATCCTGCCCCGCGGTGATGAGGAGCCGTCACCGGAGGCGGCGCCCCGGTTGTGGCTGTGCGAGGCGACCCGCCTGGTGCTCGCCAACGGGCTGGGTCTGCTCGGGGTCAGCGCGCCGGACCGGATGTGAGGGTCCACCCCGCCGGCCCCCTGCACGGCGGGCTGACCCTGTCGGACGGGCTGCGCCCGCCGCCTGAGTCGCTGAACGCGCTGGAGGCCAAGGTCTGGCCTCGTTCGGCCGAACGCTGCGAGGGGGTCCTCCGACTCGGCGGCATCGACGTCAACGCGCTGGCGGCGCAATTCGGTACGCCGGCCTACGTCGTGGACGAGGCGGACTTCCGGAGTCGCTGCCGCGACCACCGGGTGGCCTTTGATGACGCCGACGTCTACTACGCGGCCAAGGCGTTCCTGTGTACGGCGGTCGCCCGCTGGGTCGCGGAGGAAGGTCTGGGCTTGGACGTCTGCACCAGCGGCGAACTGGTCACGGCGCTGCGGGCCGGCGTACCTGCCCAGCGGATCGCCATGCACGGGAACAACAAGTCGACCGCCGAACTCACCGCCGCGCTCGAGGCGGGGGTCGGCCGGATCGTTCTGGACTCCCACCAGGAGATCGACCGGCTAGCCGCCGTCGCCCAGGCACTCGGCCGTCGCCAGGCGGTGCTGGTGCGGGCGACGGTCGGTGTCGAGGCGCACACGCACGAGTTCATCGCCACCGCGCACGAGGACCAGAAGTTCGGCTTCTCGCTCGCCTCCGGGCACGCCTTCGACGCCGTACGCCGGGTCGCCGGGCTGGACGGCCTCGAGCTGGTCGGTGTGCACAGTCACATCGGGTCGCAGATCTTCGACACCGAGGCGTTCGAGGTGTCTGCGCACCGTCTCGTCCTGCTGCTGGCGCGGATCAGGGACGAGCTCGGGCTGGAGCTGCCCGAGCTGGGTCTCGGCGGCGGGCTCGGCATCGCCTATACCGCGGCCGACGACCCGATCGACACCGGGACTTTCGCGGCCGGGCTGGCAACGATCGTGCGGCGGGAGTGCCACTCGCGCGGGCTGGTCGTACCCCGCCTGAGTGTCGAACCAGGCCGGGCCATCGCCGGGCCCGGCACCATCACGCTTTACGAAGTGGGCACGGTCAAGGATGTGGACGGGCTGCGGACGTACGTGTCGGTGGACGGCGGGATGAGCGACAACATCAGGACGGCCCTGTACGACGCGGAGTACACGGTCGCCCTGGCGTCACGGGACTCATCGGCACCGCCGATGCTGGCCCGGGTCGTGGGAAAGCACTGCGAGAGCGGGGACATCGTCGTACGCGATGCGTGGCTGCCGGCCGACGTGGTGCCCGGAGACCTGCTGGCGGTTGCCGGGACCGGCGCGTACTGCCGCTCGATGTCCAGCAACTACAACCACATCCCGCGTCCGCCGGTGGTGTCCGTCCACAATGGACAGTCGGAGGTCCTGGTCCGCCGCGAGACCGAGGACGACCTGTTGCGCCTGGACGTGGCGCGATGAGGTCGTTGCAGGTTGCGCTGCTCGGTTGCGGTGTCGTGGGCACGCAGGTGGTGCGGCTGATCCAGGAGCAGGCGACCGAACTCACCGCCCGCGTCGGTGTGCCGCTGGAGCTGGCCGGGGTCGCCGTACGCCGACCGAAGCGGCATCCGGAGCTGCCGCCCGGCATGGTCACCGACGACCCGATGGAACTCGTCTCGCGCCCCGACGTGGATGTCGTCATTGAGGTGATCGGCGGGATCGAGCCCGCCCGCAGCCTGATAATGACGGCCTTCACGGCGGGCAAGTCGGTCGTGACGGCGAACAAGGCACTGCTCGCCGAGGACGGTTCGAACCTGCACGCGGCCGCCCGCGAGGCCGGGGTCGACCTGTACTACGAGGCCTCGGTGGCCGGCGCGATCCCGTTGCTGCGTCCGCTGCGCGAGTCACTGGCCGGCGACCGTCTGCATCGGGTGATGGGGATCGTGAACGGGACCACCAACTACATCCTGTCCCGGATGGACGAGACCGGCGCCGGCTTCTCGGAGGCGCTGGACGAGGCGAGCGCGCTGGGGTACGCCGAGGCGGACCCGAGCGCCGACGTCGACGGATTCGATGCGGCGGCGAAGGCGGCGATCCTGGCCGGACTGGCCTTCCACACCCGGGTCACCGCAGCGGACGTGTATCGCGAGGGGATCGCCAACGTCACTGCAGCGGATGTGGCCAGTGCCAAAGCGATGGGCTGCACGGTGAAGCTGCTCGCGATCTGTGAGCGGACCTCCACTGTGGACGGAGAGTCGGTAGCGGTCCGCGTACACCCCGCGATGATTCCGCGCACGCACCCGCTCGCCGGGGTCAGTGACGCCTACAACGCGGTTTTCGTAGAGGCCGACGCGGCCGGGGAGCTGATGTTCTACGGCCGCGGCGCCGGCGGCGCTCCGACCGCCAGCGCCGTGCTGGGCGACCTTGTCGCGGTCGCCCGGAACAGGCTGGCCGGGACGCGCGGACCAGGTGAGTCCGCGTACGCCGATCTGCGCATCCAGCCGATGGGGGAGACCCGCACGAGCTACCACGTCAGCATGGATGTCGCTGACCGGGCCGGGGTGCTCGCGGCCGTGGCCAACGCGTTCGCCGTACACGAGGTGAGCATCTCCACGGTCCGGCAGGAGGGGCGCGGCGAGGCCGCCAGCCTCGTCATCGTCACGCACGTCGCCCCCGACCAGGCCCTGTCTGCGACCGTGGAGGATCTGCGGGGACTGGACTTTGTGCGTGCGGTCACCAGCGTCATGCGGGTCGAAGGGGAGCGTCGATGACAGCAGGGCTCGCGCCGGGCTGGCGAGGAGTGATCGAGGAGTACCGCGATCGGCTTCCGGTCACTCCGGACACTCCGGTCGTGACCCTGCTCGAGGGTGCCACCCCGCTCCTGCGAGCCGAAACGCTGTCGCAGCAGACGGGCTGCGAGGTGTACCTCAAAGTGGAGGGGGCCAACCCGACCGGCTCGTTCAAGGACCGCGGGATGACGGTGGCGATCAGCAAGGCCCTCGAGGAAGGCTCCAAGGCGGTCATCTGCGCCTCCACCGGCAACACCAGCGCCTCAGCTGCCGCCTATGCCGCGCGGGCCGGGCTGCTCTGCGCCGTGCTCGTGCCCAGCGGCAAGATCGCGCTCGGCAAGCTCGCTCAGGCTCTGGTCCACGGCGCGAAGCTGCTGGAGGTCAGTGGCAACTTCGACGACTGCCTGGCGCTCGCCTCCAAGCTCGCGCAGGACTATCCGGTCTCGCTCGTCAACAGCGTCAACGAGTTCCGCATCGAAGGCCAGAAGACCGCAGCGTTCGAGATCGTCGACGTGCTCGGCCGCGCTCCGGACGTGCACTGCCTTCCGGTCGGCAATGCCGGCAACATCACGGCGTACTGGAAGGGGTACTCCGAGTACGCAACGGACGGACCGGCCTCGACCCGACCCCGGATGTTCGGCTTTCAGGCCAGCGGCGCCGCACCGATCGTTCGCGGACAGGAGGTGCGCGAACCGACCACGATCGCGACCGCCATCCGGATCGGCAACCCGGCGTCGTGGACCCGAGCGGTGGATGCCCGGGATGCCAGCGGGGGTCTGATCGACTCCGTCACGGATCGCCAGATCCTGGCGGCGTACCGGCTGCTGGCCCGTGCCGAGGCGGTCTTCGTGGAGCCGGCCAGCGCGGCCAGCGTGGCCGGGTTGTTGCAGGTGCACGAGCAGGGCCGGCTCGACGCCGGGTCGACAGTGGTCTGCACGCTGACCGGCAACGGCCTGAAGGATCCGCAGTGGGCCATCTCCGGAGCCCCGGCACCGGTCACGATCGCGGTCGACGCCGAGGCGGCCGCCCGGGCGCTCGGCCTGGACAGCTCGCGATGACCTGGCCGCTGGGCCGCGCGGTGCGGGTTCGCGTACCGGCGACCAGTGCCAACCTCGGGCCCGGGTTCGACTGTCTCGCTCTGGCGGTGCAACTGTACGACGAGCTGACCGTCGAGGTCACCAGAGCGGGCCTGGACATCGACGTCGTGGGTGAGGGTGCTGCCGAGGTGGCGCGCGACGAGTCGCACCTCGTGGTTCGAGCTCTGCGGATCGCCGCCGATCGGCTGGGCGGTCAGCCCCCGGGTCTGCGACTGCGCTGTTCCAACACGATCCCGCACGGGCGGGGTCTGGGTTCCTCCGCGGCAGCCATCGTCGCCGGCCTGCTCGCCGGGCGAGCCCTGCACCCAGGCGGCAGGGACCTCTCAGACGCGGAGTTGCTCGCCATCGCTGCCGAGGTGGAGGGGCACCCTGACAATGCTGCGGCATGCCTGCTCGGCGGCGTGACCATTGCCTGGACCGAGGATGGGGCCGCCCGGGCGGTCCGACTCGAGCCGCACCCGAGGCTTGCGGTCACGCTGCTGGTACCTCGATCGGCGCTGTCCACCCACACCGCCCGGGGACTGCTTCCGCACCACGTGCCACATGCGGAAGCGGCCCGCAACGCCGGCCGGGCCGCCCTGCTCGTGCACGCGCTGACCGCCGAGCCCGCGTTGTTGCTCGCGGGTACGCAGGACTGGCTGCACCAGTCCTACCGGGCGCCGGCGATGCCGGAGACGGCGGAGTTGATCGCCCGGCTGCGGGCACGGGGGATTGCGGCGGTGGTGTCTGGGGCCGGGCCGTCTGTGGCGGCGTTCACCGAGCTCAGTCTCGCCGCCGACCTGCCGCCGGGATGGACCTTGCACCGGCTCTCGGTTGACATCGCGGGCGCCGCCGAGATCGGGCTTTTCAACACCTCCTCGGCGCCTGAGACGTTGCGAGGCCCGAGCTGATCATGAGGCTCGGGATCACCCGGGAACACGCGGAGTCCCGGTTGTGTTGTGCCGGTGCCAGCCACCGTCTAGGCTGAGTTCGTCAAGCCGCCCCTGGAGGGGCGTGCCACCAGCGGAACACGACAACGGGCGTAGATCATTCTCCTCGTCGTACCGCGTCCAGCAATCAGTTCTGTTTGGTCACGCGGCTGGTCACGCGACCGGCTGATGATCTGCGACACCCGGCCACTCTGGCCGACCTCGCTCCACTTGCGTTGCGGTCCGTCTGGACCGAACGCCGCAGGGAAGGACCCGCACACTTGAGCGACACCACCAACCTCCTACCCGCCGCCGAAGTCCAGCGCGCGGATATCACAGCCGACAGTTCGGCCGCGCCGCACGACGCGCCGGCTGGATCGGCCCGACCGCGCCGCCGCAGCGGAGGACTGTCCGGGATGGTTCTGTCCGAGCTGACCCAGCTCGCCGGGACCCTCGGCATCAGCGGCACCAGCAAGATGCGCAAGAGCGATCTCATCGCCGCCATCCAGCTGCACCAGAACGGTTCGGCTCCGCCTGCTGGAGGCAGCCCTGCCCCCACGCGCGCCTCCGAAGCACCTCCCGGCGGTTCCGGTTCGGTTGCTGCCGTGTCCGAAGCGGTCGCCGCCGCACCGGTCGCGGGCGACCCCGCGTCGACCGCCGGCTCGGCAGCCCCTGAGCGTCGTCGCCGGGCCTCCTCGCGCCCCGCCGGCTCGCCGGAGGCGAACTCCACCGTCGCAGAATCCGCCGTGGTGCCCGCCGTCGACGGCCAGATCGGCGCCCGGCCAGAGCAGGACCAGCCTGCACGCGAGCGGTCTGACCGCTCCGGTAGTGACAACAGCAACGACCGACAGGGCGGTCGTGACCGGGACCGTGCCGGCCAGGACCGTGCGAACCAGGATCGTGCGAACCAGGATCGGCAGTCCGGTCAGGATCGTTCGGGTCAGTCCGGCCAGGAACGGCAGGGCGGCCAGCCCCGACAGTCCGGCCAGGACCGGGACCGCAACCGCAACGACACGCGCAGCGATAACCGCAACGACACGCGCAGCGATAACCGCAACGACACGCGCAGCGAC
>JACDAB010000248.1 GCA_013695665.1 Geodermatophilaceae bacterium | reverse complement strand
GGGCTGTCCACCGGCGGCGCCGGCTACGGTGACCCGCTGGACCGAACCGCGGAGGCGGTGGAGAAGGACCTCACCGACGGGACGATCTCGGAGTGGTCCGCGCGGCACATCTACGGCGTCGTGCTCGACGAGCAGACCGGCCGGCTCGACGCGGCGGCCACCGACGAGCTGCGGGCGCAGGTCATGCGCGACCGGATCGCGCGAGGCCGGCCGTACGAGGAGTTTGAGGCCGAGTGGTCGCAGCAGCGCCCGCCCGAGGAGATCATGGGCCTGTTCGGATCCTGGCCCGACGGCGCCGTGGTCACACCGCTGATGCGGCCGTGACGTCGCCGCGGGGACGGGCGCAGGCGATCGCGGTGGGCCGGGGAGGTCAGCACACGCTGGCCGTCCCGCTCGTCCTGCGGCTGGCCGCCCGGATCGCCGAGCGGCCGTTAGAGGAGTTCTTCACCGACCCCACCCAGCTGGCAAACGGACTGCGCGACCTGCTGGAGGCGGTCGGCCCGGACGGCCTCGTCGTCACCCTGCCCGACGTGCTGGACGGGGACCCGGGCGAGCGGCTGGAGTGCGCGCTGGAGGCCACCCGTCGGCTGCGCCCGACGGTCGGTGACCGGGCGGCGCTGATCGCGGTTCTAGGCGGCTCCGGCCCGGTCGTGGACTGCGCCCGGGCGTTCCTTTCCGCCGGGATCGACGGGATCGTGCTGACCGGTCCGTGCCCGGCCGAGGCGGCCCGCACCGTCGGGAACGTGAGCCGGTTCCACCGGGCGGTCGCTCATGCGGCCGACGTGCCCGGTCTACCGCCGCCCACCGTGGTCGCCCTGGCCGCCCCGCATCCTGGGGTCGGTCTGGTGATCACCGATGGTGAGGTTCCGGCCGACACCGCGCTCCCCATCGTCGAGGACTGGGTGCGTGCCGTTCACAGCTGAAGGGAGGGGTTCATGCGCTACGACGATGTGGCGATCCCGCTGGGCCACCTGTGGTCCTCGCCGTTCGCCCGCTGGCAGGGCTCGCTCGCGGAGGTGTCCAGCCTCGACCTCGCGGTGGCCGTCACCGGCCGCGCCCTCGCCGACCGGGACGTGTCCGCCGAGCAGGTGGACGGGCTCGTGCTGGGGGTGACCGTCCCGCAGCCGGAGCTGTTCTACGGCGCGACGACGGTGGCCGCCCGGCTGGGTGCGACCGGGGTGACCGGACCGATGATCGCCCAAGCCTGCGCGACCTCGGTGGCTGCGCTGCACGCCGCGGCCGCAGCGGTGCAGGCCGGGGCTGGGATGCAGCTCGTCGTCGCCACGGACCGGACGAGCAACTCACCCACGCTGTCGTACCCGGCGCCGTCGAGGCAGGGTGGCGCGCCGACCGTCGAGCACTGGGTGCTGGACAACTTCGCCCGTGACCCGTGGGCAGAGGGGTCGATGATCGCGGCGGGGGAGGCGGTCGCCGAGGAACTTGGGTGCACCCGCAAGGAGGTGGACGCATTGGCTGCGCTGCGGTGGGAGCAATACACCGCTGGGCTGGCCGGGGATCGGGCCTTCCAGCGCCGCTACATGGTGCCGGTCGAGATCCCGGGCCGGCGCGGCACGCTGAGCCTCGACTCCGACGAAGGTGTGCGCCCGATGGAGCTGGACACGATCGCGAAGCTGCCACCGGCCGCGCCTGGGGCCGTGCACACGTTCGCCAGCCAGACCCACCCGGCCGACGGCTGCGCGGGTGCGCTCGTGACGACAACCGACCGCGCCCGCGAGATGTCCGGCGGCGAAGGCATCGTACGGCTGCTCAGCACCGGCTTCGCGCGGGTCGCGAAGAGCCGGATGCCGCGGGCACCCGTCCCGGCCGCCCGCGCCGCACTCGAGGCGGCCGACGTCGGCATCGCCGCCGTGGACGCGATCACCACGCACAACCCGTTCGCAGTCAACGACCTGTACTTCGCCGCCGAGACCGGCGTCGCCGTAGAGCGGATGAACGCCTACGGGTGCAGCCTGGTCTTCGGCCACCCCCAAGGCCCCACGGGTCTGCGCTCGATCGCGGAACTGGTCGAGGAGTTGCGGATGCGCGGCGGCGGGATCGGCCTGTTCACCGGCTGCGCCGCCGGTGATACCGGCGCCGCGATCGTCGTCGAGGTGACGAAGTGACCAGCAAGGGCCTGCGGTGAGCGCCGAGATGCTCGCCGTATCGAGTGTCGAGGCGCAGCACCGCCCGGACGGGACGACGCTGCTGTGGCCGACCTAGCCGCGCAGGAGGAGGAGCTGACCGTTGTCACCTCCGACGGCATGTTCCACCGCTACCACGTGCCCGTTCTGTCCGCTGGCTGAGGCACGCTACGGCGACGCGTCATCACCACCGCTGTCGACTCGGTAGTCTTTGACCAGGTTCGCCCCCGGCTCGAGGGAATCAACGTGCAGATCGCCGTTACCGGTTCCATCGCCACCGACAACCTGATGCACTTCCCGGGTTTGTTCAGTGAGCAGCTCCTCGCCGACCAGCTCGACCACGTGTCGCTGTCGTTCCTGGTGGACGATCTC
>JACDAB010000247.1 GCA_013695665.1 Geodermatophilaceae bacterium | reverse complement strand
TCGGCGAGCCGATCGGGTGCGTCCAGCGCAATCCCCGGGACGCCAGCCACATCGCACCAGGTATGCGGGGGAGCAGCTGCAGCGGACGGAAGGCCGGCGGCAGGAAGTTCGTGTAGGCGTCGCAGTTGGTGAGCACGAGCCCGGCAAGCCGTTGAGGGACCACCATTTCCGGGGCAAGCGGGACCTGTTCCGGGCGGTCCACGAACAGCTCGAGGGACAGCTTGTCGACGCCGTGCAGGCGAGGATGGCCGATGTCAGCGAGCCGGTCGAGCTGATCGAGGCCGGTATCCGTGCGTTTCTCGACGCCTGCACGGATCGGCAGCGGGCCAGAATCACGCTGCTCGAAGCTCCCACCGTGCTGGGGTGGGCCGGGTGGCGGGAGATCGACGAACGCTTCGGCCTCGGCCTGGTCAGCAGCGAGCTCAGCCACGCGATGGACTCCGGTGCGCTGATTCGCCAAGAGGTACGACCTCTCGCGAGCATCATGATCGGAGCGCTGAGCGAGGCAGCGCTGCTCATCGCCCATGCACCGGACCCGGTTGTCGCCCGCGATGAGGTCGAACTGGCGCTGATGTCCCTGATCCGGGGCCTGCGGGTCACGCCCTGAACGCTGGATAACATCCCCGCATGAACGTCGTCCTCGTCGAGCCGCACTTCCCGTCCAACCAGCGTCAGTTCGCCCGGGCGCTGGCCGAGGTCGGCGCCACCATGATCGGAGTCGGCGAGACACCCCAGTACGGACTCGACGACCAGCTGAAGGGCTGGCTCACCCACTACGAGCAGGTGTCCTCGGTAACCAACGTCGAGGCGATGACCGACACTGTTCGGCGCATCCAGGGCATGGTCTGGGTCGACCGCCTCGAGGCCACCGTGGAGGCGCACACGATGGCCGCCGCGCAGGTCCGCGAGGCCTGCGGCATCCCCGGTACGTCGGTGCGTACGGCGTGGCTGTGCCGTGACAAGCCCTCGATGAAACAGGCGTTGCGCGAGGCGGGCGTACCGACCGCTGTCTCTACGGCAGCCGGTTCCGCCGCAGAGGCCCACACCTTCGCCGAGCAGGTCGGTTTCCCGCTCATCCTCAAGCCGCGCAGCGGCGCCGGGGCCGCCGACACGACGCGCGTCGACGACGCCGACCAGCTCAACCGGGCGCTGCTGAGCTACGGGCGGCAAGGCGTCGGATCGATCGCGCTGGAGGAGTTCGTCGAGGGCCACGAAGGCTTCTACGACACACTCACGGTCAATGGCGAAACGGGGCTTGACTTCGTCTCGCACTACTACCCGAACGTCCTCGAGGCCATGCGGACCCGCTGGATCTCCCCCCAGTTCGTGTCCACCAACCGCGTCGACGCCGTCCCGGAGTACGGCGAACTCCGGGACATGGGGCGCCGCGTCGTCGCCGCCCTCGGGATCGGCACGTCGGCCACCCACCTGGAGTGGTTCTACGGTCCCAAGGGACTGAAATTCTCCGAGATCGGCTGCCGGCCCCCGGGCGTCGGGGCGTGGGATCTGTACTCGGCCGGGAACGATATCGATCTCTACCGCGAGTGGGCCAATGCGATCGTCCACGGACAGGTCGATGCCGCCCCGTCCCGACGCTTCGCCACCGGCATCGTCGCGCTGCGGCCCGAGGCCGACGGGCGCATCCACGGCTACAGCGGCGTCGAGGAGGTCCACCGGCAGTTCGGCGACTGGGTGATCGACTCGCACCTTCCGCACGTCAACTCACCGACCCAGCCGGTCGAGGCCGGATACATGGCCAACGCCTACGTGCGGATGCGCCACCCCGACTACGACACGCTGCGCGGGATGCTCGACATGGTGGGAGGCACGCTGCGCGTGCACGCGGCGTGAGACATCCGGTCATCCTGCTGGGTCCGCAACGCACGCCGGCATTGGACGCAGTGGTGCACTCCATGGACCTCGACGGGCAGATTGCGACGATCACCGCCGGCTGGCAGGAACGCGAACCCGATGACGAGGAACTCGACGACCAGCTCGACGGGCGCGGCGTCAACCTCTCGCTCTACGAGCGATGGCTCGACGTACAGGAGCGCGATCAGGAGTTCGCCGCCGCCGAGCGGCGGCTGCGCGCTCTCCTGGACGACGTCCAGCAGCTGTACCTGCTGCGCCTGGACCACGGGCTGCGGGCCGTGTACGACGTCCAGCAGCACGGGGATCCCGCGCCCCTGCATGCCAATGCCGTGACCGAGGCGATCGAGGCGGTCCGCGTCCTCGACGAGCAGCACCTCGAACGGATCAGCGACGTACACAACCAGTTCTACCAACGGTGGCCGCCGCACGAGCGTCCGGTGATCGCCCACCACCGCGCCGAGGTCGCACGGCTGCTCGAGGACACCGCAGCCCTGGTCATCACAGGCGGCCACGTGGGTGTCCTGGTGACCACGATGCACCTGTTCAATGTCTCGGCAGCACTCGACGCGCCGGTGATCGCGTGGTCGGCCGGCGCGATGGCGCTGACCGATCGGATCGTCCTCTTCCACGACCGAGCGGTGCAGGGTCCCGGCAACCCCGAGCTCTACGGCCGCGGGCTGAGTTTGCTGCGCGGCGTCGTCCCACTGCCGCATGCCAGCGGTCGCCTTCTTCTCGAGGACGGCGCCCGAATGTCGGTCTTCGCGAGACGATTCGCACCGGCCCGCTGCGTGCTACTGGAGGCGGGCACCCGGGTGGACACCGACAGCGAGGGATCCTGCCCCGTGGGCACCCGGGTGCTGGCAACCGACGGCCGGGTTTCCGTTCTGGAGGCCGCATGACCACGATGACCCGGCCTGCGGCGAGGCGGAAACTTGCCATCGACCGGTTTCGCGAGCGTCGGTCCCTCGACCGCGCAGCCGTCGACCGCTTCCTGGCCCGGCACGAGGTCCCCGTCGTGGAGGGGTCCCGCTGCACCTTTGTCCACCGCGGCGAGGCCGAGCAGGTGCAGCTGATCCACCGGACCGTCGGGCTTCCCGAACATCTTCCACTCGCGCGGATCAGTGGTACCGACCTCTGGTATGTCGTGGTGGAACTACCGGAGGGGTCCCGGTTTGAATACCAGCTCGAAGTCGCCATCGACGGCCGCCGGGACCGTTTCAACGATCCGCTGAACCATCGGCTGGCGCACAGCCCGATGGGCAGTACGTCGGTGTGTTTCGCCCGCGGCTACCAGATACCGGAGTGGACCCAGCCGCATCCGGAGGCCCGCCCCGGCGAGCTGCTCGAGCTGATGGTGCCCAGCCGTGCGTTGCGCCGCGACACCCAGGTCTCGGTCTACCTGCCCGCACGGTTCCGCCGCACGGCCCGCTACCCACTGCTCGTCGTACACGACGGCGAGGACTTCTTGAACTACGCGTCGATGCGGACGGTGCTCGACAACCTCGTTCACCGACTGGAGGTCGCCGAGGTCATCGTCGCATTCATCAATCCGGGGGACCGGCTCGTCGAGTACGCCAACTCCTTGGCGCACGCGCGCTATCTCGCGACCGAACTCGTGCCCTCGCTGGAGGCTGATTTCCCGCTGCTCGGCAACCGCGCCGGTCGGTGCCTCATGGGGTCGAGCTTCGGCGCGGTGGCTGCGCTGTCGGCGGGCTACCGGTATCCACAGTTGTGCTCGTCGATGATTTTGCAGTCGGGATCGTTCGTCTTCACCGACATCGGCAACGACCACGGTGGCGGACCCGTATTTGAGCCGGTGGTGCGCTTCGTCAACCGCTACCGCGCGGCTCCGCGCAAGGTCGCGGACCGCATCTTCAGCAGCTGCGGGGTCTACGAACCGCTGATCATCCCGAATCGCTCGATGGTCCACACCTTCGAGACCGCGGGAATGTCCGTCCGGTACGTCGAAGCCAGGGACGGGCACAGTTGGGAAAACTGGCGCGACCGCTTGCAGGAAGGGCTGTCATGGATCTATCCCGGACCGCAGAAGTACTTCTATGAGTGAGCGGAGGAAGACTGCGCAGAGCTGGTACTCCGACCGGGTGCAGACCGAGATCACCGTGGTCCGGTGGGGAACCTTCGGCCGTCCGGTCCTGGTCTTTCCGACCGCGGGCGGGGACGCCGAAGAAGTCGAGCGGCACGGCCTGGTGGATGCCTGCGGGCCGTTGATCGATGACGGTCGGATCAAGCTGTACTCCGTGGACAGCGTCGCCGGTCGCGCCATGATGACCAAGCCGGGCACGCCGCAGCACCGGTTGTGGCTGCTCAACCAGTTCCACGAGTGCGTACGCCGGGAGATCGTCCCCGCCATTCACGCCGACCTCGGCGGTCAGGAGATGGGCATCATCGCCAGCGGTGCTTCCATCGGCGCGTTCAACGCGGTGGCCGTCCTCTGCAGGTATCCGGAAGTGTTCGCTGCCGCGATCGGCCTCAGCGGCAGCTACACGGTCGAGCGCTTCTACGACCGGCCGTGGACGAAAGACCTGTACTTCTCCTCGCCGCTGCAGTTCCTGCCCGGCCTGGAAGGTCAGCCGCTGGACCTGCTCCGCCGGCGTTTCGCCCTGCTCGCCTCCGGCGAGGGTCAATGGGAGAACGTCGGGGAGTCCTGGGCGATGGCCGGTGCGTTGGGCGCTAAGGGGATCCCCAACCGCGTGGACAACTGGGGCCCGGACTGGGACCACCAGTGGCCGACGTGGTGGCGGATGCTCCCGCAGTACCTCGACGAACTCCTCTGACAAGGTGTTCAGCCGGCTGCCGATCATCGCAGCGCCCATGGCCGGTGGGCCGTCGACGCCGGGACTCGTGGTTGCTGTGGGCGAGGCTGGTGCACTCGGTTTTCTGGCCGGCGGGTACCTCACGCCGGAGGAACTCGATCACCGGCTGACCGAGGTGGAGCGAGGCAGCTCCGCGTCGTACGGCGTGAACCTGTTCCTCCCCTCGCCCCCGACGGTTGGCTCCGAAGCCGTCGAGGCCTACCGGCGCCGGCTGGAGCCGGCGGCACACCGTGCGGGGGCGGTACTCGGCACGGCACAGTGGGACGATGACGACATCGCCGCCAAGGTCGATGTCGTCTGCGCGCACCGGCCGGCCGCGGTCAGCTTCACCTTCGACAACCCGCCCGCGGAGCTGTGCGATCGGGTGCGCTCGGAGACCGGCGCCGCGGTGATAGCCACCGTGACGTCTGTCGCCGAGGCGGCGACCGCGGTCGCCGCGGATGCTCTGTGCGTCCAGGGTGCCGAGGCGGGCGCTCATCGGGGTGTGTGGCGTGACGACCCCGCATCACCGGAGGGCGGGCCGAGTACGCCGCTGCTGCGGTTGCTCGCCGACGTAGGCGAGGTCAGCGCCCTGCCGCTCATCGCCACCGGCGGCATCATGAACGGAGCCGGCATCCAGGCAGCACTCGACGCAGGTGCCGTGGCCGCCCAATTGGGGACGGCGTTTCTGTGCTGCCCGGAGTCCGGGACGTCGAGCACGCACCGACGGGCGCTGCTTGACGGGAGGTTCACCCAGACCATCGTCACCCGCGCTTTCACCGGCCGCCCGGCCCGGGCGCTGGCCAACCGGTTCGCTCGTGAGCACTCGGCCGATGCCCCGGCGGCGTACCCGGAGGTCCACGCCATGACGCGACCGTGGCGACAGACCGCGGCAGCCGCCGGGGACGCCGAGGTGATGCACCTGTGGGCGGGGACGGGCTGGCAGGCGGTCACCGAGCAGACTGCTGCTGACCTGGTGGCCAGGCTGGAACACGAGCGCCGGACGGCTGCGACACCGGGGGGATGAAGTCTCAGGGTTACAGCCAGGGTCTTCCCTGATGTTGCTTACCTAGGCGCCGGTGGATGCTTTCCGGGTCAGGCCGAGCGGCCTGCGACCTACGGAAGGATTTCTGCAGTGAACAGGATTCAGAACTCGATGCTTCAGCAGGGTCTGGTGCGGCCCGCCGAGGGCGGCATCCTCGGCGGGGTCTGCGCAGGGCTCGGGCGGCGCTACGGACTCACCCCCTGGAAGGCGCGCCTGCTCTTCGTTCTTCTCCTGATGCTGATCCCGGGCAGTCAGATCGTCATCTACCCGGTGCTGTGGATTCTCATGCCGCGCGAGTCGCACGTAGTGCCGGAGCGGACTCTCGATCCATCGCTGGCCTGATGCACATGATCGGAGGCGATCCAGGTCACTGCTGACCCGGATCGCCTCCGATCATTGCTGTTCGGTAGCGGGCGGCTACGGCGTGACGATCACCACGTCGCCGGCTGGGGCAAAGACGCCGACTGTGGCATAGATCGTGCCGTCGTCCGCGATCTCGACCGCTCCCGGGGCGAAGACATCGACGACCGTGCTGACGACGCCGTTGCTGATCGAGCTGATCCGGTTGGCGAAGAGCTCAGCAACGTAGATCGTGCCGTCGTCGGCGACCGCGAGGTCCACCGCTCCGGACAAGCCGGTGGCGACGCGGGTGACCGCCCGGGTGTCGGAGTCGATGCGGAACACTGAGCCGTAGCCGGGAAGCTCCAGTCCACCGGGGAGGGAGGTTACGTAGAAGTCGCCGTCAGGGCCGATCTCCACGTCGGTCGGGACGGGCTCTGAGAGGTAGTCGCGACCCACCGTGCACAGCGGCAGGCCCAGTTGCCGGGAAACCGCGAAGGTAATGCGCTGGGGGACCGGTGGCAGGATCGCCACGGTGGCGGTTCCGCCGTTCCTGCCCACTCGGACGATGCTGTTACCGGCAGCGTCGGCGACCAGGTAGCTGCCGAAGGACTCGACGGCAACCTTGTACGGGTTGGACTCGACGATGCCGGTGTAGGGCAGCAACTCCGGGGGGAGCTTCGCAGCGCACCCGGCGGGCAGGCCGACGAAGCCGTACGTCTGGTCGCCGTCGGGGTTGGTCTCCACCTCATGGTCGAGGAGTGAGGCAATGGTGGTGGTGGCCCCGCTGGGGCGGACCTCGTTCAGCGTCGTATCGGTGGGCGGCTCTTCCTCCTCGGGAATGATGCTGAGCGTGTACAGGGCGCGACCTCCGAACGTCACCTCCACACCGTTGAGCGAATCCCCGCCGGAGACGAGGACCTTTCGAGCACCCCCTTCGGAGTTGAAGCGGGTCAGCTGCCCGATGAAGCCCTCCGCCACGAAGATGGTGCCGTTCGGCCCGAGAGCGAGCCCGAGTGGTCCGATCAGGCCTGAGACGATGGGGTCCGACACCGTGCCGGCCCCCGATTCCGCACTCGCCGGGACGGCCAATCCGAGCGCCAGTCCCAGCGCCATTGTTGCGGCTGCCGCGCCGCGCAATGGCCCCCTTGCAGTCATGGCATTCCTCCTGTCGCTTCCTGACCGCTCGATCAGGATGGGGGCACTCTAGGGACTACTCGTGATGATGGCTACACTCTGTGGTTACCTCTTCCGGGGCAACTAGGCGAACTCGTGAGGTTGGCCCCGTGGCAGAAAATCCGCCGACAGCTGCCGACGTCGATCGTGCAGCGGAGCGCATCAACGGGCGGGTCCGTGTCACTCCCGTCATCGACCTCGGTGCCGCGCTGCCCGGGCTCGGGGACGTCTCCGTCCTGCTCAAGCTCGAGCTGTTGCAGCACACCGGCTCCTTCAAGGTGCGTGGGGCCTACAACCGGGTGCTCGGTGCCGGGTCGCCGCCGTTGCTGGTCGCCGCCTCCGGTGGCAACCACGGGCTTGCCGTCGCCTACGTTGCTCGCCAGCTCGGGCTCCGGGCGGAGATATTCGTGCCCACCACAGCGCCCTCTGTCAAGCTCGACGGGCTGCGGTCGCTCGGCGGCGACGTCTCGCTCGTCGGGACGACGTACGCCGAGGCACTGGTAGCCAGCATGGAACGGGCGGAGCGTTCCGGTGCCCTGATGGTGCATGCCTACGACAGCATGGAGGTGGTAGCCGGTCAGGGCACAGTCGGCCGCGAGCTCGATCAGCAGGCCTCGGTCGACACGGTGCTGGTGGCAACCGGTGGTGGCGGCCTCGTCGGCGGCATCGCGACCTGGTGGGCGGGCCGGGCGCGGATCGTCTCCGTCGAACCGGAGGGAGCCGCAACCTTGCACACGGCGCTGGCGGCGGGCCGGCCGGTCGACGTGCCGGTCCGCAGCGTGGCTGCGGACTCGTTGGGTGCCAGCCGGGTGGGCAGCCCGGGCTACGCGGCGGCGGTCCGGGCGGGCGTCGTACCGGTGCTGGTCAGCGACACCGACATCCTGCGCGCACGAGCCTGGCTGTGGTCGGAGTTGCGGATCGCCGCCGAACCGGGTGGGGCCACCGCACTGGCCGGACTCCTGTCCGCCGCCTACCGACCTGGGCCGGGGGACCGGGTGGCCGTGGTCGTCTGTGGTGGTAACGCCTCGCCGGCAGACCTCTAGCCGGCCTCCTGGCGTTCCCAGTCCTCGCGGGTCAGCGCGTACTCCACGTCGCCGTGCTCGTCACCCGGTATCGGGTGCGGCCAGTCCTGGCGGAACGTCCGGGAAACGGTGAGGCCCGCCTTCTCCATCACCCGTCGGGACGCGGTGTGCACCACCATCGTCTCGGCGAGGACCCGACGGACGCCGAAATCGGTGAAGCCCCGAGCAATGAGGGCACGGCTTCCCTCGACGGCGTAACCCTTGCCCCACGAGGACTTGCGTAGCCGGTAGCCCAGCTCCGGCTCGTCCTGCGGATGTCCCCCCGCCGGGCGGAAGTGGATCCAGCCGAGGAAATCCCCGGAGGACTTCTCGATGACCGCCCAGAATCCGTAGCCGGCGAAGCGGTCGTAGTAGGACAGGAACGCCGGCAGCACCTCGTTCTCGATCTCCTCGCGGGAGGTGGGAAGCCCGCCGGTGATGAACAGCATCACGTCAGGGTCGCTGTCGAGGTCGACCAGGTTGTCGACGTCGTCGGCGGTGAACTCCCGCAGCTGCAACCGCTCGGTCTCCACGAATACGCGCATGCGCCACATCCTGCCCCGGACGATGCTGGGAGGATCACCCGCATGTTGCATGGCGTGGTCACGTTCCTGACCGACTACTCGATCGCACCGGCCGAGCTCGCTCGGGCGGTCGAGGATGCGGGCTTCGAGTCGCTGTTCGTCACCGAACACACCCACATCCCGGCCTCGCGCGAGACACCCTGGCCCGGCGGTGCGGATCTCCCGCGGGAGTACGCCCACACACTCGATCCGTTCGTCGCGCTGGCCACCGCGGCTGCTGTCACCAGCACCCTGAGGCTCGGGACCGGCGTCTGCCTGGTCGCCCAGCACGATCCGATCGTGTTGGCCAAGCAGGTGGCCAGCCTCGACCATGTCTCGGGTGGCCGGGTGCTCTTCGGTGTCGGTGCCGGTTGGAATCGTGAGGAGATGCGTAACCACGGCATCGACCCGACGCAGCGGTTCGCGATCATGGGTGAGCGGGTCGAGGCCATGCGCGCGATCTGGACGCAGGACGAGGCGTCCTACGCCGGGAAGCACGTCTCCTTCGAGCGGATCTGGTCTTGGCCCAAGCCGGTGCAACTCCCCGGCCCGCCCGTGCTGATCGGCGGGAGCGGTCCCACGGTGTTCGACCGCGTGCTGGCCTACGGGGACGGGTGGACGCCGATCAGCCGGCAGACCGGTGACCTGCAACAGATCGCCGAGCGCATCGCCGAGTTGCAGGAGCGGGCGGCCGCGGTGGGCCGCGACCGGATCCCTGTCACGCTGTACGGCGGCTCCAGCAGTCCCGACACGGTGGAACGCATGGCGGCCATGGGTGTCGACCGGATCCTGCACCTGCTTCCGACCCTGCCGCGGGACGAGGCGCTGGACCATGTCGGGGAGATCGCGCGGCGAGTGCATGGCGCGGCTGACTGACCCTGCGGACCTGGTTGCACGCGTCACCGCCGCGCGGGTCGCCCGGTTGTCGACGATCCGCCCCGACGGGACACCCCGGCTGGTTCCGATCACCTTCGCCGTGGTGGACGGGCTGCTCGGCTCGGCCGTGGAGACCGTCAAACCGAAGGCGTCGACGCGGCTGGCGCGCCTGGCCGACGTGCGCCGTGACGCTCGGGTCGGCGTCCTGGTCGACCACTACGACGAGGACTGGGCCCGACTGTGGTGGGTCCGCATCGACGGTACGGCGGCGATCGTCCAGGACCACCCGGCTCTGGTGACAGCACTGCGGGCCAAGTACGAGTCCTACCGATCCGAGTCGATCAGTGGTCCTTTCCTGGTGCTGACCCCGTTGCGCTGGACCGGCTGGTCGGCGGCTGCGCCGTGAGAACTGCCCGGCCGGCGTCGACCGGTCGCGCACATTCGGCGTCCGAGGCCGGCTCGGCCACCGGTATCCCTCTGTGAGAATCGCGGTATGAGCGTCCCCGGTGGTACGCCGATGGTGCACGTCGAGGAACGCGGCGACGTCGCAGTGGTCCGACTGCGCCACGGCAAGGTCAATGCTCTCGATCTCGAGCTGTTGCGGCTGATCACCGAGACGATGGACGATCTCCGCGATGTCGCCGTCGTCCTGACCGGCACCGGATCGAGCTTCTGCGCCGGCGTCGACCTGCGCCGGATCCTTGCCGGCGACAATGAACACACCGACACGTTCCTGACTGCCTTGAGCCGGGCGCTGCTCGCCGTCTTCCGGCACCCGCGCCCCGTGGTGGCAGCAGTCAACGGCCACGCGATTGCCGGCGGTTGCGTGCTGGCGGCCGCCGCGGACCTCCGGCTGATGTCCGGCGGGTCGATTGGGCTGACCGAGCTGCGGGTCGGCGTGCCGTTCCCCACCGTTGCCCTCGAGATCATCCGGTACGCCGTCGGCCCGGCTGCGCACTCGTTGGCCCTCCTCGCTGAACTGCACGATCCGCGGCAGGCACACCACATGGGCCTCGTGCACGATCTGTGCGCACCTGACCGGCTGCTCGACGAGGCGGTCGACCGGGCCACCCGGCTGGCGGCGATCGTGCCGGAGACCTTCGCGGCCACCAAGCGCCAACTGCACGCCCCGGCCGAGGCCCGGATCACCGCGCTCGCCGACCAGGACGACGTCGACGTACGCCGCCAGTGGAAGAGCGACACCGCACGCACCGCGATCGGCGCTTTCCTCGGGTCCCTGGACCGGGCCGCGGAACGCCGTCGGTGACTCAGGGCAGGCTAGGTTGAGCGCAACATCCACCAAGAAGGAGCAGAGATGGCCGAGAGCGTCTACAGGGTCACCGAACTGGTCGGCACCAGCAGCGAGTCGTGGGAGAAGGCAGCCAGCGCCGCCGTGGCCACTGCCAGCCGGACCATTCGTGACCTCCGCATCGCCGAGGTGGTCGAGTTGGACATGCAGATCGAGGAGGGCCAGGTCGTGGCGTACCGGGCCCGCCTGAAGATCTCCTTCAAGTTCGAGAACCAGGGGGAGTAGCTGACCGACCCGGTCGACCCGACGGACTCGGTCGACCCGGCCGAGCCGGTCGACCCGCTAGACAGGTTGCGGCCCCGCGAGTTGCTCTCCGACCGCATCCTCACCGTGCCCAACGTCCTCAGTTTCGCCCGGTTGCTCGGCGTGCCCGTCTTCCTGTGGCTGCTCCTCGGCCCGCAGTGGGATGTCGCGGCGATAGCCGTCCTGATGGTTGCCGGTATCACCGACTATCTCGACGGCGCCCTCGCCCGCCGCCTCGGGCAGACCAGCAAGCTCGGCGTCCTGCTCGACCCGCTTGCCGATCGGCTCTACATCATCAGCACGCTGGTCGCGTTCGTCCTGCGCGACGTGATCCCGCTCTGGCTCGCGGTGCTCATCCTCGGGCGCGACCTGATCCTGGCGCTGTGCCTGCCCGTGCTCCGGCACTATGGCTATCCGCCGCTGCAGGTGCACTACCTGGGCAAGGCAGCCACGTTCAACCTGCTGTACGCCTTCCCGCTGCTACTCCTCGCAGACGGAGACGGACCGGTCGCCGCGGTCGCCGAGCCGCTTGCGTATGCATTCACCGCGTGGGGGGTCGGCCTGTACCTGTGGTCCGGAGCCCTGTACCTGCACCAGGTCGGGCAGCTGGTCGCAGCGGCCCGGCAGGAGCAGCGGAGCGGGTAACCTCGCTGTCCCGGTGATGTTTTCGGCGACGGTGTCAGGTGCGGTCGAGACCGGTGAGGAGGTCCGGGTATCAGCGAGCCCGACAAGCGCACGCAGAGCCGTGAGCCTGTACGCAGTCACCGGCCGAGGAGCAGCTCAGCGACTGCGGGAATGCTGGCGTCCCTGCTGGAGGACACCCTCGACCCCGCGTACGCCGAGGCGGCGGCTCGCCGCGGCGGACCCGATGATGGGAGCAGGTCGCAGCGCCTGCCCCAGGTGATCGTGGGCGTGCTCGTGATGGGGCTGATCCTGGGAATCGCCTACACCGACACCCGTGCCGAGGCGCCGAGCAGCGAACGGGCACGGCTGGCGCTGCTGGCCGACGTCCAGCGCGATTCAGCCCGCAGCGCGCAGTTGCAGGATCGGCTGGAAGACCTACGCATGGAGGTGGCCGAGGCCGTCGACGCGGCACTGGCCAGTACCGAGGACGGTCGGGAGCAGTCGGAGCTGGTACGGCAACTGGAGGCCGCCACCGGCGTACTGGCTGTCGAGGGGCCGGGTCTGGTCGTCACGGTGTCCGATGCGGCCCCCGAGGAGGCGCTGGACCCGGTCACCGGGGACGCCGTCGAGGCGGTGCCAGAAGCCGGCCTCGTCCTGGACATCGACCTGCAGGCGGTCGTGAACGCGCTGTGGGCGGCCGGCGCCGAGGCGATTGCGATCGACGGCCAGCGACTGGCACCGACCAGTTCCATCCGGACCGCGGGCGAGGCGATCCTCGTCGACTTCCGGCCGGTCAGCAGCCCGTACCTGGTGGAGTCGATCGGCGACCCGGACGTGCTGGTCCCCCGATTCGCCGGTTCGGAGACCGCCGCCCGCTACGACGCCTACCGGCAGCTGTACGGCATCGGCTTCGAGCTCCTCCGGAGCGAGCGGATCTCCCTCGCGGCGGCGACCGACTACGACCTGCGCTACGCCCACGGCAGCGCCCCTCCGTCGGTCGGTGAGAACAAGTGATCCCGGCGTTCGCCCTGGCCCTCGGGATAGCGCTGGGGCTCTTCCTCGACCCGACCGTGCCGCTGTGGCTGCAGCCCTACCTCCCGATCGCGGTCGTTGCCGCCCTCGACTCGGTCTTCGGCGGGGTGCGGGCCCGCCTCGACGGCATCTTCGATGCCAAGGTGTTCGTGGTGTCGTTCGTGTCCAACGTGCTCGTCGCTGCCCTGATCGTGTTCCTCGGCGACAAGCTGGGGGTGGGCGGGCAACTGTCGACCGCTGTCGTCGTCGTACTAGGCATCCGCATCTTCGGCAATGCCGCCGCGATCAGGCGGCATGTGTTCCATGCCTGAGCAGCCGACAACCAGCCGCCGCAGGGCCAGCCTCCTCATCGGTGTGCTCTGCCTCGTGCTCGGCTTCGCCCTCGCGGTGCAGGTGCGGACCACCTCGGCCGACTCGGGGCTCGGTGCAGCCCGGCAGGAGGACCTCGTTCGCATCCTCGACGACCTGTCCGCAAGGGAGGACCGGCTGCGCCAGGACATCGCCGGCCAGGAGGACATCCGCGACGAGCTGGCCAGCGGCGGGAACCAGGCTGCCACGGCGCTGGAGGAGGCCCGGCTGCGGCAGGAGCAGCTGGCGATCCTGGCGGGCACCGTCGAGGCCGTGGGACCGGGCATCGAGTTGACGGTGTCCGACCCCGACGGCGCGGTGGGTCCCGAGGTTCTCCTGGACGCCATCCAGGAGCTGCGGGCGGCCGGCGCGGAGGCGATTCAGATCGGCGAGGTCCGGATCGGCCTGTCCTCAGCGGTGGTGGGGACTCCCGGGTCGCTGGTCATCGACGGTTCGGGGCTGTCGGCGCCATACCGGATCGTGGCCATCGGAGACCCACCGACCCTGGAGACGGCTCTCAACATCCCCGGCGGTGTCGTCAACACGGTCAGCCGAGCCGGTGGGCAGGCGCGGATCGAACAACGCGACGAGGTGACGGTGAGCGCCTTGCGGGTGATCGAGGAGCCTGAATACGCTCAGCCGGCTCAGGAGACCGACTGACCGACGCGGGTACGCCGCTCGGATGCCAAGAAGGGACCACAGTGATCCCAGCCGATCGCAGGTACACCGCCGACCACGAGTGGGCGCAGCAGACCGGCAGCGGGAACGTCCTGCGTATCGGGATCACCGAGTACGCCCAGGAAAATCTCGGCGACATCGTGTACGTCTCGCTGCCTGAGGTCGGCCAGTCACTCGAGGTGGGCCAGAGCTTCGGCGAGGTCGAGTCGACCAAGAGCGTTTCCGACCTGTACGCGCCTGTCGCCGGCACCATCACCGCGCGCAACGAGGAGCTGACGGCGACGCCCGAACTGGTGAACACCGATCCCTTCGGCGCCGGCTGGATGGTCGAGATCGAGGCGACGGACGCGGCAGCAGTCGAGGGACTGCTGGATGCCCAAGGGTACGGCGAGGTAGTCGGAACGGGCTGAGCACGCTCACCCTCTAGTGTCGATTGACCCTTGTCGCGTCGCGTGGTTAGGCTCGCGATCGTGTATTGCAGCCGGTGTGGCCACCAGAATCCCGACGACGCGCACTTCTGCTCCAATTGCGGTCAGTCGCTGACACCAGCCGCAGAGCCGCGGTCCTCCGGGGAGACCACCAAGGTCATCCCGAAGGTGGGCGCAGAGGAGACGGGAGACGTCCCGGATGCGCCGGATGACAGCCACGCCGCACATGCCGGCGCCGTCGACTCGCTGCCGTCGGGGTCCGCGCTGCTCGTGGTCAAACGAGGACCGAACGCGGGCAGCCGTTTCCTGCTCGACCAGGACGTGACCACCGCGGGGCGGCACCCGGACAGTGACATCTTCCTCGACGACGTCACGGTGTCCCGGCGGCACGTGGAGTTCCGGCGAGCGGGCAGCGGCTTCTCGGTGCACGACGTCGGCAGCCTGAACGGCACCTACGTCAACCGCGAGCCCATCGACTCCACCTCGCTCAGCGGTGGTGATGAGGTTCAGATCGGCAAGTTCCGACTCACCTACCTGACCGCCGCTCGCTCAGGCGCCGAGGAAGCCGCCACCTGATGGGTTCTGGATGACCCCCGCTGCGCTGCCGACGTGGGGGTCGCGACGGTGACCATGGCCTCGGCCCGGTCGTTCATGAGCATCGGGGAGGTTCTCTCCCAGCTGCGCCCGGAGTTCCCGGACGTGAGCATCTCCAAGATTCGTTTCCTCGAGTCCAAAGGGGTCATCGCGCCCGAACGGACCCCGTCGGGCTACCGCCAGTTCTCCCGCGACGACGTGAGCCGGCTTCGCTACGTCCTGGCCGCGCAGCGCGATCACTACCTGCCACTGAAGGTGATCAAGGAGCACCTCGATGCCATCGACCGCGGACTGACCCCGGCGCCCTCCTCCTCGCCGTCCCCGCGGGTGCCCGGCGGGCTGAGCCTGGCGGGGGGGCTACCGGGCCCGGATGACTTCCTCCGGGCGCCCAGCGACATCAGGTTGTCCCGCAGTGAGTTGCTCACCGCCTCGGGCCTCGGCGAGGACCAGCTGGCGCAGCTGGAGCAGTACGGGCTGCTGGCCAGCCGCGGTGGGTACTACGAGAACGACGCGCTGACCATCGCCAGGACCGTCCAGGAAATGAGCCGGTTCGGCATCGAGGCTCGGCATCTGCGCGGCTTCCGCAGCGCCGCCGATCGCGAGATCGGACTCGTGGAGCAGGTGATCACCCCCATCGCCCGACAGCGTGGCCCGGAGGCCAAGGCCCGCGCCGAGGAGGCCGCCAGGGAACTGTCGGCGCTGTCGGTGCGGCTGCACGCCTCGCTGGTCAAGGTCGGTCTCCGCAGCGACATCGGCGGCTGAGGTTCGCGCCTGTTCACGCCAACCGGAACGGAGGGCCGTGTAGGTTTGGCAGCAGCGAATCCTGGTCCCGCCAGGCCAGCCCGTCGCCCGATCGCCCGCGTTGAGGAGGCCGTCACGTGCAGGAACTCCGGGTAGTCGGTGTGCGTGTCGAACTGCCGGCCAACCAGCCGATCGTTCTGCTCAAGGAGACCGAGGGCGAGCGGTATCTGCCCATCTGGATCGGCGCCGTCGAGGCTGCGGCCATCGCGTTCGAGCAGCAGGGTGTGCACCCGACCAGGCCGATGACCCACGACCTGCTCAGGGACGTCATCACGGCGCTCGGGGGGACGCTGGAGGCGATCCACATCACCGAACTCAAGGACGGCCTCTACCTCGCGGACATGGTCTTCACCGGGGCGACCACGGTGAGCGCCCGCCCGTCGGACGCCATCGCCGTCGCCCTCCGGGTGGGTACGCCGATCTTCGTCGAGGACAGCGTTCTGGACGAGGTCGGGATCACGATCCCGGACGAGGACGAGAACGAGGTGGAGAAGTTCCGGGAGTTCCTGGACCAGATCTCCCCGGAAGATTTCGCCAGCGGCCAGCAGTAGCCTAACCTTCAACTTTAGGTTGAGAGTTTGGACACGCGGCCGAGTGGCGTTGACAGAGCCACGGCGGCATCCCTACGGTCGAATTACCAGGGTGTGACTCCAGCGTCTGATCGTTGGGGCTGTGCTCGGCTGGTCCGAGGCGCCAGGAGGGCAGTCCGTGAGCGACAGCATTGATGCGGCGGTAGGGGCCATGCAGCAGGGCGAGCCTGAACACACCCAGGAGGCGTTGTTCGCCGCGCCCTCGCCCGACGACGATCGCATCGGCTACCGCGGCACCGTCGCCTACGCCGCAGCCGGGATCACCTACCGGCAGCTGGACTACTGGGCTCGCACCAAGCTGGTGGAGCCGAGCATCCGCGGCGCTGCCGGCTCGGGGAGCCAGCGGTTGTACTCCTTCCGCGACATCCTCGTGCTCAAGGTCGTCAAGCGGTTGCTCAACACCGGGGTGTCCCTGCAGAACATCCGCACCGCGGTCGAGCACCTTCGGGCGCGCGGCAGCCAGGATCTGGCCCGGATCACGTTGCTCTCCGACGGCACAACGGTCTATGAATGCACCTCTCCCGAGGAGGTGGTCGACCTGCTGCAGGGTGGGCAGGGCGTGTTCGGGATCGCGGTGAGCGGGGCCTGGAAGGAACTCACCGGGACGCTCGCAACGTTGCCGGCCGAGCGGGCCGACGGCCTGGTCGACCTGGGCGCGGCCGACGAGCTCGCGGCGCGGCGCAGCCGCCGCAGCTCCGCCTGACCGCGCCACTAGCGCCCTACGGCGGGGGCGGTCGCGATGCATGATCGTCGCCAGCCCACACATTGGGCCATCCGACAGCCGCGTCACGCGGCGTGTCACGCTTACGTGCCGGCGTGTCGCACGGCCATGTGTGGCCTGGTGCCACGTCGAGGCCCATCGTGGTGGCACAGTCCACACCTGAGCCCAGCTTGTCATGGGCGAACGCGAGTTAGGTCAACAGCGCTGCGCGCGATCGTGGGGCCAGATTGCACTAAACCGCAC
>JACDAB010000229.1 GCA_013695665.1 Geodermatophilaceae bacterium | reverse complement strand
GCGAGGCGCCGGCCAGTCGAGGCCGTGGCCCATTGGCCGCCGTGGCCCGCGCCGTCCTGGGGCACCTCGGTCGGCCGGTACGCCGGCGCGCGGCATGACTGCCCTCCCCGTCCCTCCCCGCGGTGCGCAGCCCGACCGGGCGGCCCGGCGCACCGATCCGATCCCGGCAGACGCGGCCACCGCGATCGTCGACCGGGTCCGGCGCCGGCTGGCCAACTCAGGTCTGGCCGCTACCCGGTCGGCAGTTGCTGGACTGGTCCGCGAGGAGAGCGGCGGACTGCTGGGCGACGGACACCTGCTCCAACTCGTCCGCACGGCCGAGGACGAGATGAGCGGCGCCGGCGCCGTGGAGCCGTTTCTGCGTGATCCGGAGGTCACCGACGTCCTCGTGAACGGGCCAGACGAGGTGTGGATCGACCGCGGGCACGGCCTCGAGCGCGTGCCCGTGCGCTTCGCCGACGACGCCGCCGTACGACGCCTGGCGGCTCGACTGGCAGCTGCCGCGGGTCGGCGACTTGACGACGCAGCACCCTGGGTGGACGCGTCCCTGCCGGACGGAACCCGATTGCACGCCATCTTGCAGCCGGTGTCGGTCGGGGCCACCAGGTTGTCGCTGCGGGTGCTGCGGCCCCGCGCGTTCAGTATGGACGAGCTCGTGGCGGCGGGGACGGTGACCGGGCGGGCGCGGGTGCTGCTCACCGACATCGTGCGGGGTCGGCTCGCGTTTCTCGTGAGTGGTGGCACCGGATCGGGGAAGACCACGTTGCTGTCGACGCTGCTCAGCTTGGTCGACCCCGCGGAGCGGATCGTGCTCGTGGAGGACGCAGCCGAGCTGCGCCCGCGTCACCCGCACGTCGTGCGGCTGGTGGCCCGGCCGCCCAACGTCGAGGGGACCGGCCAGGTGAGCCTCCAGGATCTGGTCCGGCAGGCGCTGCGGATGCGACCGGACCGGCTCATCGTCGGCGAGACGCGTGGCGCGGAGGTCGCCGACCTGCTCGCTGCGATGAACACCGGCCACGACGGTGGCGCCGGGACGGTGCACGCCAACAGCGCGGCGGAGGTGCCGACCCGGCTGGAGGCGCTCGGCGCACTGGCCGGGCTCTCGCGAGATGCGGTGCAGGGCCAGTTGGTGGCCGCCGTCGAGGCCGTCGTCCACCTGCGCCGGGATCGGGGCGGCGTACGCCGGGTGCAGGAGATCGGCCTGTTGCGACGACAGGCCGATGGAGTGGTTGTCCAGCCGGCGTGGCGGTGGGACGGCGGCTACTGCGAGGCGGGCGAGCGGCTGCAGACGATGCTCACGGTGCGCGCCGAGTGCACGCTGTGACGGCCATCGTCGTCACGCTCTGTGCGGCGGGGCTCCTGTGCCTGCCCACCGCGAGGCACCGGCGCGGTCGAGCTCGCGGTCACCCGGGCGGGCAACCGCTGCCCCGCGTCGCTCACGTCGTCCTCCGCGCGGGCCGCGGACGGTCAGTCCTCGCGGGGACGGCGGCAACGCTGGTCGCCCTGCTTGGCGTCCTGCCGGTCATCCCGGCACTGGCGATGTCCGTCGTCGTAGGCCTGCTAGTCCACCTGGCGTGGACCGCCCGGGACCACCGCCGGGCGCAACTCGCCGAAGAGGCGAGCGTCGACTGCGTGACGGCGCTGGCCGCCGAGCTGCGCGCTGGCCGGTCACCTCCGGCGGCGTTGACCACGGTCGCCGAGCACGCAGCCGGCGTCCTACGTGTGCCGCTGGCCGAAGCGGCCCGGGCGGCGTCCCTCGGCGGTGATGTCGCGGCTGTGCTCCGGGAAGGGGACAGCGACTCGGGTGAGCTGCGACGGCTCGCGGCGGCGTGGCAGCTGAGCATGTCCAGCGGCTGCTCGCTGGCCGGCGTACTGGATGCCGTGGATGCGGACCTGCGGTCCCGGCGGCAGCTTCGTCGGCTGCTGAGGAGTCTGTTGAGCGGCCCACGGGCCACCGCTGGGCTGCTCGCCTTGTTGCCCGCCCTGGGTCTGGCGATGGGCGCCTCACTCGGCGCAGACCCGCTGCACGTGCTGACCGCGACCGGACCGGGTCAACTTGCGCTGGTCGCCGGCGTGGGTCTGGATGTCGCAGGCGTGCTGTGGACGGCACGGCTCGTCCGCAGCGCGGGGGGATGAGGCTGCCCGCCCTGCTGCTTGCCGTAGCTGCGATTGCCCTGTGGCCGCAGTCGAACGGTCGCGCTCAGAACCGGCTGCAGGGACTTCGGGGCCCAGGGCAGATCGAGGCGTCCTCAGCCGGCGCCTCGACGTCGGCCGGGGC
>JACDAB010000225.1 GCA_013695665.1 Geodermatophilaceae bacterium | reverse complement strand
GTTCGGTACGACGCGCTGCGCCTGGGAGCTGGTGACGCCAACGCTCGGCCGTGGCGGGCGTACTACCAAACGCGCAACCACCTGCGCCTGGCCGTCGAACGTCGCTCGCCGTCGCTCGCCGCCGGATTCGTCATTCGGACGGCGAAACAGGGCGTCTACGCCACCCGGACGCGGGATTGGGCGACGCTGCGGATGCGCGGGCGGGGAGTCCTAGACGCGGCGCGCGGCCGCATGGGCCGCACGGTCGACCCCGGCCAACCAGCCGATGGGCGACCGTACGATCACCCGATGTCCGCACCCGCAGCCGAGCTCCTCGACGTCGGCTACTCATCGGCGTTCGAGCACGCCATCGACGAGTTTCTGAGTTCGCGCGGCGGAAGTGGAAAGTGGGCCGCTCTCCACGGCAATGCTCCGGGGAGTCGGATGGCCGGCTTCGAGACGGCGACGCTGGCTGAACTGGAGCGGCACGTCGGGGCGCTCCACGGCAAACGTGTACTGGACTTCGGGTGCGGCACCGGCACGATCACGCCGTCATTGGCGGTGCGCGCGAGCGAGGTCGTGGCGTTCGACGTCAGCGCCGACGCCGTCGAGATCACGCGCCACCGCCTCCGCGAGCACGATCTCGCCCACGTCGAAGTGCATCGCGCCGACTCCTACCGCGACGTCGCCGACCAGCTCGGGTCGTTCGACGTCGTCATCTTACACGCCGTCTTCGAGCACGTCCCACTCTCGATCCGGGGGCTGCGAGCCGACGTGATGCAGCTCGCCTTCGACGCCCTCGTTCCCGGCGGCCATCTCTTCATCGCCGAGTCGCCCAACCGTCTGGTGCCGCGGGACATCTACTGCACCGGCCTCTGGCTGCTTCCGTGGACCCGGGGTGGATCTCGCTGGGCGTACCGGTGGGCGGTGAAGGCTGGGAGACACCACGACCCGACCGGCCGGGGCCCGATCTCACTCGAAGAACGCGGCGCGTGGGGCTTCACCTACTGGGCCGTTCGCCGATACCTGACGGACCGGGAGCATGACGTGGTCAACGCCCGTCGCGGCCACGACCGGTGGGTCCGCTACGGGCGTTCGCTCAGCAGGAAGCGGCGCTGGTTCGAAACGGCTGCGTACTACGGGCTCACCAGGACGGTCCGCATCCCGATCGTCGCTGTCGCGCCGATGATCTCACCATTGGTGATCCGACGCAGGGACCGCAAAGGTCCCGAACCAGGCCGAGACGTCGCCGCCTGTTGACGGTTGAGCTGCCTTTCGGCGGCTGACGCCCACGGCCCGTGCCAGCTGGAACACGGTGGGCCCGGCGAGGCAAGCGGCTAGCCGCGACAGCGCCCACGGCCGACGCGGGTCCGAACGGAATGCCGCCCACGCCCACCGCAGCGACCGCCAGTGGCGGCCGCCGACCAGCAGGTTCATGGCGATGGCACCCTGCAGGCGACCTCGCCCAGCCGCGCCGAGTTCGGCGTGATGCCGCTGGAGCGCGAGCTCGAGGTCATGCGCCGCCGTCAGGTGCTGCAGCGACAGGTTCCCTCGACGTGGATCGGGGACCATGCCTACGTACGTGACCTCATCGACTCCTTGGAGCGAGCAACGGCGAAGGAGGCGCTGAAACAGGTCGTCGTGCTGCCACGAGCGAAGCTGAGGATCGAACCCATCGATCGCGCGAAGCACCGCGGTCGGGGCCAGCAGCGTGTTGTGCACGAGACCCGAACGTCCTTGCTTGTCGCCCATGTACCAGTTCGCACCCCGTGACATCGTCGGCGGCCGCAGCACCCGCTCCCCCCCGCCGTCGTCGACGAGCACCCGAATCCCGAGGCCGGCCACCGGCGCGGGAAGTGAGCTGTGCTCGGCGGCATCGAGAAGAACGGCGACGGCAGGCGGCGCCAGGACGTCGTCGTCATCGAGGAACGTGATCCACGACCCCCTTGCCACCGTCAGTCCGGCGTTCCGGCCCGCCGACGGCCCCAGCGTCCCCGGGAACTGGACGACGGACAGCCGATCGTCGACGATCGCCGGCGCGTACGGGATCCGCCCGCCATCGTCGACC
>JACDAB010000153.1 GCA_013695665.1 Geodermatophilaceae bacterium | reverse complement strand
CAGCATCAGCGAGACGGTGTCGGGTAAAAAGGTCCGCTGCACCTGCTCGATGATCTGGTCATAGAGTTCGTCCAGGCGCAGGGTGTTCGTTAGCGTGCGGCCAAGCTCCATCAGCGAGATGAACTCGGAAAGGCGCGCAGTCTCGGCGCCCGCTGGTGTATCGCTGCTCATCTTTCCACCACGAGTGTCCAGCGCACGGCGCCCGGCAAGGCGCCTGCGCCGTCGTCCAGGTCGTCGACAGAGCGGGGCGTCACGGCGCGAATCTCCCCTCTCTGCCGGAGCGCGTTGGCATATTCGATCACGAGAGAGGCCGAGCCGGCCTCTCCCTGCACGATATAGCGGTTTGTGCCGTCGGGCACGATACTGGTAACACTCATCCGCGGAAGCGATTCCTCGACAAGGGCGCGCAGGAAAGGTGCGAGGGCGGGGTTCTCTGTGCCCACCCGCTCCGCGTCACCTTGCAACTGGCGCGTCTGGCTGGCCAGCGTTGTAATCTGCTGTTGCAGAACATCGACTTCGGCGCTAACAGCGGAAAACTCCTGCACGTTCTCCCCCAGTGCTTCCAACGCGGCTCGCTGCTCGGCCAGCGCCTGCTCGTTGCGCGCGGTGATGCGCCACGCCCCAAAAAGTAGCATCAGGGAAAGGAAGAGGAGACCGAGGCCCGGAAGCATCAGACGACGCCAAGCAGGCCCGCCGATGGTGGGCCGCACCGTGTGCGGCAACAGGTTAATGTCGATAAAGTCGGTGTTCATCTAAAGTTGCTTCTGCGCGAGGCCAAGATTGGCAAGGAACTGGCTCAACGGCATGTCGGGTGGCGTCACGAGCGAGGGCGACAGCTTGCCGACGGTATGGCGGAGCACTTCCTGCACCGCGGCCCGCAAGAGCGGGTGCTCGGCCAGCGAACCCGTGAGAAAAACGGGTACCGCCGGGTGGAGCACTGTGGCGGCCTCCTCATTGTAGCGCTGGATTGTGTTATGCACCACCTCCGCGATACGCATAATCTTTTCCTCCGGCGCGGCAAGTAACGACGCGTCAAGCGGCTGGAAGCGAACCTGGCGCGGCAAGGCATCATCAACGATGATGATCGTGGCGAGGAAGCGCTCGGCGTCCACGATGATGGCGTGGCGCTGTCCCACCCCCCGGATTAACGCGAGTGGCTTCAGATCAATCGCGGCGACTCCCAGGCCCGCCCGCGCCAGGACGGCCACATAGCCATCGACCAGGGGTGTGGGCGCGGCGACTACGAAGATGGCGCGCCGGGACGAGGCACCGATCACCTGCCAGGCGTGGTAGGCGTCGGCGCGCGGCAGCGCCTCACGCGCGCGCGTGGCCAGGCCGGACGCGTCGAGGGTCTCGGCGCCCGCGGCGGGGATAAAGCGCGAGGCGATGTGGCGACCCGGAATGGCGAGCACTACCCGATCACGGGGCGCGGGTGTGCCGAGGGCCTGCGAGGCCCAGAGCCGCTCCAGTACCTGGGCCAACTGCGCGGGCGCGCCCACGGCGCCCTGAGAATCGAGCGTGCCGGGGGGCAGAGGCGCACTGCCCCAACGGGTGACGCGGCCTTTCATGACCCCGACGAGCCGAACCGTCTCACTCTCAATAACAAGCGTGACCCGTTCTCGCTGCCAGAGCGCCATCAGGGGTATATCTCGAGCGACCAGCTCAGTAACTCACCTGTGCGCCCCTCGATGGTGTCTATTACCTGAAGGGTCCAGGTTCCCTGGGAGGGTTTACCCCGGATGCTGTTTAGCGCCGCGCCGGTAATGCTGAACCACCTGCGGATATCATCGTCGCCGTCGTCCTCACCCTGGCTGCGTATCCTTAGCAATGTGCCGTCAGGATGAATGAGGTTCACTTCCAGGTCGGCCACATCGTCGTGGTCGATGTTGAGGAAGACGCGCGCCTCGCGGATCGTCACCGCATGGGGGAACGACATGGTGCTCGTCGCCACGCCATTTGGCCCGTCGGGAATCGCCAGGTCTGGCTCCTCATCCTTCGACTCATCAAGCGGGAGGGGCGTCGGCGTGGGGGTAATCGTCGGCGTGGCGCTAGCCGTGGGCGTGCTGGAGGCAATGGGAGTGATGGTCGGCGTTCGCGTGATGGTCGGCGT
>JACDAB010000214.1 GCA_013695665.1 Geodermatophilaceae bacterium | reverse complement strand
GGGTCACGCCGCGCCGAGCGCAGTGAGGTGTCGGCGTGAGCGAGCGGAGCGAGCGAGCCGGTGTCGGGTCACGCCGCGCCGAGCGCAGTGAGGTGTCGGCGTGAGCGAGCTGATTGACACCACGGAGATGTATCTCCGAACGGTTTTTGAGTTGGAGGAGGAGGGCGTTGTCCCGCTGCGTGCGCGGATAGCTGAGCGTCTCCACCAAAGCGGTCCGACGGTGAGCCAGACCGTTGCCCGGATGGAGCGCGACGGGCTGCTCTCCGTGGAAGACGATCGGCACCTGCGCCTGAGCGACGCCGGGCGCCAGCTCGCGGTCGCGGTGATGCGCAAGCACCGGCTGGCCGAACTGCTCCTGGTCAACGTCATCGGCCTGGACTGGGAGGACGTGCACATCGAAGCCTGCCGCTGGGAGCACGTCATGAGCGAGGCTGTCGAGCGGCGGCTGGTGGTGTTGCTGAACAACCCGACACTGTGCCCGCACGGGAACCCGATCCCCGGCCTGGAGGCACTTGGCGGGGCGCCTGACCTGACCGCGCCCGAGGATTTCGTGCAGCTCAGTACGGCGGCGACGGCCGGCGGTCGTTCCGTGGTGGTCTGCCGGATCTCCGAGCAGCTGCAGTCCGACGCCGAGTTGATGCGACTGCTCAAGGACACCCACGTGCGGCCAGGTGAGCACGTCACCGCGACGACGACCCGGACGGGCGTCCGGGTGGATCAGACGGACCTGTCGCGAACTGTCGCCGAGCACGTCTTCGTCACGGTCGCCTAGCCCCCTACGCCGTGGCAAACCGACCGCGGGCCCGAGCGGGGGGACCTCGCAGCATTCGCTAGTGAATGTGATTGCGGTCGGCCTGCGACTCGAATGCCCTCCGCTGACGACAGAACGCGTCGACCTCAGCGGATCTCGCTAGCTTGAGCCGGCTGGGCAGAGTGTGATTCAGGGCGCCCACAAGCCGGATGCAGTCCTCGTCGGTATTCCACGGACCGACACTGGCCCGAAGCCGGGGGCGCGGACCGGGAATCGAGCGAATGAGGATGCCGTTGGCTTCCAGGTCCAGCACAAGCGCCTCCGGGTCCATCGCAGCGGGCAGCGTGACCGCCGCGAACGGTGTCGGACCGCCGGGGTCATCGACGTCGAGACCCGGTACGCCGGCCAGCCCTTCTCGCAACCTCCCGGCCAGAGCGGCTGCGTAGTCGCAGCCTGCAGCAAGACCATGCTCGGCGCGCCACTGCACCGAGGTGGACAGCCCAGCCAGCGCAACCAGGCTGATCGCGCCGACGTCGTAGCGGCGGGCGCCGGGCCACGGCTCGGTGCCGGGCGCTCCGGGACTCCGGTCGTTGGTCACGTATCCGCGCCAGGGCGGTGCCAGGTCCGCCACCCGGTCGGACCGGACGTAGAGGGCACCGGTTCCCGAGGGTCCGCACAGCCACTTCTGCCCCGACACTGTGTAGAAGTCGCAGCCGAGCGCGGTCAGGTCCACCGCTATCGCGCCGGCACCCTGGGCGCCGTCGGCGAGGACCGGCACCCCCGCTTCGCCGGCTGCGGCGAGGATGCCGGGCAGGTCGAGGACCTCACCGGTCGACCAGAGGACGTGCGAACAGGCCACCAGCCGGGTTCGGGCGTTGAGCGCCGCGGTCACCGATTGCACGGCACGACCTGCTGTGATGTCGACGGTGCGCACGATGACACCGCAGGATTCGGCCAGGTGCGCCAGCGGCTCGGTCAGACCGGGATGCTCGACGCTCCCGGTGACCACCTCGTCCCCGTCCTGCCATGTCATCCCGGCCAGCACCGTATTGACGCCGTCGGTCGTGGAGTGCGTCAGGGCCAAGTCCGCGGACCGGCACCCCAGCACGGCGGCCAGCGCCGATCGCGCCTCCGCCTCGAGCCGGTGCCAGCGCTCCAGCCCCTCGGCGCCGATCCGACCTGAACACGTGGCCCAGTCCAGGTGCCGGCGCATCGCCTCCCGGGTTGCCCTCGGAAGGGGCCCGAACGTGCCGGTATTCAGATAGACCCGTGCGGTGACCGACGGCAGGTCCGCGCGCATCGCCTCGACGGCTGCGCCACTCAGCACCTGACCTCCAGCGGGAGGATGACTCCCGGGTTGAGCACACCGGCCGGGTCGAGGGCGCGCTTGACCGCCCGCATCGCCGCGAGGTCCCCTGCTGTCCGCGACAGGCTCGTCCACCGGACCTTGGCGGTTCCGACACCGTGTTCGGCGCTGATGCTGCCTCCGTGTGCGGCCACCCGCCGCAGAACTACCTCCTCGACCGCGTGGGGATCGGTGGCTCCCACGACGTTGACGTGCACGTTGCCCTCTGCGGCATGGCCGAACAGGACGGTACGGGCGGCCACATCGACCCCGCTCACCAGCGTGGGGAGTTCGGAAAGGAACGCCGCGAGCACTTTGGGCGGTACGGATACGTCGAGCTTGGTCGGGACCCCCGAGGCGTTGATCGCCTCGGCGTGTACCTCGCGGTAGGCCCATAGCGCGGCGCGACCTGCCGCGTCCGTCGCGACCGCCGCGTCTTCGACGTCGGACGATGCGCCGAAGATCCCTTCCAGCATCTCGACAGGATCCGCGGCGCCGCCAGCCTCCAGCAGCAGGTATGCCGGGTGCTCGTCCGGCAGCGGGGCGGGCAGCCCGCGGTAGGCCCGGACCAGTCGCATCCCGTCGGCGAGAAAGAACTCGGCCGACGTCAGGCCCGTTACCCTCGCCCGCGCGCGCGCTACAGCACGGGGCAGCGCGTCCAGGGACGGCAGCCCCAGCAGGACGACAGCGCGGTACCTGTCCGGGGACACCAGCTGGAGCCGGACCGCCGTGATCACCGCGAGCGTGCCCTCGCTGCCGGTCAGCAGCCCCGGTAGGTCGTAGCCGACGTTGTCCTTGACCAGACCCGACATGCGGCGCAGAACGGTGCCGTCGGCCAGAACAGCCTCAAGGCCCACCGCACGCCGGCGCATGCCGCCGTAGCGCAGCACCTGTTCGCCACCGGCGTTCGTCGCCACCATGCCGCCGAGCGTGGCTGAATCGCGAGCTGCGAAGTCGATGCCGACGTCCAGTCCGCACGCCCGGACGTGTGATCGGACCGCCGACAAGGTGGCGCCCGCACCGGCGGTGACCTGCGCTGCCAGGGCGTCCACCGTTCCCATGCCGGCCAGGCGGAGCAGGCTGAGCACGATCTCGCCGTCGCGAGGGACCGAACCACCGACGAGCCCGGTGTTGCCGCCCTGCGGGATGACCGCCGCCCCGTGCTGTGAGCACACGGCCAGCACCTCGGCCACCTGTGCCGTGTCGGCCGGACGGACGACAGCCCTGGCCGTTCCATGGAAGCGGCCCGTCCAGTCGACCTCGTAGGAGCCGCGGAGGTCGGCGTCTACAAGGACATGCTCCGCTCCGACGATCGCCGCGAGCGCCACCACCACCGGGTCTGCCGACACAAACCCATCCTGGCCGAGAACGCGCGCGGTGGCTGACGAGCGCGCCATATACGTTCGCAGGGAGAGCAATCCCACGGCGAAAGAGAAGCGCATGTCTGAACCAGCCGGCAACCCGTTCCTCGACCTGGCCGCCTTCATGGCGTTGCCCCGGCTGGCCGGTCTGGCACTGTCGACCGACGGCAACCGCCTCGTCACGTCCGTGGCCACGCTGAACTCGGACCGGGACAAGTGGGTCACGGCCCTGTGGTCGATCGACCCCGATGGCCAGGCGCCCGCCCGACGGCTTACCCGCAGCGCGCCAGGTGAGTCCAACGCGGTCTTCACACCGACCGGCGAGATCCTGTTCACCTCCGCCCGGCCAGACCCCGACGCCGGCAAGGATGCCGCCGAGCCGAAACCCTCGCTGTGGGCGCTGCCCGCCGATGGTGGCGAGGCCAGACTGCTCGCCTCGCACCCCGGGGGGATCAACGGTGTATCCGTGGCCTCCGAGGAAGGCACCATCGTTTTCGCGGCGGCGACGATGCCGGGTGCGCAGACCGCCGAGGCCGATGCGGCGTTGCTGAAGGCGCGGAAGGAGGCCGGGGTCAGCGCCATCTTGTTCGAGGAGTACCCGGTTCGGCAGTGGGACCACGACCTGGGCCCGGCTCGCACCCGTGTCTTCACCGCCGGGCCGCTCGACTCCGAGACCGGCTCGGGTGGTCGGCTGGCCGATCCCCGGGACATCACCCCGCAGACACCGGCCACCCAGGACGTCGAGGACATCGCTGTGAGCCGCGACGGCCGGTGGCTCGCGGTCGCCGTCGAGGTACCGCAGGACCAGGCCGCCCGGCGCAAGCGCATCGATCTCGTAGACATTCAGACCGGCGACCGCAGGACTCTCGCCGACGACGAGGGCCACGACTACGGCGGCATGGCATTCTCCCCGGACGGCAGCCGCTTGGCCTGCATCCGCGGAAGGCACAGCTGCTGGGACGAGCCCGGCGACTCGACGCTGTGGGTCATCGATGTCAGCACCGGCCGGGGGCACGACCTGACGCCGGAGTTCGGCAACTGGCCGGCCCATCCGGTCTGGTCGGGCGACGGTACTGCGCTGTTCTTCGTCGCCGATGAGGCCGGGCACCACCCGCTCTTCCGGGTGGGAGTGCAGGGTGGCGCGGTCACCCGCCTCACCGCCAGGGGCAGCCTCAGTGACCTGCAGGTGCATCCAGACGGGAACCGGTTGTTCGCTCTCCGCGCGAGCGTGGACTCCCCGGCGCAACCGATCAGGCTGGACGCACAGCAGGTCGACCAGGATCCCCCGCCCCTGCCAAGTCCGGGTGCCCTGGCGGGGGACCTCCCCGGCACCCTCACCGAGGTCAGCACGGTTGCGGCGGACGGGTCCGCCGTTCGATCCTGGCTGGTGCTGCCAACTGGGGTCTCGGCCCAGACCCCGGCACCCCTTCTGCTGTGGATCCATGGCGGTCCGCTGATGAGCTGGAACGCGTGGTCCTGGCGCTGGAACCCGTGGCTCATGGCCGCTCGTGGGTACGCCGTGCTGCTGCCCGACCCCGCCCTGTCCGCCGGCTACGGACAGGACTTCGTCCGCCGTGGATGGGGCGCCTGGGGAGCGGCGCCGTACACCGATCTGATGGACAGCACCGACGCCGCCTTGGCCAGGGACGACATCGACGGCAGCCGGACCGCGGCCATGGGCGGGTCCTTCGGTGGCTACATGGCCAACTGGATCGCGGGCCACACCGACAGGTTCCGCGCCATCGTGACCCACGCCAGTCTCTGGCAACTCGACCAGTTCTCCGGTACGACGGACTCGGCCTACTACTGGGCGCGAGAGTTCGGCGATCCGTTGCACAAGCGGCAGCGCTACGAGGACAACAGCCCGCACCACGCGGTCGCGAAAATCACCACCCCGATGCTGGTCATCCACGGTGACAAGGATTACCGGGTGCCGATCGGTGAGGGCCTGCGGTTGTGGTACGACCTGCGCCGACATGGCGTCTCGTCGAGGTTCCTGTACTTCCCCGACGAGAACCACTGGGTCCTCAAACCGGGCAACGCGAAGGTCTGGTATGACACGGTCTTCGCCTTCCTCGCCGAGCACGTCCTGGACGGCACGTGGGTCCGGCCCCCGTTGCTCTGAGTCTCCGCGGCAAGCGCTGTACCCCCGCCCGGGGCCGGGACTATCTCGGGGTGCGGCGCCGTTGTCCGACACACGTCGACCCGGATCCGGCCCCCGGACCCAGCTCAGTCGCTACCAACCGTGGTCAAGGTCAGCGCTCACACGTTCGTGCAGCACTCACGGACTTGGCGTTGTTGACATTGGGTGACTTCGCATGGTCGGCCGGTGTAATGTTGTACATTCAGCAGTGTCTCTCGTACCCAGCCAGCGGAAGTTGCGTTGGCTAGGCTCCGCCTCCAAGGTATGGAAGAAGTCGTATTACTCGAAGATGAACTGCGCTAGCGCTGGGCAGCATGCTGGTTGTGCTCTGTTGCAGAGGACGGCGCAAGCGGCCCCCGCCCATTGGGCAGGGTCCCCTGCCCATTCAAGAGTTGGTCCTGACGTGAACGCCAGCCGAGCTACGGTCTCTGCTCTGGACTCCTGGCGCGATGGATGGCCGCCAAAGCCTGCTGTACCCCGAGGTCGTGGCCTTGCCGATCGCCCCGAGCAGAGTGCACGTCTTGACACCACGCTTTCGATCACCCAGGAGGCAGTCACCGAGCCGGTGGGCAAGTCGTGGGCGGCTCCCTGCTGAGGAACGTTCAGCGGCTGGTGGAGCACCGGTCATCTGGTCCTATCGTCACGACTACACCAGCAATGGCTCGAATCGGGTCCCTTCCTTCGACAGTGCATCTCCGGGCGAGGGCCATTGGGAGCATGGCACGACCGCCGATTCCGACAGTGAGGTTGGCGTCGACGCCAACGGTAGCGGCGGCTTGTTCGTCAAGGGGAGCAAGCACATGTCCAATACCGGTAGTGCCAAGATTGGCGGTACGACGAACGGCAACTACGACTCCTACGTGCGCAACAGCGATGTCATCTACGCTCTGTCCTGGTCAGGCGGGGTTGCTGATCCCGGCCACTACCCGCAAACCTCGTGTGCGTTCCATGCCTTGGACGAGGTTATGTCTGTGGGCACGACGTTCGCGCTGAAGAAGTCGCGTGCCTCCAAGATCAGTTTTACGGCGGGTATCGGTCCCGCCTGGATCGGTCCGACCAGTGGTCACAGCACCAGCGTGGACATGAGCTGGACGGCGCTTCGCGGCAACGGGCTGTGGTACCGCGGTGCGATTGCAGACCCCGCAGATTCTCCTGGCGTGATTTAGGTGTCCAACCGTGGCTAGGAAAGCCGTCCTGGCGGCGGCAGCGGCGGGCATCCTGGCCCTGGCGTCTGGCGTGTGGACCCTAACTGCTGGCGCAGACTCGAAGGACGGCCCAGTAGACCTGGGCAATGGCGCCAGTCTGGCCACCATCGTCACTGATGTCCCAGGTCAGGTGGCTTTCAGCCACAACTCGGCCATCAACCGAGCGTCAGAGCCCGTCGTGTTGGTTTCGGCGCAGCTCCTAGATCCTGGCGGAGCCCACCCCCGGGTCACCCAGTCCTGGGCGGCTCCGCTGGGACCTGACACCTCCCGCTACCTTGCTACTCCGTGGCCGGCAGACCCGCCGGTGGACGAGTCCGGGCTGTCTGCGGTGGAAGGGTTCATCATTCCACCGGGCACCAGCGCCTACTTCATCTTCCTCGTCGATGTGGAGAGTGACGGAGTCTGGCGCTGGCCAGGAATGGTGCTGACGTATGTGTATGACGGTACGATGTACACCGAGCGAATCGACAACGAGTTTCAGGTATGCGCGCCATCTACTGTGGACTGCGCATCTCAGTAAGAGCGTACTGTTGTTCAGTGCGTTAGTGTTAAGTGGTTATCAGGTGCCTCGTGAGCCAAGGAAGGCCTGATAATGCCTATCCTCGTATTCGTGTTCGCAACCTGGTTTGCATGGTGGTGCGCCGGCTTGTTGGCGTAGTGGGCGCGCTGATCGTGGTCCAGCCGGTCGGGGGCATATTCATCGGCGGGCACTACGATGTGGGTTCGACGGTGGAGGTAGTGGAGTAGGTTGACGCAAGGCAATGGCAGGCGTAGTACGACGTGTCCTACTTCCAGTCAGCTTTTTGCCATTACGACAAGGACGTGAACTCGACTTGATCGCTCACTTGGCTGCGCGGCGGGCAGCTGTTGGCATGCGCAAGGGCGTGATGCCGAAGGCCGCCAGCACGAATGCCTAGAACAAGTCCATCCGAGCCCTGGCGGACCTTGGTGTGGCACAGCATATCGCGCTCCCAATCACTGAGTGGCACGTTGGAGATCCTCAAGGAGGGTGGCAGTTTCGACTTTCTCAGCTATCAACCACCACAACGGTCAAATGTCCAATGACCCAGGCAGTGGCCTCGGTAATTCGAGTCTGGTGGACTTTGGCAAGCAGGATTAGAGTCTGTTCATGCTGATAATCAAGACAATCATGGATAAGATTGCAGCAGTGCTGAACCATTACGTGATCCCCAATTTGTAGGCCAAAGTCTTGGTTCTGGAAACTACCCCGGTTCAGTTGGGGTTCGTTCACGGATGAGCAGAAGCTGGCGCTTCGACTACGTTTGGCAATTCAGGAGCGCACTCAGCTGCCGACGCGCGAGCTCGTGCCGCGGGCGGCAGGACAGTGCCAGATGTCGAGCACCTTGAGGGAGCGAAGAGTTCCGCGCCAGGCGCCTCTGCGAAGCCAGGCATCGAGGCGGACGCCACGAACAGCAACGGCAAGACCATTCCGCTCAAGCCTGCAGCGGCGCAGGGATAGATGGATGCTGGCCTGAGGTCGCCTCACGGCGAGTGGTCGCTCATGGCTCAGCAGCCGTAGAACTGAGGGTGAGAGCAGCGCGCAGTGCCTGCGGCGGCACGGCGCGGTCGAGGCCCTCACTCAGCAACACTGCGAACGAGTAGCCGGGGTCACTGGCCAGCGCCCGCTCGAGCGCGATCCGCGCGTAGGCGCCGTTGCCGCGCAGGTAGGCATGCACAGCGAGCAAGGTCGCCGGCGCAGCGTCGTAGGGCGGCGTGGCCTTTCGCAGCAGCTCGACCCACAGCGACTCCGCCGCATGATCGAGTTCGGTTCCCACCCACTGGAGGGCGTGATCGCGCACCAGGACGTCGGCCAGCCCGAGTGCCAGCCGAGCGACCTCGGCATGGGACAGCTCCACGCTTGCCTCTGCTCGCGCCTCCACGGCCACCCGCAACAGTTCGCGGCTGTCCGCCGCGACCGCGTCCCAGCCGTGCTGCGACAGCTCACCGGCAAGCCGGCGGCTCACGCAGTCAAAGCTCTGGTCTAGCGCCGCCCGCCTGAGGAATCCGACCGGCCGCAGCGATCGCTCCAGATCCTTCCGGGAGCGATGCACGACGTCGCCCATCCAGGCCGAGGCCGCGGCAAGCTCGGACACCTCGCCAGGGTCGACCGGTGTGCCCTCCGCTGGGCAACACTCAGGACGTCGGCAGCGATACGAGCGCCAGCGACCGGCCCGAACCCAGAGGGCGTCCTTGACCTCGATACCTGCCGCCTCCGCCGAGGTGCCGATCGACTGCACGAGGTCCGGGTTCGGCGGATCGCCAGGACCTTCGGTGAACACCAGGACGAACATCCCACCCGCGCCTGCCTGCTCGAGATGGGTGACGAGGGTGTCCGCCAGCGGGACAGCATCTGCCGGAGGCACGAGATCCACCCGCATCGTGAGGCACACACGCGATGCCGCCGAGCCAAGCCCGATGGCCACCACGGACTCGCTGGGGTGGAACCCGACGAGGTACGGGACTGCGGCGACGATCTGCGCAGGAGTCCGCAACCGGACGGCCGGGGCGGGAGTCGGGCGCGAGATCGGGTGCTGGGGCATGGCGGCGAGCCTGGCCGCCCGGTGCGGTGCGGAGAATACCCGTGCCGCCGCTGTGCATTCCGTCTCTCGGCTGTGGACAAGCACTCTCGGAGGAGTCGTCACGCAACCCGTTGAGGCGTGACGGGTCAGGCCAACCGGCCCAGCTCATCGAGGTTGGTCAGGACGAGGCTGGCCTGGGCGGCAGCCCGACGGACAACGTGCTCGATCTCCGCGCGCCGGCGCCGCAGCGCTCCCGGCCGGGTTCCGATCGCAATCGCGCCGACGACGCCGCCGCTGCGGCGTACCGGGGCGGCCAGGCAGGCCAGGTCGGGCTGGAACTCCTCGAACTCCACAGCGATCCCGTCAGCTCGCACCGCCGCCAGCTGAGCTTCGAGGGCGGACCGGTCGCAGACCGTCCGCACCGTGACGCGGGCGAGGCGACGGTTGTTCAGCAGGGCAGCCCGGTCGCGCTCGAGCATGTGCGCGAGCATCACCTTCCCGAAGGCGGTGGAGTGCGGTGCATCGCTGAAGCCGACATCCAGGGGCTCGGGCAACGGGTGGGCCAGTGAGTCCACCACGTGGGCTATCACGATCCGGCCGTCGCGAAAGACCGCGAAACAGGCGGCGGCCTGGGACTGGTCGTGGACCTTGCGCACGAGGTCAACGATTTCCGGGGTTACCGACAACTGCCGGGTCAGCGCATTGTGCAAGTCCATGGCGCCGTACCCGATCCCGTAACCGCGCGACTGCGACAACCGGACGAGAAGACCACGCTGGGTGAGCGTGTGCAGCAGGTGATAAGTCGTGGAGAGATTCACCTCGAGCCGTCGCGCGATGGCCTTTGCGGTGATGCCGTCGGGCGCCGCCGCCACGACGAAGAGCAGCCGGGCCGCGCGGTCGACAGAGGCGATCGTCTTGCGGGTCGGAAAGCCGGCTGCCACACACCTAGTGTGACCCCCACGCAAGCAGACCACCAACAACGGCTCTGTGACCTCTGATCCAGGCCCTGGAACCGGGACGGACGTGAGGTGTCTGCCAGACTGCTGATGCAGTGCAGAAACCCGACGTGCGGAGGTACGGATGGCGGATACCGCGAGGGACGCTGGTGACACAGCGCGACGTGCCGCGGACAGCAAACCGCTGGAACTGCTCGCCCGGGTCGGACTTGTCGCCTACGGCGTCGTCCACCTGCTCGTCGGGTGGTTGGCGTTGCAGTTGGCCTGGGGCGGCGGCGGGGAGAGCGCCGACCAGTCCGGTGCTCTGCAGACCCTCGCCGAACAGCCCTTCGGGCCGGCGCTGCTCTGGTTGGTCGCCCTCGGACTTGTCGCGCTGACGATCTGGCAGGCCAGCGAGGCGATCTGGGGTTTCCAAGGCGGAGATGCGAAGAAGCGGCTGCGCCGGCGCGCCACCACGGGGGCGAAGGCGGTGGTGTACCTGCTGCTCGCGCTCAGCGCCGCCCGCTATGCAATGGGCTCGGGCCAGTCCAGTTCAGAGTCGCAGCAGAGCACCACCTCTGGCGTTCTGGGCCTGCCCTTCGGCCAGGTTCTCGTCGCCGTCGTCGCCCTCGTCGTCATCGGCGTGGGGGTCGCGCACGTACGCAAGGCCTTCACCAAGAAGTTCATGAAAGAGGTGGACACCTCGTCGATGTCACCCCCGACGCGCAAGACGATCACCCGGCTCGGCCAGGTGGGCCACGTAGCGAAAGGCGTGGCTCTCGCCGTCGTCGGCCTCGTGCTCGGCTACGCCGCGGTCACCTTCGACCCGGAGAAGGCCCGCGGGCTTGACGGGGCCATGCAAACGATAGCGGCACAGCCGTTCGGGCAATTCTTGCTCACCGGGGTCGCCCTCGGCTTCATCGCCTTCGGGCTCTTCGCTTTCGCACAGTCCCGGTACAAGCCGCTGTGACCGGCGTCCACGTCACGGGGCCGATGCACGACCGCTACGACGAGATCCTGACTCCGTCGGCGTTGGAGTTGCTCGGCGCCCTGCACCGTGAGTTCGACCCGCAGCGGCAGGGCCTGCTGGCGCGGCGGTCGCGGCGGGACGCCGAGCTGGCCGCCGGTGGCACCCTGGACTTTCTCGAACACACACAGGCCATCCGTGCTGACGACTCATGGCGGGTGGCCGACCCGGCGCCGGGCCTGGTCGACCGGCGGGTCGAGATCACCGGGCCCACCGACGCCAAGATGACCATCAACGCGCTCAACTCCGGCGCCAAGGTTTGGCTGGCCGATCAGGAAGACGCGAACAGCCCGCTGTGGGAGAACGTCATCGGCGGGCAGCTCAATCTGCGCGATGCGATCACCGGCACGATCGACTTCACCAGCCCCGAGGGGAAGCGCTACTCCCTCGCGGAGAGCGCCGATGTACCCACCATCGTCGTACGTCCGCGCGGCTGGCACCTGCCCGAGAAACACATTGTCGTGGACGGCGAGCCGATGTCGGGCAGCCTCGTTGATTTCGGGCTCTACCTGCTCCACTGTGGACAGCTGCAGCTCGAGCGCGGGTCAGGCCCGTACTACTACCTGCCGAAGCTGGAGAGCCACCTCGAGGCGCGGCTCTGGAACGACGTATTCCTTCGCGCGCAGGACCTCGTGGGAATTGCGGCCGGGACGATCCGGGCGACCGTCCTCATCGAGACCTACCCCGCCGCCTTCGAGATGGAGGAGATCCTCTACGAGCTGCGCGATCACTCGGCCGGGCTCAACGCCGGTCGCTGGGACTACATGTTCAGCGTCATCAAGTGCTTCCGCACCCGCGGCAGGCAGTTCCTCCTCCCCGATCGCAACTCGGTGACGATGACGGTGCCCTTCATGCGGGCCTACACCGAGCTGCTGGTCCGCACCTGCCACAAACGCGGCGCGCACGCGATCGGCGGGATGGCTGCCTTCATCCCGAGTCGCCGGGACGCCGAGGCGAATGCCACGGCGCTGGCGAAGGTCCGTGAGGACAAGACCCGGGAGGCCGGCGACGGGTTCGACGGCTCCTGGGTTGCCCACCCCGACCTCGTTGCGGTCTGCCGGGAGGTCTTCGACGAGAAGCTCGGGGATCGACCGAACCAGCGGGACAACCTTCGGGAGGAGGTCTCGGTCTCCGCCGCGCAGCTCCTCGACGTGGCTGCGACCCCCGGCGAGGTCACCGAGGCCGGGTTGCGCAGCAATGTCAGCGTGGGCATCCAGTACCTCGAGTCCTGGCTGCGCGGATCGGGCGCCGTGGGCATCAACAACTTGATGGAGGACGCTGCCACGGCCGAGATCTCCCGCAGCCAGGTCTGGCAATGGCTTTACAGCAAGGTCGAGCTGGCTGACGGGCCGACGGTGACACCTACCCTGGTCGAGCGGATCATGGACGAGGAGCTGGCGGTCATCCGGTCGGCCCGCGGCGAGGACGCCTTCGCCAGCGGGCGGTGGGAGGACGCCAGGTCGACCTTCGCCGAGACGGCGCTATCGGCGGAGTACGCCGACTTCCTCACCCTCCCGGCGTACGCCCGAATGCCGTAGTGCGGGGACGGCGCCGAGGCTGACCTCGCTACGGTTGGCTGGTAGGGCGTTCAGTCCTACGGAGGCAACGGAGGGGCTGTGAGCGGAACGCACGGGACGACGAAGACCGCTGGGCCGGCGGTCGGCTTGAACCCGACGGAGCAGCCGGAAGTGGCCGGGAGCAGCGGTGGCGGCCCCCAGATCGAGGCAGTACGCCGACGGGTCCGAGAGCTGTTGCCGGCGGCGGCGGTCATCACCGACCACGCCCGGTTGCGGACCTATGAGTGCGACGGGCTGGCGCATTATCGGGTCACCCCCGCTCTGGTCGTGTTGGCCGACTCCGCCGATCACATCGCCGCCGTGGTGCGGATCTGCGCGGAGGAGAAGGTTCCCTTCGTCGCGCGCGGATCGGGCACTGGGCTGTCAGGCGGCGCGCTCCCCCGCGCCGACGGGGTCCTGGTGGTGACGTCCCGGATGCGGGACATCCGGGAGGTGGCACCGCTGGACCAGCGCGCGGTCGTGGAACCGGGTGTGATCAATCTGGACGTCACGAGGGCCGCGGACCCGTACGGCTACTACTACGCCCCTGACCCGTCCAGTCAGCAGATCTGCTCGATCGGCGGGAACGTCGCGGAGAACTCCGGCGGCGCGCACTGCCTCAAGTACGGCTTCACCGCCAATCATGTGACCGGCGTCGAGTTCGTCACCCCCGACGGATCCGTGGTCGAACTCGGGGGGCGGGCGCCCGACTCGCCCGGCTACGACCTGCTCGGGACCGTCATCGGCTCGGAGGGAACGCTGGGCATCGCGACGGCGGTCACCGTCCGGCTGACCCGCAAGCCGGAGGACGTGGTGACGGTATTGGCCGGCTTTCCCTCCACCGACGACGCCGGTGCGGCGACGTCGGCGATCATCGGCGCCGGAGTCCTTCCGGCCGCGATCGAGATGATGGACGCCCTAGCGATCGAAGCGGCCGAGGCCGCGGTGCACTGCGACTACCCGGACGGGGCAGGTGCTGTCCTTGTCATCGAGCTGGACGGGCCGGCTGTCGAGGTACGCCAGGAGTTCGACGAGGTGGAGCGACTCTGTCGGGACAACGGCGCGTTCGAGTTCCGGGTGGCGAAAGACGACACGGAGCGGGCGTTGATCTGGCGCGGCCGCAAGTCCGCCTTCGCGGCCGTCGGGCGGATCAGCCCCGACTACATCGTGCAGGACGGTGTCATCCCTCGTACGTCGCTGCCGGCGGTGCTGCGGGCGATCTCGGAGATGTCTGCGAGTTCGGGTGTCCGCGTAGCCAACGTCTTCCACGCCGGGGACGGCAACCTGCACCCACTGGTGCTCTTCGACGAGTCCAAGGCGGGGCAGGCCGAGGCGGCGGAGGAGATCAGCGGCAAGATCCTCGACCTGTGCATCGAGGCCGGCGGATCGATCACCGGAGAACACGGCGTCGGCATGGACAAGTCGGCGTACATGCCCCGGATGTTCTCCGAGGACGACCTGGACACGATGCAGATGGTGCGCTGCGCCTTCGACCCGGACAACATCGCGAACCCCGGCAAGATCTTCCCGACACCGCGGCTGTGCGGCGAGGTCCCCGGCCGGCACAAGGGCGAGCACCCGCTGGCCAGGGCCGGTATCGCGGAGATCTTCTGATGGCCGTGGATGCCCTCCTCAGCGCCGGGCAGTCGTTGGCGGCGGCCTGCGACGACGTGCGCGAGGCGACGGACACCGACGCCGTGGACGGTGTGCACCCCCGGTTCTCGGCCCGGCCCGGCTCGACCGCGGAGGCCGCCGGAGTCCTCCGGGCAGCCGCCGAGCACGAGTTGGCGGTGGTGACCCGCGGCGCCGGCACCAAGCTGACCTGGGGCACCCCGCCCGAACGGGCCGACCTCGTGCTGGACCTGACCCGCATGGACGCCGTACTCGACCATGCAGCCGGCGACCTGGTCGCCGTCGCCCAAGCAGGGTGCCCGATCGAGTCGCTTCAGCGGACGCTCGCCTCGGCGGGCCAGCGGCTGGCGATCGACGAGACCCTCCCCGGCACCACCCTCGGCGGTGGCATCGCGACGAACAGCAGCGGCCCACGCCGGATGCTGAACGGCACGTTCCGCGACCTGATGATCGGTACGACGGTGGTGCGTGCGGACGGCGTGATCGCGAAGTCGGGCGGACGGGTGGTCAAGAACGTCGCCGGCTACGACCTGGGCAAGTTGATGACGGGTTCGTTCGGAACCCTCGGCGTCGTTGTCGAGGCAGTCTTTCGCCTACACCCCCTACCGGCCGACGTCAGCGTGTTGGTGGCGCAGGCTCGTGACACCGGTGAGGTCGCCGCAATGGTCAGGGCGGTGCTGCACTCCGAGATCGTCGCGACCGCCATCGAGGTGGACTGGGCCGTGACCGGCGGCGGCGAGATCGGTGTGCTGTTGGAAGGCACCGTCGACGGAGTGGCTGCCCGTACGACGACCGCGCGCGCCCTGCTCGCCGGCGCGGGGGCCCCCGACATCCAGGTCGCCGACCAGCCGCCGGCGTGGTGGGGTCGCTATCCGACGGGAACGTTGCTGAAGCTCACCTGCGCCCTGTCCGCGGTGGATCACCTTCTCCGGGAGGCCGCACGGCTGGGCGTGTCGGTGCGCGGCTCTGCGGGCTCCGGCGTCCTCTACGGCGGCCTGCCGGCCGACGCGGACGTCCCTGACACGGTGACCGCGCTGCGCGGCGTCTGCGTGGCTGCGGGCGGGAGCCTGGTCGTCCTCGACGCGCCGACTGCCGTCAAGTCCACAGTGGACACCTGGGGGCCGGTGGCGGCGCTGGAGCTGATGCGGGCGGTAAAGCAGCAGTTCGACCCGCATCGGAGGCTGTCCCCGGGGCGATTCGTAGGAGGCATCTGATGAGCGCCGATGCACTGGCCGCGGCAGCGAGCGGAAGGAGCATCGACCTGCCGACACCTGCATTCGACGAGCACCATACCCCAAGCGCCGCGCTCGCCGGCGACTGCGTCCACTGCGGGTTCTGCCTACCGTCCTGCCCGACGTACGTGCTGTGGGGCGAGGAGATGGACTCCCCCCGCGGACGCATCGACCTGATGAAGCAGGGCCTCGAAGGTGGCCCGCTCACCGACTCCATGGTCGGGCACTTCGACGCCTGCCTAGGCTGCATGGCCTGTGTGACCAGTTGCCCGTCGGGGGTGCAGTACGACCGGCTGATCGAGGCGACCCGGGCCCAGGTCGAGCGCCGGCACGACCGGACCCGCCGCGACCGGGCACTGCGCGGCGCCATCTTCGCCCTGTTCCCCTACCCGAGGCGGCTGCGTGCACTGCGCGGGCCCCTACGAGCCTGGCAGCGCATCGGTGGCGACCGGCTCCTCCGGCGGACCGGCCTGCTGGAACGGATGGCGCCTTCGCTGGCGGCCATGGAGCGGCTAGCCCCGCAGTTGTCGAAAGCCGAGCGGCTGCCGGATCGGGTCGCCGCCGTGGGCGAGCGGCGGGCGGTCGTGGGGATGCTCACCGGGTGCGTGCAGCGCGAGTTCTTCCCGGCCGTCAACGCGGCAACCGCGCGAGTCCTCGCGGCGGAGGGTTGCGATGTGATGG
>JACDAB010000133.1 GCA_013695665.1 Geodermatophilaceae bacterium | reverse complement strand
TTCGGCCACGACACCGGGATCGACCGTCGTCACCAGCCGCGCGCGGTCGGCGACCAGATCGGCGACCGAGCGCAGGGAGTCTCCGCCGACGAGGTCGAGGATGGCGTCGACACCGTCAGGCAGGATCGCGCGGACCCGGTCGGCCAGGCGGTCGCCGTACGTCACGAGGGTTGCCCCGAGGGATTCGGCGATCTCGCGCTTCGCCTCGCTGCCGATGCCGATGACGAAGACACCGTTGTCGCGAGCCAGCTGCGCGGCGGCGACGCCCACCCCGCCCCCGATCCCGTTGATCAGCAGCGTCTCGCCCTCCGTGAGCCCCAGTTGCGTGACGGCGTCGTACGCCGTACCTCCCGCGACCGGGAGCGCTGCTGCGTCGGTGAAGGAGACCTGTGGGGGCTTCTTAGTCGCGGTGCTCGCTGTCACCAGCGCGTATTCGGCGTACCCGCCGGAACCGGGTGCGACGCTGCCCAGGATCTCGTCATGCACCGAGAAGTCCTCGACGTCCAGACCGATCTCCTCGACGGCACCGGCGACCTCGTAGCCGAGGACGGTGGGCCGATCCAGCTGCGTGCTGTCAGCGAGGTAACCCTGCCGCGTCTTCCAGTCCACCGGGTTGACACCGGCGGCTCGTACGGTGATGAGCACTTCACCTGCGCCAGGAGTGGGCTTCTCGATGTCCAGGAATTCCTGCACCTCGGGGCCGCCGTACTGGGTGAAAACGTATGCCTTGGGCATGGTGTCCTTCCGTCATTGGGGCTCGTCGACTCTCCGGTAGCAAGTCCCTACTCGCCCTAGTGTGTTCCCCGACCGACGGTGTCGACGTGCCGCATCGGTGTCGGTCGGGACGGACCTTGCCGACCACTGCCACGCGTCAGCCGGTAGCCGTCCGGTGGCAGGGCTCAGATTGGGGTTCCCGAGGCCGCGGTCAGCTCCGCAAACGCGTCCCTGAGCCTGCGTGTGATGCGCCCTGGCCGGCCGGTCCCGATCCGGCGACCGTCGATGCCGACGACCGGGGTGAGGCCACCCATCGTCCCCGTCACGAACACCTCGTCCGCGGTGTAGACGTCGGCCTGGGACGAGTCGCCCGCCGCCACGCCGATCCCGAGGTCACCGCAGAGTGCTATGACAGCTGCCCGGGTGATGCCCTCGGGGCAGGCGCGCGTTGTCGGTGTACGCACCGCCCCGGCGACGACGAGAAAGACGTTCGTGGCATTGGTCTCCGCGACGAATCCGAAGTCGTCCAGCATGAGTGCGTCGTCCGCACCGGCCAGGTTCGCCTCGATCTTGGCCAAGATCGACGTCAGCAGGTTGTTGTGGTGGATCTTCGGGTCCAGGGAGTCCGGGCGGTGGCGCCGCACGCTGGACGTCACGAGGGTGATGCCGCCCGGATCGTAGACCGGTGACTTGTGTTCGGCCAGCACGATCAGCGTGGCCCCGGTGGTGTTCAGCCGCGGATCCATTCCGCTGGTGAGCTTGATTCCACGGGTGAGGGTGAGCCGGATGTGGACGTCGTCGCGCATCTCGTTGGCCTCGAGCGTGCGGCGGATCTGCTCCACGATCTCGCTGTACGGAGGGATGTCGGCGAAGGCGAGCGCGTGTGCGGATCTGTGCAACCGGGCCAGGTGCTCCTCCAGGCGGAAGATGCGGCCGTCATACAGTCGCAGGCCCTCCCACACGGCGTCACCGCCCTGGACCACCGAGTCGAAGGGGCTGATCCGGGCCTCGTCCCGATGGGTGAGCAGACCGCCGACATTGACGATCAGGTCGCGGTTGCGCTCATCGAAGCCCTGCAGCATCTGCTCTCCTCAGGCAGTCAACCGGTGCTCGGCCAACGTCTCGTAGTACGCCCGGCACTGCTGGGACAGAGCGTGCAGTTCCACCGGCACGTCGGCCGTGGATGGACGGGGCCGGGCGAACCCGGTTGATGCCCAGACCGTGCCGTACCAGTGCTCGCCCCACACGCCGTCGGTCGCGCGTGGACCCGGTTTCCACGTCAGCATGGCCGGGTCGTAGGGGACCCCCAGGGCAGCGCACAGGCGCCCGAGGATCGCCTCGGGCGCCCGGAGCAGGTCTCGCGCGTCCACGACCGGTCCGCCGAACCGCTCGAACAGCGCGAGCTGCTGTGGGAGGCCGAGATCGGCGAGGGTCGGGCGCCCTCGGACTTTGGCGTAGGAGGCCAGGACTTCGTCGGGCTGCCGGATGAGGAAGGCATGCCGCAGACCGTCCATAGTAGACAGATCGACCTCCGGGAGCACGTGGTGCGCCATCTGCTTCTGGTAGGAGATCGACCAGCCCGAAGGAAGTGGCTCGGCCGTCAGTGCTGTCACGACGTCGCGCCAGTCGTCCGGCTGCGCGGCCAGAATCTCCTGGCGCCCGGGATGGCGCAGGCCGGTCCGGTGCAGGTAGTAGGCGTAGAAGGGCTCGTCGACGACGTGACAGTCACTGCGACTGCCCCATGAGCGCATCAACGCAGTACTGACGGTGCGCGGACCAGACCACATGGCGATCCGAACGCCGGCGCCCGAAGGTGTGGTCGCCATGCCGCTCGGGCTCACGGGCTCAACGCCAGTACTAGCTGTTCAGCGCGGCGAGCAGGGGGTTGTGGTCGGCAGGAACCTGTTCGGCCCGCGGTGGCGGAGCGGGTGGCGTGCCGTCCCCGAACGGGCGCCCGCCAAGTTCTTCGCGGCGATGTGGCGTCGCCCAGTTGCTGAGGTCCGGACCGGCCGGCACGATTCCGGTCGGGTTGATGTCGCCGTGCACCTGGTAGTAGTGGGATTTGATGTGCGTGAAGTCGGTCGTGTCGCCGAATCCGGGTGTCTGGAACAGGTCGCGCGCGTACGCCCAAAGCACGGGCAGCTCGGCGAGCTTGTGCCGGTTGCACTTGAAATGCCCGTGGTAGACCGGATCGAAGCGGGCCAGTGTCGTGAATAGCCGGACGTCGGCCTCTGTGATCGTGTCCCCGAGGAGGTAGCGCTGGCCGGCCATCCGCTCCGACAGCCAGTCCAGCCGGTCGAACAGCGTCGTGTAGGCGACGTCGTACGACGACTGCGTACCGGCGAAACCCGCCTCGTAAACGCCATTGTTGACGTCCCGGTAGATCAGCTCGGCGACCTCGTCGATCTCCGCGCGCAGGTGCTCCGGGTACAGCTCCGGTGCACCCTCTCGATGGAGCGCGCTCCACTCGGTGGAGAGGTCCAGAGTGATCTGCTTGTAGTCATTGGTGATGACGGCTCCGGTGGGCACGTCGACGATGGCGGGAACGGTGATGCCTCGCTCGTATCCGGGAACGGCCTTCTCGAACGCATCCTTGAGCCGGGGGATGCCCAACACGGGATCCACTCCGCCAGGGTCGAGGTCGAACGTCCAGCTGCTCTTGTCGTGCGTCGGGCCGCAGACTCCCATGGACAGCGCATCTTCGAGGCCGAGGAGACGGCGCACGATGATCGCGCGGTTGGCCCACGGGCAGGCCCGTGCGACGACGAGCCGGTAGCGCCCCGGCACGACCGGCCACTCGGAGGACCCGTCAGCGGTGATCCGCGTCGAGAGGTAGTTCGTATCCCGCGTGAAAGTCCGCTCTACATAGGTGCCATCGGTCATGCCAGCCAATCTACCGAGTGTGTTGGACTGGGCCGTTGGCCATCGGTCATACTGACTCGCGAGTCAGTAAGAACCGACGTCGAGAGGCCGAGGATGGCATCGCAGTTGCAGGCGGCGTTGCCCAAGCGGCACTACGTCGACCCTGCGGCGTACGCCGAGGAGCACGACCGCGTCCTGCTGCGTGCATGGTCGTGTGTCGGACGGCTCGACGAGCTCGGCCTGGCCGAGGCAGGCATCGGCCGGCTCATCCCGAACCGCGGCGCCGCAGTCGGCGTACTGGGGGAGTCGATCCTGGTGGCGGTCACCGCCGATGGCGGGCTCCGGGCGCACTACAACGTCTGCCGGCATCGCGGCGCTCAACTCGTCGTGCACGAACCGGCCGCCGCGCCGATCTGTCGCCCCGTCCACGTCTGGCGCTGCCCGTATCACTCCTGGACATACGACCTCGACGGCCGGCTCGTGCATGCACCCCACACCGGCGGCCTTGGCGTCGAGCCAGCCGCTTTCGCCCTGCACCCTGTCGGAGCGGGTGCGTGGGGCGGGTTCCTCTGGCTGCGTCTCGATCCATCGCTGGGGGAGACCCTCGACGACGCGGTAGCCCCGGCGCGGCAGCGGCTGGGGCGCTACCCGCTGGAGACGTTGCGGGTCGGATACCGGGCGCGGTACGACGTCCGCGCCAATTGGAAGGTGATCGCGGAGAACTACAACGAGTGCTACCACTGTGGCCCGGTACACCCTGAGCTGACCCGGCTCGTCCCCGCCTTCGCCGGCGGTGCGGCGGATCTGGACTGGGAGCGCGGCATCGAGCATCGGGCCGGCGCCTGGACCTTCACAATCACCGGCAAGAGCAGCCGCGCACCGTTTCCCGCCCTCGATGCCGACGAGCGGGTGCGGCACAAGGGCGAGCTTGTCTACCCGACCCTGCTGCTGTCGGCCGCCGCCGAGCACGTCGCAGCCTTCCGGCTGGAACCGTTGGCAGCCGACCGAACCCGGATCAACTGCGAGCTGCTGTTCGCCCCCGACGAGCTTCAGCGGCCCGGCTTCGACCCGTCCGACGCGGCCGAGCTCTGGGAGATCGTCAACGCCCAGGACTGGGCGGTCTGCGAATCGGTCCAGCGCGGCATGTCCTCCCGGGCGTATGTGGACGGCTGGTACGCGCCGATGGAGGACGCCAGCCTGGACATCCGTCGGTGGCTGCTGCCCCGGCTCGAGGACACCGCCAATGCCTAGCTTTGACGTCGCGGTCATCGGGCTGGGTGCTCTCGGCAGCGCTACCGCCGCAGCCCTGGCAGGGCGCGGAGTCAGTGTGGTGGGGCTAGAGCAGTTCGAACTCGGTCACGACCGCGGCGCCTCCCACGACACCAGCAGGATCATCCGGCACAGCTACCACACACAGTCCTATGTCGCGCTCAGCAAGCAGGCCTACGCCGATTGGGTGATGCTGGAGGAGTCCTCCGGCGCCAGCCTCGTCACCACGACCGGCGGTGTCGACCTCTTCCCGCCGGGTGCCGCGATCCCGATGATCGACTACACCACCGCGATGGACACCGAGGACATCGCCTATGACGTGCTGGACGCCGACGAGGTGACCGCCCGGTGGGCCGCGCTACGCCCCCCGCCGGGGACGGCCGCGCTCTACCAGGCGGAGACCGGCATCGTCCCGGCCGCCCGCGGGACCACCGTCATGCAGCGACTGGCCACCGTCCGTGGCGCAACACTGCATCGACAGACGCCGGTCACCGGCCTCCGCCCGGATACGACGGGCATTCAGGTGGTGACGCCAGGCGGCACCCTGTCGGTGGGGTCGGTCGTGGTGACCGCCGACGCGTGGGTGGAACCCCTGCTGCGGCCGCTGGGCATACGCCTCGGGCTCACCGTGACCGAGGAGCAGGTCAGCTATTTCGCGCCACCGCAACCCGGGCAGTTCGCGGTCGACGCGTTCCCGGTGTGGATCTGGATGGACGACCCCTCGTACTACGGCTTTCCGATGTACGGCGAAGCGACGGTCAAGGCGGCGCAGGACTGCGGTGGTCCGGTGGTGACCGCGGAGGATCGCTCGGGGCAGCCGGACCGGCGGCTGCTCGCGGGCCTGAGCGGCTTCCTCGCCGGCTTGGTGCCGGGCAGCGGACCTCCGGTCCGGAGCCGGCGCTGCCTCTACACCCTCACGCCGGACCGCGACTTCGTCCTGGGCCCGGTGCCCGGTGAACCCAGGATCGTCGTCGGGCTCGGAGCGGGGCACGGATTCAAGTTCGCTCCGACGTTCGGCCGGCTGCTGGCCGACCTCGCGCTGGGCGGCCTCCCAGGACCTGAACTGCACCCATTCCGGCTCGATCGACGGGCCCTGGTTGATGCGGCGTACGCGACGAGCTGGCTGGTCTGAGGATGCCGGTCACGACACAGCGGTCACAACAACGCCTCGGGGTCCACCGCAAGCTGTACGGCGGCGTACTCGTACGTCCATGTCTTGAGCTGCGCTCGGCTGAGTCGCCGGTGCACCGTCGCCTGCACGGACAGCCCGTCCATGAGCGAGGTGATACGGCGGGCGGCGGATTCCGGGTCCGTGCACCGGAAGGTCCCGTTCTCGACACCGGAGGCGATCGTCGCCGCGATCGCGTCGGTCCAACGCCGGTCGAGGGTGCGGCAGTGCGCCCGCAATTCGGGGTTGCGCAGCGCCTCGGCCCAGGCGTCGACCCACAGGGTCCAGCCGGGCGCAGCCCCCTGCGGCGCGTAGAGGGACAGGATCCGACGCAGCCGTTCGGTGTCGGTGCCGGGCCGGTCCACCGCGGTCGCCAGCCGGTCGAGGTCGCGGCCCACCGCGTGGTCCAGCGCGGCGGCGAGCAGTCGTTCCTTGGAGTCGAAGTGATAGAAGACGAGTGCGGTGCTCACGCCGAGCGCGTTGGCGACATCACCCACGCGGGTCTGCGCGAACCCGCGTTTGGTCACCTCGGCGACGGCGGCGTCGAGGATCTCCTCGCGGCGTACGTCGACGCGCCTGCGGGCCACCGCGCCAACCTACTGCAGGCCGGTACACGCACTGCCGGATGCGGGGCGCTGCCATGACAGCCACGGCCCCGATCGAGCCCGGCGCGGTCAAGGCGCCGATCGAGCCCGGCGCGGTCAAGGCGCCGATCGAGCCCGGTGCGTTGAACGATCCGCTGCGCCCGTTCGGCGAGTCCAGGATGCTGCCCGCGACGGCGTACACGAGTGAGGACGTCCTCGCGTGGGAGCGACGGCACCTCTTTGCCGGGACCTGGCTCTGTCTCGGCCGGAGCGAGGATCTGGCGACCGTTGCGGTGACCCATCGGTCGGTCCGGGCGGGGGATGTGTCGGTGCTGCTGACCTTCGGCGATGGGCCGGTGCGGGCGTTCGCGAACACCTGCCGGCATCGCGGCCATGAATTGCTGGAAGCTGAGCAGTCCTCCGCCGGAGCCGTGGTCCGGTGCCCTTATCACGCCTGGTCCTACGGCTTGGACGGTGCACTGGTGGGAGCCCCGGGGTTTCGCGGCGTGGAGTCCTTCCACCGCGAGGACTACCCGCTGGTCGAGTTGCCGTGCCTGACGTGGCACGGATGGGTCTTCGTGAATGCCACCGGCGACGCCGCGCCGTTCGCCGAGCACGTCGGCGCAGTGGCCGGCATCGTCGCGCCGTACCGACCCGAGTCGCTGCACCTGCGGGCGCGGCACAGCTACGACGTGGCGGCCAACTGGAAGGTGGTCTGCGAGAACTATCACGAGTGCTATCACTGTCCGCAGATCCACCCGGAGTTGTGCCAGGTGACGCCTCCGGCCTCCGGTGAGAACTACGCGCTGCGGGGCGCCTGGGTGGGTGGGTCGATGGACCTGCGCTCGGAGACGATGTCCCTGACCGGCCGGTCAGCAGGCACCCCGCTCCCCGGGGCGCGGCAGGGCCGGGTCGAGTATCTCGGGCTGGTACCGAACCTGCTGCTGTCGCTGCACCCGGACTATGTGATGACGCATCGTCTGGTGCCGCTGGCGGCGGACCGGACCTGGATCGAGTGCTCGTGGTACTTCGGCGCCGCCGACGTCGATCCGGCGTACGCCGTGGAGTTCTGGGATCTGGTCAACGGTCAGGACTGGCGCGCCTGCGAGTCCGTGCAGCGCGGGCTCGCCTCGCCGCACTTCCGGCCGGGGCCGTTCGCCCCGAGCGAGGATGCTGTGCACCGCTGGGTCAGGATGATCGGCCGGGCGTATCAAGGCATCCCGCCGCATTGTCAGGAGACTGCCTGACTCAGGCACCTGCGGTGCATCTGGTCTGGTCAGGTGCCGTCGCGCGGGTAGCTGCGCTCCCAGGTGCGGCGGCCGACCTCCCTACCGTTCTCCTCGGCGGTCAGCGTGATCGTGACGTCGAAGACCGCCGGTCCGGCGCGGAAGTCCAGTGTCGCGTGCGTCCGCACCTCGATCGGCGGATCGTCGAAGCGGAGCGTGTACGTCGCCGTAGCCGTCGCCGTCTGATCGTGCGTGGCCAGGTCGACGCTGACCCGCCCGTCGTAGTGTTCGGTGCAGTGCCCGTACGGCGTGGCGTAGGACGATCCGTGATCCACCACGCACGCCGTCGTTGCGGCGAGTACGTCGTGTTCGATCCGCCAGATCACCCCGTCCGCGCTCTCCCCGGAGTGTTCGGCACCGGCAGGGAAGGTCGGGGCAGGCCATGGGGATTCCGCGGTGGTGATCGGTAGCTCTAACTGTCCACTGTGGATAGTCAACGTGCTCGGTCCGGGCGGCACGAGGGTGTTGGGGAAGTCGGCGCCGGCCACCGCGAGCCGGAGGAGATGGCCCGGGGAGAACCGGTGCGCGCAAGCCTCCAGGTCCACGGTCACGTCGTACGTCTCGCCGGGAATCGTCGGCTCGGACCCGGACAACCCCGATCGGCGTGACAACGCCAGCCAGCCCCGAGACACCAAGGTCGAGGTGCCGTCGCGGTGTACGTCGCACAGCCGCACCGCGACCCCCGACGCCGGTGCGTCGACCGACAGCCGAAGACGGACCATGCCGTAGCCGGCGAGTTCGACCTCCTCGGCCGGCCAGTCCCAGGTCAGCGACGCCGCATCGTCGTAGCGCTGGTCGGTGGGCTGGCCCCACGGCAGGTGGCCGGCGCAGGAGTTCCAGGCAGCCACACCGACGTCGGCGCGGACCGCGTACGGCGGGCGCTCGTCCAGCCGGAGCGCCAGTGTCGAGGCGCCCGTCGGTGGCCACGTGTCCGACCGCCAGTGGCCGGGCACCGTGTCGAGGTCGGCGGCCGGCCGGTGGGAGTGCCGGACAAACCACGTGACGGGTGGATCGGCCGACCTGGGGCCGTTGCGCAACCATTGGTCGAACCACGCCGCCATCTCGCACAGCAGGTCGATCCGTGGACCCGGCGCCGAGGTCGCCGGGTCGGCGTGCGCCCACGGCCCGACGAGCAGCCGCGCCGGCGTACCGGCCCCGGTCAGCGCGCCCAGGGTGCGCCAGGTGTTGTTCCGGTAGCCGTCGGCCCAGCCGCCCACGAGCATCGTGGGGCAGCTGATCGACGCGTAGTCGGGGCGCAGCGACCCGTGCCGCCAATAGTCGTCGGCCCGAGGATGCGCAAGCCAGGTCAGCAGCCACGGCTCGTATTCCTCCAGCCGGGCCAGCCACTCCTCGCGCCAGCCGTAGCCGAAGACGGCGGGGACCGGCGGCAGCGCGTTGAGCGGGGTCATGTAGTGGCAGTAGTCGACCAGGTCGATCAGCCGGCGCGAGCCGCCGCAGTACTGCACGTCGTCGGTGTAGCGGTCATCGGTTGCGTAGATGGCCACGACGGCCTTCAGCTCGGGCGGCCGGCGCATCGCCGTCTGCAGTGAGTTGAACCCGGAGTACGACGTGCCGTACATGCCGACGGTGCCGTCACACCACGGTTGGCGCCCCAGCCAGGCGATGACCTCGACCAGGTCATCCTGCTCGCGTACCGGGTACTCATCGACCGCCCGGCCCTGGCTACTGCCCGTGCCGCGGAGATCGAGCCGGCAGACCGCGTACCCGTAGGTGTCGCAGAACGTGAGGTACTCGTCGCGGTCGCAGGTGACGTCATCCTTGCGATAGGGCAGTGCCTCCAGCAGGCACGGTTGCGGGACCCGCTCGGGCAGGTACACCGTCGCGACGAGGACCACACCGTCGGATATCTCGACACGAACGTCGCGGATGTCAGCCATGACGATGCCCGCCGAGCAGTCGCCGTACCGCCTCCACTGGGAGGCCCACGGCGCTGTTGCCGTCGCGCCCGAGGATCGTGGGACTGGCCACGAGGCTGGCGAGGACCGCCTCCTCGGTGGCCTCGACGACGCCGTCGAACAGCGAGTCGAGTTCAGCGCCGGTCAGCGGCGGGCCGGGCGCACGACGGCCACGTGGCGCCCGCAGCCCGGTCGCCACGCCGAGGAAAATCTCGCCGCTGCCGTGATGGGCGGTCGACCCGGTCCTGGCCAACCCCAGACCGATCCGCCGCGCGAGGCGGGCGCAGCCGGCGCTGTCCACCGCAGCGTCGGTGACGGCAACGCCGATGCAGGAACCTGCGGGTCTCGGAGGCTGTGTGCCCGAGCCCGGCAGCAGCCGGCCGACCCGAACCCCGTCCACGGTCAACCGCTCTTGCGAGCCGAAATTCGTCAACAGCAGTACGCCGACCGTGTGCCCCCCTGCGGTCACTCGCGACGAGGTGCCGATGCCGCCGCTGAAGCCGAGGCATATCATCCCCGTCCCTGCGCCGACGGATCCCTGTTCGGGCGCCGCGCCGGATCCTGTGCTCGCCCGGGCGGCGGCCAGCGCCGCGGCCACGTCGGCGTCCTCGACCTGCATCGCGCGGCAGTCGTTGAGATGGGAGTCATCGCACTCGGCGACCACCGGGATGATGACGTCGTCGGCGATCGCCGGTTGCTCGGCGAGCAGCAGCCGGCATGCGGCGTCGTACACCCGGCCGACCTGCATCGTCGAGGTCAGGAAGATGGGCGTCTCGATCAGCCCCCACTCGCGCACGGTGAGGAATCCCGTGCACTCCCCGGCGCCGTTGAGCACAGCGCCGCCCGCCGGTATCGGGGCTGCCCATGCGTCTCCGCCGAGGTCGATGACGGTGACGCCGGTACGCGCGATTCCGCGGCCGGCCGGTGGCGGCGGCTCGTCCCGTACGACCGTGGCATGGCCGAGCCCCACGCCGGCGACATCCAGCAGGCTGTTCGTCGGGCCAACAGGCATCAGCCCGATCCTGACTCCCAGGTCAGTAACGCCGGCCACGGGGTGCATCCTGTCAGTCATGTCGGCGGTGCGGATACCGGTCGTGTGGCACGACGACGTCCTGCGCCACGATGCCGGCGGCGAACTGTTCGTCGGGGTGATGACGCCCGGCACCGAGACCGCCGAGCGTGCCACCCTCGTCCGGGACGCCTGCCTCGAGGCCGGCGCCCCGCTCGTCGCGGCGACCCCGCACCCGGCAACCGTGCTGGAGCGGGTGCATGCTGCGGACTTCCTGCACTGGCTCGAGAGTGCGTGGACCGGGTGGGTGGCGGCCGGCCTCATCGGGGATCCGGGCGCGCGCCGGGTGGTCCCCTACCTCTTCGCCACCGAGGGTCTGCTGGCCGGGATGACACCGCGGCTGCCGACCGCCGTACATGCCCGGACCGGTCTGTTCTGCTACGACACGATGACCTTGATCGGGCCGGGCACCTGGACCGCGGCCCGTGCGGCGGTGGACGCCGCCTTGACCGCGGTCGACGTTGTCGTCGGGGGATCCGCCGCGGCGTTCGCGATCTGCCGGCCACCGGGGCACCACGCCGGACCGGCGTCCTATGGCGGTTCCTGCTACCTCAACAACGCAGCGGTCGCGGCCGAGGCGCTCCGTGCCGCGGGGCACGCGCGGGTCTGCGTCCTCGACATCGACGCACACCACGGCAACGGGACCCAGTCGATCTTCTACGACCGCGCCGACGTGCTCTACGCCTCGCTGCACGTCGACCCCGGCGCCGGCTGGTTCCCGCACTACCTGGGTTTCGCCGACGAGGCGGGGGTCGGCTCGGGGCTGGGAGCGAACCTCAACCTCCCGCTGGCGCCAGGCAGCGGCGACGGTCGGTGGCTGCAGGCATTGGACCGGGTGTGCGCGGCGGTGCGTGCACACCGATCGACGGCGGTCGTGCTGTCCCTGGGTGTCGATGCCGGCGCGGAGGACCCGGAGAGCCCGTTGCAGGTCACCGCCACGGGCTTCGCCGAGGCCGGTGGGATGCTCGCCGGCCTCGGGCTCCCGACCGTGCTGGTGCTCGAAGGCGGTTATCACCTGGCCGGCCTCGGCGCTCTGGTGACCGGTGTGCTCTCGGCGTACTGACGGGGCACCTTACGGTCCAGAACCGACGAAATCATCGGATGTAGGCGGCCAAGAGCCTCTGTTCCATCGGAATATCTTGCCGCCAGCCGTGTTATCGTAGGTGTACCTTCCCGGTAACCAAGCAGGAGATGAGTTTCATGAGCACGTTCACCGCCAACTGGCGTCAGCGTCGGCGGAACGCACGTAACCAGCGCGAGATCGCCCAAGCGATCAGC
>JACDAB010000111.1 GCA_013695665.1 Geodermatophilaceae bacterium | reverse complement strand
ACGCCGACTACAGCGGTGTACCCCGCGCCGTCTACACCGACCCGGCCGTTTTCGGGGTGGGTGAACCGGCCGAGGCGGCGCGGGCCCGAGGGGTGCACGCCCTGGTCGACGGCATCGACCTGGCCGACACCGGCCGTGGCTTCATCGCCGGCGCCCGCGGCGGCCGTCTCGAGCTGGTCGCCGATGCGCGGACCGGCCGGTTGATCGGGGCCAGCGCGATCGGTCCGGAGGCTGACAGCTGGGCCGGTGAGCTGGCATTGGCCATCCGCGCCGGGCTCGATGTTCGCCTGCTCGCCGATCATGTGCACGCCTTCCCCGCATGGTCCGAGGCGATCCAGCCGGTGGCCGCCCGACTGGCGGGCCAGCTCCGGACATAGCGCCGCGTCGTACTGCCACCTACTGTCGGCAGGTGCCTTCGATCAGTTGGCGGGTCGACCTGAGCGACCCGCAGCTCGCGTGCGCCGTCGAGGCGCTGCGCGGCGACCTCGCCGACGCCGGGTGGGGCGATGCCGGGTGGGCGGGCGACCTCCCTCTCGGCACTGTCGTCGCCGTGTACGCCGACCGGCCGCTGGCCGACAGCGCTCAGCTTCTTCGCCACGACCGGCCGGTGCTGTTGTGCGGCCCCACGCTGTCGAAGGCGGACGGCGACGGTGCGCTGGCCGAGGCTGCCGGGCTGCTGACCGCGCACCTGACCCCGCGGCACGACGTCCGCGTGCGGGCTACGCCGGCGAGCCCACTGTCGGCCCGACTTCTCGACCACGCCCACGGCGGGAGCGCCCATCTCGGCGAGCACACCCACCTGATCGACCGCGTGCTGCTCGTGGACAAGACTGCCGACGACGTCGAGCCGCTCCTGATGGCCAGCATCGGCTTGCAGACCCATCCGGTTGCCACCTGGCGCAGGTCGACGGGCGTGCTCGCCTTCACTCTCGGCAGCACCAGCGAGTCCCTCGACACCCGATCGATGCGCCGGCTGCTGCTGCTCGCCCTGCGGCACGGCACAGCGGTCGCGGCCGCACAACCCGTGCGCGTGGGCCTGTTGGGCTACGGGGCCATCGGCCACGAGCACAGCCGCGCGGTTCAGGCAGTGGCCGGTCTCGAGCTGGCGGCCGTCTGTGACACCGATCCCGACCGGGTGGCGGTGGCGTTGGCATACGCCCCCGAGGCGCGCGGCCACACCTCGCCCGGCGACCTGGTGGCCGACCCGAACGTCGACGTCGTCGTCGTGTCGACGCCACCGGCGTCGCACGTCCCGTGGGCGCTGCGCCTGCTCGAGGCGGGCAAGCATGTCGTCGTCGAGAAGCCCTTCGCGATCACCACCGCCGAGGCCGACGAGGTGCTGGCTCTGGCGCAGACCCGGGGTCTGCTCGCCTGCGTGTACCAGAACCGGCGTTTCGACCCCGACTACCTGGCACTGCGACGGGTCGTGCGCGAGGGCCGGATCGGCAGGCCCTTCCAGATCGAGGCGTTCGTCGGCGGCTTCGGTCATCCGTGCAACCTGTGGCACAGCGACGACGCCGAGTCCGGCGGCGCCTATTTCGACTGGGGCGCGCACGTGCTCGACCAGGTACTCGACCTGATACCCGGGCCCGTGGAGCACGTGACCGCCACGACCCGGAAGCTGCGCTGGCACGACGTCACCAACGCCGACCACAGCCGGGTGACGATGCACTTCGTGGACGGCACCGAGGCCGAGTTCGTCTACTCCGACCTTGCCGCCGCCTTGAAGCCCCGCTGGTACGTGCTCGGCACCGACGGCGCCGTCACCGGCCAATGGCGGACGGAGAAGGTGGTGTCCCGCAACGACATCGGCACCCTCACCGAAGATGTGCTCGCTCCCGCCGACTCCCCGCCCCTGATGCAGCTGCACTCCTCGGACGGCTCGCTCACCCAGCTGGCCACCCCGTACGGCGAGCTGCACCCCTTTCACACCCAGCTGGCCGACCTCCTGCAGCTGGGCCTGCCCATGGGTGTCACCGGGGCGCAGTCACGGCGCGTGCTCGGCGTGATGGAGGCCGCTCGCGAATCGGCGTCCCGCGGCGGGGTTCCGGTCGCCCCGCTATGACGGTGGGCTGGGGGTTCCTCGGCGCCGGACAGATCGCGAGTCGTGCGCTGGGACCGGCTGTGCACGCCGCCGACGGCGCTGTCCTGCAGGCGGTAGCGGCTCGCGACATCGATCGCGCAGCGGCCCTCGAGCCGGCCGGTTCGGCGTACGACGACTACCGCGCGCTGCTGGCGGACCGCGAAGTCGACGTCGTCTACGTCGCCCTGCCGAACGATGACCATCTGCCCTGGACCGTTGCCGCGCTGGCCGCCGGCAAGCACGTCTTGTGCGAGAAACCGTTGGGCCTCGACGCCGCGCAGGTGGCTCAGATCGCCTCTGCTGCAACGACTTCAGGATGTCTCGCTGTCGAGGCGACGTGGTACCGCTGGCACCCGCGAAGCATTCGCAGCCAGCAGCTGCTGCAGGCCGGATCGATCGGCGAGCCGAGGTCGCTGGCCACCGCGTTCTGCTTCGGGGGCGTTCCCGCCGGCAACTACCGGCTCGAACCGGCCCGTGGCGGCGGCGCCTGGTATGACGTCGGCTGCTACGGCGTGTCCGCGGCCCACCTGCTTCTGGGCGCGCACCTCGCCGTGGAGGCGGCGAGCCGACGCCTCGGCCCCACGGGAGTGGACCTCGAGACGCGCGCGTCGTTGCGCACACCGGCGGGAGCCACCGCCGAGGTGGTCGCCAGCATCGACGCGCCTGAGTATCAAGACCTCACCACCCGCGGCACTCTGGGCTCTCTCAGCTGGTCGGCTCCGCAACTCACCAGCTGGCGCGAACCGGCGATGCTGACGATCTCCACACCGGATGCAGACCCGGTCGTCGAACGGTTCCCCGCGGTCGACGCCTATCGCCTGATGGTCGAGCAGGTGAGTCGCTGCGTCAGTGGCGAGGAGGAGCCGGTTGTCTCACTCGCCGAGTCGTTGCGGGTTGCCACCACGATGGACGCCGTGACCGTCGCAGCAGCCAGCGGGACCTAGAGGCCCCCGGTGTACGACGACAGCATCGACATCGGCGGGCTTCGCCTGGCCCTTCGCCGTACCGGCCCCGAAACCACCTCCGCCGAGGCCGAGCGGCCGATGCTGCTCGTGCACGGGTTGGCCTCGAACTCCCGCCTGTGGGACGGCGTCGCACGGAGGCTCGGCGCAGCGGGCCACCCCGTCGTCGCCGTGGACCAGCGTGGCCACGGGCGCTCGGACGTGCCCGCCGACGGCTACGACACCGACACCTGCGCCGACGACCTGGCCAGGCTGATCAACGCCCTCGGTTGGGGAGGCAAGCTCGCACCCGTCGTGGCCGGCCAGTCGTGGGGCGGGAACGTCGTTCTCTCACTGGCCGCCCGGCACGCAGGGGTGGCGGCCATCGCCCTGGTCGACGGGGGCTGGCTGCGCCTGGCCGGCCGCTTCGCGACCTTCGAGGAGTGCTGGCGGGTGCTGGCGCCCCCCTCGTTCGAGGGGGTGCGGTACGCCGACCTTGCCGAGCGCATCGCCACCGCACACCCTGACTGGCCGGCCGAAGGTGTCGCCGGCACCCTCGCCAACCTCGTCGAACTCGATGACGGTGGCACGCGGGCCAGGCTCGCCCGCGAGCACCACCGCTCGATCGTGCACTCGCTGTGGCTCGGTGACCCGCGACCGCTGTACCCGCGGGTGACCGTGCCGGGGCTACTGATGCCTGCCGGTGCCGGCGTGGAGTCCGAGGCCGTGGCCGAGGCCGCACGCCTGCTCCCCGAGAGCCTGGTGT
>JACDAB010000102.1 GCA_013695665.1 Geodermatophilaceae bacterium | reverse complement strand
CCGGTGAGCGCGGAGTCCATCGCAGAGTCGTAGACCAGCGCGGCGAATGCCAACTCCTCGTCGATCGTCCGCCAGGTGTAAGCGGCCTTGGCCGCCGCGACGACGTGTTCAGGCACCGGCGGTGCGTTCATCGCCGCCCGCAGGTCGGCCTCGAGCGCGTCATCGTCATCCCACTGTGCTGAGGTCATGCCGTCCACCTCCGGTCCGTGTCGTGTCCGTTGGCGAGAAATGCCTGCATCGCCGGGGTGTTCCGCAGCCTCGCCAGGCAGCGTGCCCGGGTCGGCCCGATGCTGCCCACCGGCATCCCCAGCCGGGCGCCGATCGTCTCGTAGCTGAGGGGGGGGTCGGCCACGAGCAGCAGCAGCAGCTCCCGCTGCCGCGGCGGCAGCTCGGCGAGCCCGTCGCGCATGGCCTGCTGCCGCTCGGCGCCCAGCAGCTGCTCGTCCACGTCCCGGGTGTCGGCAACGGCGTCCAACGTCGAGGTGCCGAGCGGATCCACCGGTGTCGTACGACGATGAGCCGACACCAGGCGAAGCGCTTCGTTGCGGGTGGTCGTCGCTATCCACATGGGTAGCGCCCGGGGCTCCCGGATCGTGTCCAGGTGCTCGACCAGGCGCAGCCAGACCGTCTGGCTGACATCCTCGGCGTCCTTGGGCGAGAGCCGGTAGCGCCGGATGACCGAGAAGACGAGCGGAAGGTATCGCTGCACGATCTCATCCCACCCCTCCTGGTCACCGCGCGCTGCCGCCTCCACGAGGTCGGTGTTCGTACGCGTTCCGAGCATGCACGTCTCCTCCGGCGAGGATCCACGGGACTCCGTCATCGTGTCGGGTCCACGTAGGCGTCACCTACCAAGATCGGGCAGAACGTGTCCTGATACAAGACATGGCGATCAGTTGTGTCCGACGAGAGAGCCGGCGCTCACGTGGACGGCGGATGGGAGCAGCGGCGGGGACGTGGGATGGTCGAGCCCACGGTGGACGCCGTTCAGGCGCACCAGCGGCTCCGCGCCGATGTGGCCGAGGTCGAGAACCCGGCCGATGACGACTGTGCGTTCCCCGGCGCTCAGAACGTCGTGCACGGCGCAGTCGAACCACGCCACCGTCCCCGACAGGACCGGTGCGCCCGACACCCGCGCCGTCCACCAGGCCACGTGCTCGAAGGCCTGCGAGGACACAGCGTGGCCTCGCTCCCTGAATCGCACCGCCAGGTCCTGCTGGTGCCGCGCGAGAACCGAGACGGCGAAGTGGCAGGGCGGATCTAGTGACAGGGCGCCGGTGTTCACGCAGACGAGGACAAGGGGAGGCTGCGCCGAGACCGCGGCGAAGGCGCTCGCCGTCACGGCCCGGGGGACGCCGGCCTGTGTCGTGACAACTGCGACCCCGGTCGGGAATCTGCCCATCGTCTTGCGGAAGGCTCGCTCGTCGGGTGGACCCAGAGGCATGCCCTACGGAGCGCCGTGGCTGCGATCTGATACATCGACCTGATACATCGGAGTGGGATCAGGCTGAGCCGTAGGCGTTGAAGGCGCACCAGGACACGAACGCGCGTGGATCCTCGCGACCGATCGCGCCACGGGACTGGTGCAGGGCGTCGGCCAGGCTCGCGCCGGCTCGCAACGACTCGTGTACGCCGCACATCAGCTCCACCGTCTCGGTGTCGGAGACGACGACCGTGCTCGCGAGCAGGCCGGCTGTCCCCCTGGCCATCAACGAGCCGACGAAGCCGATCACCTCCTCGCCTGCATAGTCCACCTGCGCCCCCGACTCGCAGGAGGCCAGCACGATCCGGCGGGGTGCGGCGCCCCGGCTGTCCAGCTCGTGCAACGTCAACGGCCCGTCGCTCATCCGCAGCGCGGAGAACGTCGGGTTGTCCGCCCGCAGGTCACCATGGCAGGCCAGGTGGGCCAGACCGGCCCCGGCGATCGCCCTGGCCACCGCCCCGGCCGTACTGTCCGGCGGCGCCAGCACCACCGGGTCGGCGTACAACCGTCGTACCGCCTCGATCTCGCGGGCCGCCCCGGGCAGATCCGGGCCGGCGACGAGGACGGTCGGTCCCTCGGGGTCACCGGTGGCCGTCATGGTGCGTGACCAGAACGACGCCGACGGTGCCAGCGATACCGGACCGTCGTGCAGCGCCGCCCACGGGAGGCGATGCAGGCCGCGTCCCGGCACGACGACCAGGCGGGCGTCCGCGTCGAGCCCCAACGGGACCAGGAGCAGTTCGGCCAGCCGGCCGAGCCCGAAATCCGCGCTCGTCCGGGCGGCCGCAAGCGGTGCACCCGTACGCGGGCGGGTGAGCCGGTGCAGCGCGAACATCAGCGACTGGGCCTGCTTCTCCACGACCGAGACGGCGCCGAGGCTGACCAGCCGGCTGCGGCGGGCGTCGAGGACGACGACGAACAGGTCTCCGTCCAGAACGCCGTACTCCACGAGCACCCGCCCGCCGAGGGCGGCGCGCAACTGCGCCGGACCGATGGAGTCCTGGCCGATCACGGCACCGGGGCGGCGTACCCAGGTGGCCCGCCGGATCCGGCTCTCGATGTCGCGCTGCCTGCCCAGCAACGCCGTCTGCTCGTCGGGGGCGGCGTTCCGGGCGTCGGCCAGCTCCGCATGCACCGCGCGCAGGGCGGCCATCTCGTCCTCGAGGCCGTCCAGGGCCGGCGGCTCGACCGCGGACAGCGACGCTGCCCGGGTGCGTTCCATCCAGTCCAGAACCCGCGCCGGCGACCCCGACCGCAGTGACACCGCCAGCCCGATCCGGCCCAGCTCCACCCCGTGCCCGGAGGCCAGGGCCCGCAGCTCCGTGGACGGCAGCGCCCTGCGGTGCCGCGCCAGATCGCGCAGCCCGTCGCGGCAATGCCGCAGGACATCCTGGTCGCGGCCGCCGAGCTGGGCTGTCAGGGCAGTCGCGATCCGGCCGTCGAGGCGCACCAGGACGGGCGCCCGGTGCGCCGCGGCCGCCGCGAGCTGCAGGGATTGCAACGCCGCCGGGCGCCGGTCCAACGCGATCGCGAGGCGCCCGGCGACGAGGTGCGCGTGGGCTGCTTCGGACCGGATTCCGAGTTCTTGCAGTACGCCGGCCGCCCGCCGCGCGATGCGCAACTCGGCGGGTCCGGCCTCGCACCGGATCAGCTGCGCCTCGACGGTGACCAGCGCGGCCCGCGCCGCCCACGCCGGGCGATGCTGCTGGCGGAACATCCGGGTGGCCAGGCCGGCGGCGGCCATGCTTCCGGTCGGATCGCCGGACAGCAGTGCCAGCTGGGCGACGCGCAACTGGGCGTCGGCGCCCATCAGCGGTACGCCGGTACTGGCGAACTCCCCGGCGGCGAGGGCGGCGGCCGTCGCCGCCTCGGGGAGCAGTCGCAGGTCGGCGAACGCGTCGGCATAGGAGGTGTAGAGCTCCCCCAACGGCAGGCCCGCCGCTTGGTGCAGCAGGGCTGCCTGGTCGAACAACCGGAGTCCCTCGGGCAGTCGCCCGGCCTGAACGTGCACCCAACCCCGGTTGTGGACGACGTACGCCGTCAGGGCCGGACCCACGTGTGCCGCGGCGCGCGCCGCCTCCTCCAGCAGCCGCAGCGCGGAGTCGAACGATCTGCGGCGGGCCTCGATCAGAGCCAGGTTGTTCGCCACCTTGCACCGGACCTCGATGGCGAGGTCGGCGTGAGCCAGCAGTCTGAGATAGATCCCGGCCGCGAGGGACAACCGGCCGGTGTTCTGATGCAGCGCCGCCTGCTGCAGATCGCGCTGGCGGGCCGCGTCGCCGGCAACCAGGTTCGCGGCGGCGTCGAGGTCGCGCCGGGCGGCCGTCACCCGACCGAGCTCCAGGTTGACCGCGGCCCGGGTCACCAGCACCTCGCCCAGCCGCTCATCGAGTCGATGCCGACGGGCCAGGCCGGCCGCCTCGTTCAGCAGCTTCCGGGCCTGAGTGTCGTCCAACCGCGCCCGTTCGGCCCACGCCTCGGCGCGCAGGGCGGCAACGAGCGCCTCGCTGTGGCCGACCTGGCGGGACTCGAGAACCAGGGCGGCGGCAGCCGATCCGAAGCCGGCCGGATCGGCGTCCACCCTGAGGTAGGCCGCATCCGCCCTCGCGAGGAGATCCGCCGCTTCCTCGCCTTCCATAGCCACCGCCCAATGAGGAAGAATCCACCCAAATGCATGCTATTGAGGCTTCTCTGACAGGGGAAACAGGGACATGAGCCGGGAGGACGGGAGCAGCCCGGCTGTGGCCGGAGATCTGTTCGAGGGTGACTACCCGGACAGCCGTACCGACGAGGAGCGCGAGCGGGACAGAACTGTGGTCCTCCGGCAGGTCCGTACCCTCGGGACCCCGGTGGAGCCACTCGTCGTCGACTTCCCGCAACTGCTGCAGAAGCGCCGGGGCCGGGCCGACAGCGGCGTCGTGCAGTTCGAGATAGTCCCCAGCCAGCAGGGGCAGGACACCTTCGTCGCCGCCGGGGAGATCCTGGTCCGTCCGCAACGAAAGGACGGCGCCGGCGCGGACACCGTCGCGGACGGGGAGTCGGCGCTGGAACGAAACGGCTTCGCACGGCAGCCCGGTTTCGACGACTGTCCTGAACTGCGCGGATCGGTTGCGCGCTTCGTCAGAAGCGGTATCGACGCCCGGGAGCTGCTCGAGGTCGTCTCGCAGCTACGTGCGGAGGGGCAGGCCGCGTCCCTGAATCACATCACGCCGCTCGCCAAGATCATCAAGGGGCTCGGCGGCTCGGAACCGTCGGCTGCCACCCGCACCCTGGTGCGCACGCGGACGGCCAGCGCGCCGACCCGGGTCGCCGTCATCGACACCGGCGTCGCGGCCGAGATGCGCACCGACGGCTGGCTCAGCCATGCCGATATCGAACGGCGGGGCGACAACATCGACGAACTGGACATGTTCCCGGCAGGCGGCGACCGGTTGCTGGACTTCGCCTCCGGGCACGGCACCTTCGTGACGGCGGTGATCCAGCAGGTGTGGCCGGACGCGGACATCCGCGTCTACCGGGCAGTGGACAGCGACGGCGTCGGGACCGAGTTCGGGGTCGCCTGCGCGATGATCCGCGCCGTCCGCGAGGGGGCGCAGATCCTCAACCTGTCGGTCGGCTCCCAGACCGTCGACGACGGCCCGCCGGTCGCCCTCGAGACTGCGCTCGACGTCATCGAGACGATGGACCCCGAGGTGCTGGTCGTGGCCGCAGCCGGCAACAACGGGGACACCCGGCCGTGCTGGCCGGCTGCCTTCCGGCGGGTGGTCGCGGTTGCCGGGCTGCGCAACGACCTCACACCCGCCTCGACGTGGTCCTCGCACGGCGTGTGGGTGGACTGCTCGACCATCGGTGAGGGGATCACCTCACCGTACGTCGAGGGGTGGGAGTCCAATCTCATCGATCCGGACGATCCTGACCACTTCGGCCCGAACTCCTGGGCGGTGTGGACCGGGACATCCTTTGCCGCGCCGCAGATCACCGGCGCCCTTGCGCGGATCTGCCAGGAGCGCGGCCACACGCCCCGCCAAGCCCTCGGCTGGCTGCTCGCCCAGGGTGTCGCCGTCCCCAACTTCGGGCGCGCTGTGAGGATCCTCCCGGGGACCTGAGGCTTCAGCTCAGGCAGGCAGCGGGTAGCTCGAACCAGCGCAGCGCTTCGAAGGTGGCCGACATGGCGCGCGGGGGTGCGGCCTCGGATGGGCCGGCAGCGGTGGCGGCTGCGGCGCAGAGCGCTCTGGCCTCCTCGAGGTAGTTGGCCAGGACCGACTCGTCGGCGCGTTCGTCGTGGTCGGGATAGCGCATCACGCCCGTGTCGTCATAGTGCACCTGCGCCAGCCGCAGCGGCGGTTCGGCCGGCCCCGCGTGATGCCGCCACAGCCCGGAACCGGGGTCGAAGCGATAGTCGGGCAGCAACCGCCAGCCCTCTGCGGCGACGAGGTGCACCGCATCGATGATGTAGTCGAGCACTGTCGTACTCACGAAGTAGTTGAAGTTGACCCGCACCCAGCCGGGTTTGATGCCCTCGCAGCCGGTGGCGATCTCCTGGTCGAAATCATGCGAGCGGTCCAGGTCGATGCCGAGCAGGCGGTGACCGTACGGGCCGGCGCACGAGCAACCGCCCCGGGCCTGGATACCGAAGAGATCGTTGAGCAGGGCGACGACGAAGTTGTGATGCAGGTAGCGGCCGCCGGGCCGGCGTACGACGAAGGACACGATCGAGAGCCGTTCGGCGTCGAGGTTGCCGAGGATCTCCAGGCCCGGGTCGGCCCGCCAGGACTCGACGGCCCGATGCAGGAAGGCCGCCTCGTGCGCCCGGATCGTGTCGGTCCCGACGGCTGCCTTGAGCTGGAAGACCAGCCCGGCCCGGATGGATTCCACGATCGCCGGCGTACCGCCTTCCTCACGGTGCTCCGGGTCGCTCAGATAGCGGTGCTCGGTCGGGTTGACGTAGGCCACCGTCCCACCGCCGGGCACGACGGGGACCCGGTTGGTGAACAGCTCGCGGCGGGCGACGAGCACACCCGGGGTGCCCGGCCCGCCGATGAACTTGTGCGGCGACAGGAAGACCGCGTCCTTGTGGGCATCGCGATGGTCAGGGCAGGACGGGTTCATCTCGATGTCGACGTACGGCGCTGCCGCGGCGAAGTCCCAGAACGACAGCGCGCCGTGGCGGTGCAGCGTGTCTGCGATCTGGCAGGTGTCGGTCACGATGCCGGTGACGTTGGAGGCGGCGGAGAAGGAACCGATCCTCAGCGGGCGGTCGGCGTACGTCGTGAGTTCGGACTCCAGCGCCGCGATGTCGATGAGGCCGTCGGCGTCCTCCGGGATGACGACGACGTCGGCGATCGTCTCCCGCCAGGACACCTCGTTGGAATGGTGTTCGAACGGCCCGATGAACACCACCGGCCGCGCTGCCTCCGGAATGTGCCTACGCAGGGAGAACCGGTCGTCGAGGTCGGCCGGAATCCTGAGGTTGAGCACACCGATCAGCCGGTCGATCGCCGCCGTCGTGCCCGAGCCGCAGAACAGCACGACGTGCTCGTCGCCGCCCCCGACCCCCTCGCGGACCAGCCGGCGGGCGTCCTCCCGCAGCCGGGTGGTCTGCAGGCCGGTGCCCGAGGACTCGGTGTGGGTGTTGGCGTACCGGGGGAGGACCTCGTCCCGGATGAAGTCCTCGATGAACGACAGCGCCCGGCCGGAGGCGGTGTAGTCGGCGTAGGTCACCCGGCGCGGGCCGTACGGTCCGGGCATGACCTGGTCGTCGCCGATCACCGCGGCCCGGATCCGCTCCAGCAGCGGGCTGGCAGGCAGGCCACCGGAGGGAATGGTCAGCTCGGGGGACCCTGCGCCGCGTCGTCGTCGCTTTCTGCGGCCGGGTCTGGGTCAGGGGCAGGGGCGTCATCTCCCCCGCCAACGGTGTCGCGGAGCTGATCGTCGGGAACCTCTGCGGTTCGTGGGTCGGCGTTGGCACCGGGCAGGCCGCCGGTCTTCCCGGGGCCCTGCTGTGGCTGGCTCTCAGTCATGTGTCGTGTATACGCCACTGGGCGGGTTCAGGGAGGGTTCGCCGGCAGTACCCGGCCGCCGCGCAGTGCGGCCAGGGCGGTCGGGTCCCACTCGGCCAGCCGCGCCCGGGCCCGCCGCCGCCAGCGCAGGACCTGCACAGTCCCGAGCAGCCAGACCGGGAACTGGGCAGCGAAGGCCCATCGGAAGGCCTCGGTCGAGTACGGCGCACCGGCGGGCGACAGCAGGTCGACGATCAACCCAATGAGGACGATGACGACGAGGGAGGCGGTGAACCCGCCGACGTTGACGATGCCGCTGGCACTGCCGATCCGCTCGGGCGGGTTGAACGTCCGGGCGTAGTCGAAGGCGATCATCGACCCCGGTGTGTTGGGGGCCATGCACAGGATGAGGACGACGAGCATCGGCAGCGGGACCTGGCCCGGCCAGGCCAGCACCACCGCCCATCCCATCGCGGACACCACGACGATGCCCAGCACCAACCAGGAGCGGTGGTAGGGGAAGCGGCCGACGAGATAGCCGAGCAAAGGTCCGCACGCCATCGCCGCGAGAACCAGGAGCGTCAGCAGGACGCCCGCAGTCCCCGGCGCGATACCCTCCGCGGTCACCAGGAACGGAAATCCCCACAGGAGCGCGAAGGCCACCGCCGGGAACTGCGTGACGAAGTGCGTCCAGAAGCCGAGCTTCGTGCCCGGTTCGGCCCAGGTCGCGGATAGCGACTGGCGCATTCCGGCCACGTTCACCGGGGCGCGATCAGCCACGCCGGCGTACGGCGAATCGCGGAGCACGACGGCGACGGTGATGGACACCGCCACGCTGAGCGCGGCAGCGGCGATGAAAGTGGCCTCCCAGCCGAAGCTGTCCAGAGCCGCGATCAACGGGATCGCCGAAGCGATGGCGCCGAGCTGACCGAGCAGCCCCGTGAGCTGCACGATGATCGGATTCTGCTGCGGCGGGAACCACAGCACGATTAATCGCAGCACGCTGACAAACGTCACGGCATCACCGAGGCCCAGCAGGATCCGGGCGAGCAACGCAGTGCCCATGCCGGAGGCGACCGCGAAGAGGAGCTGCCCGGCCCCCATCAACAACGCACCGCAGACGACGAGACGGGTCGATCCGAAGCGGTCCAGCAGGACGCCGGCGGGTATCTGCATCGCGGCATAGACACCGAGCTGCACGACGGAGAACACCGCTAGCAGCGATGCGCTGACACCGAAGCGGTCGGCGGCCTCGATCCCGGCCACCCCGAGGGAGTAGCGGTGGAAGATGGCGACGACGTACGCCGCGACGCCGGTCCCCCAGACCAGCCAGGCTCGCCGCCCGCCCAGTGGATGTCCCAGCGCCGGCTGCTCCACCGCATCACGGTATGGGCAGCTGCGCCGGCACCCAACCGGAGGGCTGATTGACTGGCCGCGTGCTGTTCGCTGACGTGGTCGCAGCGTCTGCGACGGTTGCGGCCACCCGCTCGCGCCTGGCCAAGGTCCAGGCCCTGGCCGGCCTGCTCCGGCGGCTGGCACCGGAGGATGTCGAACCGGCTGTCGCCTGGCTCGCGGGCGAGCCTCGGCAAGGCAGGATCGGTGCTGGTTGGCGGACGTTGGGGGCGATCGAGACCTCACCGGCCGATGTCCCCGGCCTGACTGTGGCCGTCGTCGACAGAGCGCTTACGACCATCGGGGGAACGTCCGGAGCGGGGTCGGTGCAGCGCCGAGCCGACACTCTCGGCGAGTTGTTCGGCGCCGCGACCGCTGCGGAGCAGACGTTCCTACGCCGGCTGCTGATGGGTGAGCTCCGACAGGGTGCCCTGGAAGGCGTCATGGTCGACGCCGTGGCCAGCGCGGCCGAGGTGCCGGTCACCGC
>JACDAB010000088.1 GCA_013695665.1 Geodermatophilaceae bacterium | reverse complement strand
CCCCCGCGTCTCGCCGCCATCGCAAGGGCCATGAAAGCCGGCGTGCGGATGCACGAGCCCGCGCCGGGTAGGCTCACAATGAACACGGAGTGCCGGGAAGTCTGGTCGGCGACTGACTGCCGCGACCCCGGAAGGATGTTTCGTGCCGCTTCGCCGAACCAAGCACCGCGCCCAGCGCACCGTAGATGAACTCACCCGCTTCCTGCGTACCGAGACCATCGGCGGGGCGATCATGCTGGGCGCCGCCGTGATTGCGCTGATCTGGATCAACTCGCCGATCGGCGGGTCGTATACGGCATTGCGCGATACCGAGATCGGTCCGCAGTCGCTGCATCTGAACCTGTCCTTGGGCACATGGGCGGCCGACGGACTGCTCGCGGTCTTCTTCTTCGTCGCCGGCCTGGAGCTCAAACGGGAACTGGTCGTCGGCGAGTTGCGCTCGATCAAGGCAGCCATGCTCCCGGTCTTCGCCGCCATCGGGGGGATCGTGGTGCCGGCCGGGCTGGCCGCGCTTGTCATGTTCGGCGCTCCGGGAGCCGGCAGGGCCTGGGCGATCCCGGTGGCCACCGACATCGCCTTCGCGCTGGCGGTGCTGGCGATCGCGGCGTGTTCGCTACCCCGGTCGGTGCGGTTGTTCCTACTCAGCCTCGCAGTCGTCGACGATCTCGGTGCGATCGTGCTCATCGCCGTACTGTTCACCGCGTCGTTGTCGCTGCTGGCGCTGCTCGCCGCCGCTGCGCTACTCGCGGTCTATGCCATCTTGCAGCACCGCCGGGTGCGCTCGGCCTGGCTGTACGTCCCGATCGCTGTGGGTACCTGGATCGCGGTCCACGAATCCGGGATCCATGCCACGGTCGCCGGGGTTGCCCTGGCGCTACTGACCCGGGTCAGGGCCGATGAGGGCGAAGACGAGGCGCCGGCAGCCAGGCTGGAGCACCGCCTGCAGCCGGTGTCGGCCGGCTTCTGCGTGCCAGTCTTCGCGTTCTTCGCTGCCGGGGTCTCCATCAGTGCCACCGCGCTTGGTGGCGTCTTCACCGATCGGGTGGCACTGGGTGTGGTCCTCGGCCTCGTCGTGGGCAAGTTTCTCGGCGTACTCGGCGGTGCCGTCCTCGCGGTGCGGCTCCGGTTGGCCACGCTGAACGACGAACTGCGCTGGCGGGACATCTCCGCCGTCGCGGTACTCGGGGGGGTCGGTTTCACGGTCAGCCTGCTGATCACGGAGCTGGCCTTCGAAGACCCGATGATCCTCGAGCGGGTGAAGATCGCCGTCCTGATCGCATCGGCCGGGGCCTCCCTTATCGGGGCCGCGCTGCTGAGGCGGCGCGTTTCGGTGCGCTCCGCTGGACCGTAGCTGGCCCGCACGTCACCATAGGGGCCACTGACCCGAACGGACTGGAGAGCCCGTGGCAACCACCAGCCCCGCGTACGCACCGATTGCACCGCCGCCGGTGCCGCTGTCGAAGACCGCCGAGTGGACGCCCGATCCCGGCGCGGCCCAACCTTCCCTCGGCGAGCTCGTCACCGAGGCGAGCACCCACCTGTCGACGATGGTGCGCGGTGAGATCGAGCTGGCCAAGACGGAGGTCACCGGCTCGCTCAAGAAGGGGGCCATGGGGGCGGCCTTCTTCGGGGCGGCGGCGGTCGTGTTCATCTTCTCCCTGGTGTTCCTGCTGATCTCCTTTGCCGAGGGGATGGTCCAACTCGGGCTCTACCGCTGGCTGTCCTACTTGATCGTGTGGCTGCTGTTGGTCCTCATCGCCGGGATCGCAGGACTGCTCGGACTGCGGGCGGTCAAGAAGGTGCGCAAGCCGGAGCGAACGATCGAGACGCTCAAGGACAGCAAGCAGCTGTTGCAGCGCGGATCCACCCCGTAGCCGCGGTGCCCGATGCGAACAGCGTGCTGCTCGCCGGGCCGTGGAGCCACCGTGACTACTCTGCGAACGGCATCCGGCTGCACGTGGCCGAAGCCGGCGACGGACCGCTCATCCTCCTGCTCCACGGTTTCCCGCAGTTCTGGTGGAGCTGGCGGCATCAGCTCAACACCCTGAGCAGTGCCGGTTACCGCGTCGTTGCCACTGACCTGCGTGGTTACGGCGCGAGTGACAAACCCCCACGCGGGTACGACGCGGTGACCGCCGCGGCCGACGTCGCCGGGCTGGTCCGCGCGCTGGGCGAGCGTGACGCCATGATCGTCGGACACGGCTGGGGCGGGCTGCTTGCCTGGTCGGTCGGTGCCCTGCACCCGCGGGTGGTCCGCGCGCTCGCCGTCTTGAGCATGCCCCATCCGCGCCGGCTGCGGGCGGCCGCCCTGGGCAGCCGGCAGCAGTTCCGCGCCGCCGCACCACTGCTCGGATTCCAGCTGCCGCGATATCCCGAGCAGCGGCTCACCCGCAACGGCGGCGCCCACACCGGTCGGCTGATGCGGGCCTGGGCCGGGCCGGCCTGGCGTGCCACCCCGGACTTCACCGACGCCGTCGCCCGGTACCGCAGTGCCATTCAGATCCCCCAGGCCGCCTACGGCGCCATGGAGTACTACCGGTGGGCGGTTCGCTCGCTGCCCCGAGCGGACGGGCTGCGCTACATCCGGGCCATGGCCGCCCCCGTCACCGCACCCACACTGCAGCTGCACGGCGCCGCTGACACCTTCCTCCTGCCGGCGGCTGCAGTCGGCTCCGGCCGGTACGTCGCAGCGGCCTACCGGTGGCGGCTGATCGACGGCGTCGGCCACTTCCCGGCCGAGGAGGCGCCCGAGCAGGTCAGTGCCGAACTCCTCGCCTGGGCCGCAGCGCCCGGCTGAGCGCAGCTCTACTGGCAGGCGCCGGTCGCGACCGGCTCGCCGGCACCCACGCCGGCCGCGGCGGCCTCACTGACCGCTGCCGCGGTCAGGGCATACCCGGTGTTCGGATCGTCCACGGCCGAGGCGAAGACGACACCGAGCACGGTGCCATCCGTGTCGAGCAGCGGCCCTCCGGAGTTGCCGGCTCGAACGTCGCCCCGCAGCGAGTACACCTCCCGCTCCACCGTCGTCGTGTTCCGGAAGTCGGGACCGGCGATGATCGAGCGATCACGGATCCGGGCCGGTCCGACGTACAGCGGCCCCCCGCCCGGGTATCCGGTGATGATCGCGTCGGCTCCGGTGTCCAGCGCGATGGTGGCGAAGACGAGCGGCGCCACCGACAGGTCGGGCACCGCCAGTACGGCGATGTCCAGCTGCTCGTCCACGAACACTGTTGTCGCAGGAAGCCGCTGCCCGTCCAGGTTCACCTCCGGATCACGGACACCGGCCAGCACGTGCGCGTTGGTCATCACCCGGTCCTCGGCGTACACCAAGCCGCTGCCGTCGACGCGGCGCGAGCAGTCCGGTGCCACCCCGGTGATCTTCACGACGGCGGCGCTGGCGGCGACCACCGTCGGGTCGTTTGCAAGGGCCGGGTCGGGCGTCGGGACATCGGTGACAATGGTCGGCGTCAGCGGATCCAGTACGTCGGGCAGCCCCCGCCGGTCGATCAGGTCACGCAACGAGTCGTACAGGGACCGGACCGGGGACGGCACGGCCTGGTCGACCGCTCCGACCAGGGTGGACTCGCGGACGTCCCTGGCCAGGCTCGGGAAGGCGGAGCTGGCCAGCGGCGTGGCGACCATCCAGGCCACCAGCAGCACGGCCAGTGCCGAGACCACAGACCCGAGTAGGGCATCGGCATATCGGGCCGGCCGCCAGGTCAATCGCTGCCGCAGCCGCTGCCCCGCCCACACCGCGGCCAGCTGCCCCAGGAACGCGACGCCGAGCACCACCAGCAGGGCAAGGAAAACCCGCGCGAACAGCGACACGCTCACCGCGTTCGCCACCGGGCCGGCGAGCTGGCTGCCGACCACCGAGCCACCGAAGAAGCCCACGAAGGAGGCGACCGAGAGAATCAGGCCCTGCCGGAAGCCGTTGGCGGCGAACAGCAGCGCCAGCACGACGATGATCAGGTCGATCATCGGACAACCATGGTGCCGCGCTGTCCCAGCTGGTCGTGGAAGGTGCAGATGAACTGGTACTCCCCTGGCGTACTCACGGTGAACTGGATCGTCTGGCTCTCCCGCGAGCGCACGACCGGGATCTCCTCCTCAGGACCGCCCTCGTCGAAGCGCAGATTGTGGACGGTCCCCGACGGGTTCTCCAGCGTGAGGCTGACCGGACCGGGGATGACCGTGAAGCGGGCCGGGATGTAGCGGAAGTTGTCCTGCGTGACCAGCGTGACGGCCTGCACACCGTCGGGGCCGGGAGTGACGGTGATGTCCCCCGACTGCGGCGCCCGTGCCGCCTGCGGTGCGTCCGCCGCGCCGCACCCGGTC
>JACDAB010000083.1 GCA_013695665.1 Geodermatophilaceae bacterium | reverse complement strand
TCGGATCACGGTGAATCTCTCGCCGGCCACGCTGCCCAAGCGTGGCAGCGGATTCGATCTGGCCCTTGCCATCGCCGTGCTCGCGGCGGCCGGTGTGGTCGAGGCGTCCGCGCTGCGGAACACGGTGTTGCTGGGCGAACTCGGACTCGATGGGAGTGTGCGGCCGCTGCGCGGTGTCCTCCCGTCCGTGCTGGCCGCCCAGCGCGCGGGGATGCACCGGGTGATCGTCCCCGCCGAGAATCTCGCCGAGGCATGCCTGGTGCCGAAGCTGGACGTCCTGGGAGCCACCTCGCTAGCTGAACTGGTCGGCTATCTGCGGGGCGAGCACGGTGCTGTGTTGACCGGGGCAGTGCCGGAGGAGGTACCCGCGCTGCCGGGTCCGGACCTGCGTGACATCGTCGGGCAGGCGCAGGGGCGGCGGGCCGTGGAAGTGGCGGCCGCGGGAGGACATCACCTCTACCTGCAGGGCCCGCCCGGGGCCGGCAAGACGATGTTGGCCGAGCGGCTGAGCGGCATCCTCCCGCCGCTGAGTGACGACGAGGCGCTCGAGGTCACGGCCATCCACTCGGTGGCCGGAGTTCTGCCCGCGGGCTCCTCGTTCGTACGACGGCCACCGTATGAGAGTCCGCACCACACGTCGTCGACGGCCTCGATCGTGGGCGGCGGCAGCGGCATAGCTCGGCCAGGAGCGATCTCGCGGGCCCACCGGGGCGTGCTGTTCCTCGACGAGGCGCCGGAATTCGCAGCCGGGGTGCTCGACGCCTTGCGGCAACCACTGGAGAGCGGGCAGGTGACGCTGCACCGCTCCGGTGGCCGCGTGGGCTATCCGGCCGCCTTCCAACTGGTGCTGGCGGCCAATCCATGCCCCTGCGCATCGCCGACGGGGGACCAGGCCTGCGTATGCACCTCGTTCACCCGCCGGCGCTACCTCGCCCGGTTGTCGGGACCGCTACTGGATCGCGTGGACCTGCACGTGACCCTGTTGCCGGTGACTCGCCAGGCACTGCTCGGCGCAGAATCGGCGGAATCCAGCGTCGAGGTGGCGCAGCGGGTGCGGGTAGCCCGGGCCGCGGCAGCGGAGCGGCTGGCGGTGGACGGCCTCCGGCGCAACGCCGACATCCCCGGTCCGGCGTTGCGTCGCCAGTGGCGAGTGGCCAGGTCCACGATGGCCGGGGTGGAGGCGGCACTGGATCGCGGGCTGCTCAGCGCCCGCGGTGTGGACCGGGTGCTGAGGGTTGCCTGGACGCTGGCCGACCTCGCCGGCGTCCCCAGTCCGGGGCGGGCGGAGTTGGACGAGGCCATGGGCATGCGGCTACGCGGGATAGCGGCATGACTAGCGCCCCCCAGGCAGCTGCCCGGACTGCGGTCCGGCGGGCCCGGGTCTGGCTGACCCGTGCCGCGGAGCCGGGGCAGGCCGCGATGTACGCGCTGGTGCGGCTGGTGGGACCGGTCGAGGCGGTGCACCTCATTCGCAGCCGGCAGGCGCCGCCCACCGTCCAGTCCGCGGTAGGGACCCGATCTGAGGATGACCGGGTCGACCAGGACATCTCCGTGGCCCGCCGCTTCGGGATCCGGCTCGTGACCCCGGAGGATGCGCAGTGGCCGGTGCGGATGTTGCACCCGATGGTGATGGCCACCGAGCGTGGACTCCTCGACATCGCGCCGCCACTTGCGGTGTGGGTCCGTGGGCCGGTGCCCCTCGACGAGGCGGTGGAGCGGTCGGTGGCGGTGATCGGGTCCCGGGCGTCGACTGCCTACGGCGAGCACGTTGCAGCCGAGATCGCGTTCGGGCTGGCCGACCGGGGATGGACGGTGGTCTCCGGCGGCGCGCTCGGGATCGACGGCGCCGCCCACCGTGCTGCCCTGGCCGCCGAGGGGGTCACGGTCGCCGTTCTCGCCGGCGGACTCGATCGGCCCTATCCAGCAGCTCATGGCGCTCTCTTCGAACGGATCGCCGGGAGCGGCCTGCTGCTCAGCGAGTGGCCACCGGGGTGCGCGCCGTACCGGCGCCGGTTCCTGATCCGCAACCGGCTCATCGCCGCCCTGTCCGCGGGCACGGTGGTGGTCGAGGCGTCGGCGCGCAGTGGAACCGCCTCGACGGCCCGGCGGTGTCGCGAGCTCGGTCGCTCACTGATGGCGGTCCCAGGGCCGGTGACGTCGGCGGTGTCGGTCGGAACTCACGAGTTGCTCCGGGGTGGGGACGACGGCGGTGCGCGCCTGGTCACCTCCACCGGGCAGGTGTTGGAGGAGGTGGGCCGGCTCGGCGAGGACATGGCGCAACCGCCGCGGGCGCCGCCGGGCTCGCGTGACGGCCTGGACGCGCTGGCCCGGGCCGTCCTCGACAGCGTGCCTGTGCGCCGCGCCGTTGCACCGGAGCGGATCGCGCGGGCCGCCGGGGTCGCGGTTCTCGACGTGTTGCGGGTGCTTCCGTCGCTGGAACTGCAGGATCTGGTGGAGCTCACGGAGGGGGGCTGGCGGCTGTCCCAGGCCGAACGCCGCACCGGCGATCACGGCGCCGGCGGTTGATCTTGGTGTAGCGGTGAGCCGGCACGCCGCAGCCCCGGCACGGGGCCGGGGCTGCGGGTGTGCGGTGCTGGCTCAGATCACGACTCCAGTCAGGACACTGTGAGGGCGGTGTCGTCGATGACGAAGGAGGTCTGCAACGAGCTGTCCTCGACACCGGTGAACTTCACCGTGACCGTCTGTCCGGCGTAGGACGCCAGGTTGAAGGACTTCTGGGTGTAGGTGCTGTTCCTGTTCAGGTTGGAGTAGGTGGCCAGGGTGGCCGATCCGACCGTCACGGTAAGCCTGTCGTAGGCCACCGACGACGTCGTCTCCGAGGTGGTGATCCGCAACCAGAACGACAGCGTCGCGGTGCTGCATCCGGCCGGCACGGAAACCGTCTGGGACAGCGTGTCGGTGCGGGTGGTGCCGTATCCGTTCAGCCAGGCCTTGCGGACCCCTGAGCGGGCCGGCTGACCGGTGGAGCTGTCGATCACGCCTGCCGATGCCGTCCACGGCGCCGCCGTAGAGGCTTCGAAGCCTGGGTTGCCGAGTTTCTGGCCAGGCGACGTGCAGCCGCCTGCCCCGTTGATCGTCCAGCTGAAGGTCGCCGAGCCACTCGCACCTGTGGTGTCCGAGGCGCTGGCCGTGGTGGTGTACGTGCCGGCCGTGCTTGGCGTTCCCGAGATCAGCCCGCTGGAGGAGCTGATGGAAAGGCCCGGTGGCAGGCCGGCAGCGGAGTAGGTCAGGGTCTGCCCGGCCGAGGAGGAGGCCTGGATCTGCACGCTGGTGGCCGTGCCGACGGCGCCGGTGCGGTTGCCCGGGTTGGTCACCGTGACGGTGCCGCCGCCACCGCCGGCCTGGCTCACGAACAGCAGACGGTTGGGCGAGCCGGTGCGGGGGTCGGTGACCTTGTTGGGAGTCGAGTTGGTGACGAGGTTGTCGCGTACCTGCTGGGCGGTGGCGCCGGGGCTGGTGGCCAGGTACAGCGCGGCTGCGCCGGCCACGTGTGGTGCGGCCATCGACGTGCCGCTGATCGTGTTCGTGGCCGTGTCGCCGGTCGACCAGGAGGAGGTGATGTTTACACCGGGAGCGAAGATGTCCAAGCAGGTCCCGTAGTTGGAGAACGAGGCGCGGGCGTCGTTGATCGCGGTGGCGCCGACAGTGATGCCCTCGGCGACGCGAGCCGGCGAGGAGTTGCACGCATTCGCGTTGCTGTTCCCCGCCGCCAGGCTGTAGGCGATGCCCGATGCGATGGAGTTGCGGACGGCGCTGTCCAGTGCGCTGCTGGCAGAGCCGCCGAGGCTCATGTTCGCCACCGCCGGCTTGACGGCGTTGGCGGTCACCCAGTCGACGCCGGCAATGACACCGGCGTTGCTGCCGGAGCCCTGGCAGTTGAGGACGCGGACGCCGACGATCTGTACGCCCTTGGCCACGCCGTACTGCGAGCCGCCAACGGTTCCGGCGACGTGGGTGCCGTGGCCGTTGCAGTCGGTGGCGTCGTTGTCGCTGTCGACGGTGTCACGACCTGAGATTGCGCGGCCGCCGAACGTCGTGTGGGTGAGTCGGACGCCGGTGTCGACGATGTAGGCGCGGACGTTCGATGCCGTCGTCGGATAGGTGTAGGAGTTGTTCAATGGGAGGTCGCGCTGGTCTATGCGGTCCAGCCCCCACGACGGCGGGTTGGGCTGGGTGGCGCTGACCTGGACTGTGTGGTCCTGCTCGACGAAGGCGACGGCCGGCTCTGCGGCCAGCCGGCGGGCGTTCGACTCGCTCATCGTTGTGGCGAAGCCGCGCAGGGCGGCCTGGTAGGTCCGCTGCACCGAGCCGCCATGCCGGTCGGCCAGTTGGCGAACGACGGCGGGGACGCCCTGGGCGCGAAGGGCGGGGGTGTCGCGAAGCACGACGATGTAACTGTCTGCGATCGCGGTGGGGTCCGCCGCGCCTTGGATGGCGCCTTCAGGTGCGGCAGCGGCTGGGCTGGCGAAGCCCGTGGCCACCATCGTGGCAACCACGGCCCACAGTCCGACGCGCGTCAAGCTTCTTCTCACGGTTCCTCCGGTGACGGCATACTGGTGACACCGATGTCACCAGTCGTAATCGCATGATTGCGCAACGGCGTGGGTCTGTGTGGGCAATCGCCGAAATGACCGGTTCCGGACAGCACGCTGCCCCGGTCGGGCGACCGGGGCAGCGTGTCTCGTGCGGAGCTCAGCGAGCGGCGTACAGGAGCTTGTTGGGCGAGCCGGTGCCGGGGTTGGTCACCACGTTGGGGGTGGCTCGGTTGACCAGCGCGTTGCGGACCTGCTGCGGCGTGGCAGCCGGCTTGAAGGCCAGATACATCGCTGCAGCCCCGGCGACGTGCGGAGCCGCCATCGACGTTCCGCTGATGGTGGCGGTAGCGGAGTCGCTGTCGTCCCACGACGAGGTGATGTCGACACCGGGGGCGAAGATGTCCAGGCAGGTCCCGAAGTTCGAGAACGAAGCCTTGGCGTCGTTGATCTGGGTCGCGCCCACGGTCATTCCCTCGGTGACCCGGGCGGGGGAGTAGTTGCAGGCGTTCTTGGCGACACCGAAGATATTGCCGTTGCCCGCGGCGATGGCGTAGCTGATGCCCGAGGCGATGGAGTTGCGAGTGGCTTGATCGAGTGCGCTGTCCACCGAACCACCGAGACTCATGTTCGCCACGGCAGGCTTGACGGCGTTCGCGGTGACCCAGTCGATCCCCGCGACGACCTGGGCAGTGGTGCCGGAGCCGGCGCAGTTCAGGACGCGGACGCCGACGAGTTGCACGCCCTTGGCGACGCCGTACTGGCTGCCGCCGACGGTGCCGGCAACGTGTGTGCCGTGACCGTGGCAGTCCGTCGCGTCGTCGTCGTTGTCGATGGTGTCCCTACCGGATTCCGCCCGGCTCTCGAAGGTCTGGTGTGTGAACCGGATCCCGGTGTCGATCACGTAGGCGTGCACGGTGGAGGCAGTCGTCGGGTAGGTGTAGGAGCTGTTCAACGGCAGGTTGCGCTGGTCGATCCGATCCAGACCCCATGACGGTGGGTTCGGCTGGGTGGCCGACACCGTGTGGATCTGGTTCTGCTGGACGTAGTCCACCTCGGGATCGGCGGCCAGCCGCCGCGCGTTGGACTCGCTCATCGTGGTGGCGAAGCCGCGCAGTGCCGCCTCGTAGACGAAACTCAGGGAGCCCTGATGGCGGTCGGCCAGTCGACGTGCGAGCGCCGGTACGCCCTCCGCGCGCACGCCGCTCGTGTCGTTCAGCACCACGACATAGCTGCCCGTCACGGCAGTGGAACTGCCGGCATTGCGGATCTCACCCTGTGCCGCGACGGCGGGGGCGGCGAGTCCAGTGGTCAGCATGGCGGTAACCGCAGCCAGCAGACCCGCGCAGGTCATGCTTCGTCTCACGTACTTCCTCATGTCACATCGCCGGCGACATCGTTGTCGCCGATGGCAGGGATCGTGTCGCATCTCGGCGAGAAACGGAATCCTCCGGTCACAGGCAGTTGTGATGCCCGGGTCGGAAGGGCCGGGTCAGGCGCCGTTCGGCCGCGTGTCGAGCGCCGGATGCTTGACGCGTCGGCGATGACAACGCACGGTCGCCTCGTGGGTACGACGCTGCATGGCGCCGCCAGCTCGGCCGGCGCCGGCCTGCCGCCGGCACTGGCCGAACCGCTGGCGGCGTTCGCGCGCCACCTGTCCTTGGAGCGGGGCCTGTCCGAGCACACGGTTCGCGCCTACACCGCCGACGTGGCTTCCCTACTCGGCCACCTCAACGCGCTGTCGGTCGCCGGTCTGCACGACCTGGACATCCGCGCCCTGCGCAGCTGGCTGGCGAAACTGCGGACGCTGGGCGCCGCCCGGAGCAGTCTGGCCCGGCGAGGGGCGGCTGCGCGGGCCTTCACCGCCTACGCCACCCGGGCCGGCTGGTTGGCCTCCGACCCCGGTGCCCTGCTGGCCAGTCCCACCGCGCAGCGTGCCCTGCCCCTCGTGCTGCATGCCGAACAGGCTGCCGCCCTGGTCGATGGGGCGAGCGGCGAGGACCCACTGGGCCGCCGGAATAGGGTGATTGCTGAGGTGCTGTACGGCAGCGCGGTTCGAGTCGGTGAGCTGGTGGGGTTGGACCTCGGCGACGTGGACGAGGCGCGCTGCCTGCTCCGGGTCATGGGAAAGGGCGGCAAGGAGCGCATGGTCCCCGTCAGCCGACCGGGTGGCCTGGCAGTCAGGGACTACCTCGAGCACGGTAGGCCCGGTCTTGCCACTCCTGGCAGTGGAACGGCGCTGCTGCTCGGCGCACACGGCGCCCGGGTGGACCCTCGCGAGGTGCGCCGCGTCGTGCACCGGCTCGTGGCGGCGGTGCCCGGTGCGTCCGACATGAGTCCACACGGTCTGCGGCACACCGCAGCCACTCACCTGCTGGAGGGCGGTGCGGATCTGCGGTCGGTCCAGGAGTTGCTCGGTCATGCGAGTCTGGCCACGACCCAGCTCTACACACACGTCTCGGTCGAACGCCTCAACAGCGTTTATCGGCAGGCCCACCCCCGTGCCTGAGCGCCACCCAACGGACGGCGGCCGCGCCCCGTCGCGGCGGGCTGTGCCGGACCGGTGCCTTCGCTAGGGCGGACGGGGGCGAACGCGCAGAACCGCCGCGCCGACCGCCAGCCCGGTGACCGCCGTCACCGCTGCGCCTACCCGTGGCACAGGGGGGCCGCCCGGGATCGCCAGCTCGTCGTTCGCGCGCGGGGCAGCACGTTCGTCGGAGGCGGTAGCCGCTCCGCCGCGGTCGGCCGACGGCTCGCCTGCGGGGTCGGCCGAAGGGAGCAGCCGGATCGGGCCGAGGCTCAGGAGTGACATCGGGTCCAGGTAAACCTCGCCGCGCAACAGCCCCCAGTGCAGGCACGCCGCAACCGGGCATCCCGGGTGACCGGCCTGCAACGTACCGATCGGGTGCCCTGTCGGCACCAGCTCTCCGACCCGCACGGTCGCCGCCACCGGCTCGTACGTGGTGCGCAGGCCGCCGCCGTGCAGCACCGTCACGACCCCCCTTCCGGCCAGCGGTGCGGCGTAGCCGATGGTCCCCTCACCGGCGGCGCGGACCGGCAGCGCCGGGGTCCCCGCCAGATCGACACCGCGATGACCGCGACCGTACGGCGACCCGGGCGGATCGAACGGTCTGGTCACGTGCGGCTCTCCCGGCAGAGGCAGCACCCAATCAGCCGCGGCGGCAGGAGCCGGGGTCAGCAGCCACCAGATGCCCAGTAGAGTGACCGCAAGCTGGACGACGACACGCATGGCTCCGACGCTGCCGGTACTGGGGGGTCGGCGCCAGTGGCGTCGGGCGCTGTGCACAACCTCGGCCGGCTGTGGACTCCGCGCCGAAACTGTCGTAGTCAGGCGAGCCGGAACCAGGTGGGCTCTGGCACGCCGGAGGACGTACACTCCTGCAAGCGGCCCGCGTGAGTGGGCCGACTTCGCGTGTCCTCTCCCCGCCGTATCCAGCGGGGACCACGACCACCTTGGTCCCGGTACGCCGGGCAGACATGGCCGCGGACCGGGCACCAGGGCGGTGCGCCTCCCGGCCATCGCGACAACCGAGAAGCGCGGCCCCGCGGGTCGCGCGAACAGAGAGGGACGCGCCAGCATGGCCGTCGTCACCATGAAGCAGCTGCTCGACAGCGGCGTGCACTTCGGGCACCAGACCCGTCGGTGGAACCCCAAGATGAAGCGCTTCATCTTCACCGAGCGCAACGGCATCTACATCATCGACCTGCAGCAGACGCTGTCCTACATCGACCGGGCCTACGAGTTCGTTCGCGAGACGGTCGCCCACGGCGGGTCGGTCCTGTTCATCGGGACGAAGAAGCAGGCCCAGGAGGCGATCTCCGAGCAGGCCCAGCGGGTCGGCATGCCGTATGTCAACCAGCGCTGGCTGGGCGGCATGCTCACCAACTTCCAGACCGTGCACAAGAGGCTGCAGCGGCTCAAGGAGCTCGAAGTCATCGAGCAGACCGGCGGCACGACGGTGATGACGAAGAAAGAACAACTGGTGCTCTCGCGAGAGAGAATCAAACTTGACCGCACCCTGGGCGGGATCCGCGACATGGCCCGCGTCCCGAGCGCCGTCTGGATCATCGACACCAAGAAGGAGCACATCGCCGTCGGTGAGGCGCGAAAGCTCGGCATCCCGGTCGTTGCGGTACTGGACACGAACTGCGATCCCGACGAGGTCGACTACAAGATCCCGGGCAACGACGACGCGATCCGCAGTGCAGCGCTGCTGACCCGGGTGATCGCAGACGCCGTAGCCGACGGGCTGATGGCGCGCGCCGCGGCCCAGGCCAACGCCGGCCGGGATGGTGACGGCTCTGACAAGCCGGAGCCGACCGGGCAGCTCGGCACCAATGAGCCCATGCCGGAGTGGGAGCGGGAGTTGCTGGAGGGCAAGCCGGCTGCGACGGCGACTGTCGAGACCGCATCTGCCGACGCCACCGACGCAACGCTGCCGGCTGCCGAGACAACCCAGCCGGACGCCGCTGCCGAGGCAACCCAGCCGGACGCCGAGCCGGTGACCGCACAGCCGAGTGCCGAGGCCGTGCCGTCGGATGCGTCGATCGAGTCATCAGAGACTGCCCCGAACGCCCCACAGGACCCCAGTCCTGAACAGAGTGCCGAGGCCGGGCAACCGGCGCCGGCATCGTCCTGACCGAGCGCCGCACGAGGCAGGCATAGCCGACCGTCCGGCCGCGTTGGGCAGCATTGCACGGCCGGTTGGCTGGCAGCTGCCCGCCGTACCGAAGTCCCGAATGCACCGAAGAGAGAAGCGAGGCGATGGCGAACTACACCGCCGCGGACGTCAAGAAGCTGCGTGACCTGACGGCCGCCGGAATGATGGACTGCAAGCGCGCGCTGGAGGAGGCCGACGGCGACCTTGCCGCCGCCGTCGACATCCTGCGGGTCAAGGGCGCCAAGGACGTCGACAAGCGCTCTGGCCGTACGGCGGCCAACGGGCTTGTCGCCAGCTCCGGCACAGCGATGCTGGAGCTGAACTGCGAGACCGACTTCGTCGCCAAGAACGAGAGCTTCCAGGCGCTGGCGGCAACCCTCGTCGAGCACCTTGCGACCGCCCGGCCGAGTGACGTCCCGACGTTCCTCGAGCAGGAGCTGCCCAGTGGGCAGACCGTCCAGGAAGCCGTGGACGAGCAGTCGGCGAGGCTCGGGGAGAAGTTCGTCGTCAACCACTTCGTCGTCTTCGACGGGAGTACGGCGACGTACCTGCACCGGCGCAACCCCGATCTGCCGCCTCAGGTGGGTGTCCTGGTGGAGTACAACGGCGGCGATGAGTCCGTCGCGCGGGCGGTGGCCATGCACGTCGCGGCCATGAGCCCGCGCTACGTCAGCCGGGACGAGGTTCCCGACGACGTTGTTGCCAACGAGCGACGGATCGCCGAGGAGACCGCGCGCGACGAGGGCAAGCCAGCGGCGGCGATGAGCAAGATCGTCGAGGGCCGGGTGAACGGCTTCTTCAAGGACGCCACCCTGTTGGAGCAGGCCTCCGTCCGCGAGGAGCACAAGAAGCAGACGATGCAGATGGTGCTTGCGGACGCGGGGGTCGTGGTGACCCGGTTCGCTCGGTTCGAGGTGGGCCGGGCATAGGGCAGGATCGACTTTCGACCGGCTGAGGACGAGGAGGCCGCACGTGACCGACCCCACCGACACGGCGGTCGTCTCGATGGCCCGGATCCGACGGCGGACCCCTGCTCGGCGCTACCGGCGGGTGCTGCTCAAGCTGTCCGGTGAGACCTTCGGTGCCGGTCGGGTCGGTGTGGACCCCGATGTCGTCGACGGGATTGCCCGCCAGATAGCAGCTGTCGTCGCAGGCGGGGTCCAGGTTGCCGTCGTCGTGGGCGGCGGCAACTTCTTCCGTGGGGCAGAGTTGTCCCAACGCGGCATGGACCGTTCGAGGGCCGACTACATGGGCATGCTCGGAACAGTGATGAACTGCCTGGCGCTGCAGGACTTTCTCGAGCAGCGCGGAACTCCGACCAGGGTCCAGACAGCCATCACTATGGGGCAGGTCGCCGAGCCCTACATCCCGCTCCGCGCCATCAGGCACCTGGACAAGGGTCGCGTGGTCATCTTCGGAGCCGGTGCGGGCTTGCCGTTCTTCTCCACCGACACGGTGGCCGCGCAGCGCGCCCTCGAGATCCATTGTGAGGTCCTGCTCATGGCCAAGAACGGCGTGGACGGGGTCTACGACGCCGATCCACGACAGTGTCCGACCGCGCGTCGCTTCGATCATCTCAGCCACTCCGAGGTACTCGCCCGCGGGCTGCAGGTCGCGGATTCGACGGCCATCTCGCTGGCCCGTGACAACAAGCTCCCGATCGTCGTGTTCAACATGCTCGCCGAAGGCAACATCGCCCGGGCCGTCGCGGGTGAGAGGATCGGCACCCTGATCGACACAGTCGGCACATAACTGGCGCAGCCGGTAACAGGAGGGATCCACCGTGATCGACGAGGCGCTGTTCGACGCCGAGGAGAAGATGGACAAGGCGGTCTCAGTCGCTCGCGAGGACCTCGGCAGCGTGCGCACCGGGCGGGCCAGCCCGGCGATGTTCGCCCGCCTGCAGGTCGACTACTACGGCGCCCCGACCCCGATCCCGCAGATGGCCTCGATCAGCGTGGCCGAGGCCCGAATGGCTGTCATCAAGCCCTACGACGCCACGCAGCTCACCGCGATCGAAAAGGCCATCCGCGATAGCGACCTCGGCGTCAATCCGACGAACGACGGAAGCCTGATCCGGGTGATCTTCCCGCAACTCACCGAGGAGCGGCGCCGCGATCTGGTGAAGGTGGCCAGGCACAAGGGCGAGGATGCCCGCGTCTCGATCCGCAACGTCCGCCGCAAGGCGAAGGACCAGCTGGAGAAGATCAAGTCCGACGGCGACGCGGGGGAGGACGACGTACGGCGGGCGGAGAAGGAGTTGGACGAGACCACCGCCAGATACGTCGCGGCCATCGACGACGCGGTGCGCCACAAGGAAACCGAGCTGCTCGAGGTCTAGGTGGCGACCACCGAGCGCGATGCCAGTGGCCTGGTGAAGGCTTCGACGCCGCGGTCACGCGCCGGACGGGATCTCGGGGCGGCGATCGCCGTCGGCGTCACCATGGCCGCCGCCGCGCTGGCCACTCTCGCGGTGTACCGGCCCGGATTCGTGGTCATCGTCGGCCTGGCCGTTGTCGTGTCGCTCTGGGAGTTGCTCCGGGCGCTGGAGTCCCGCGATGTCCGGCCACCGGTCATCCCGTTGCTCGTGGGCGCCATCTCGATGATCGCGCTCACCTTCGTGCGAGGCAGCGACGGGCTCGTCATCGCGTTCATGCTGACCGTTCTGGCCTGCATCGTCTGGAGGCTGGCCGACGGTGCCCTCGGCTACCTGCGGGACGTGAGCACCACCGTCTTCGTCGTCACCTACGTGCCGTTCCTCGCCGGGTTCGCCGTGCTGCTGGTGGTGCCCGAGGACGGCGCGGCGCGGGTGATCGCGTTCATCACCACCGTCGTCTGCAGCGATGTCGGCGGGTACGCCGCCGGCGTGTTCCTCGGCCGGCACCCGCTGGCGGCGTCGGTTAGCCCGAAGAAGACCTGGGAGGGATTTGCCGGCTCGGCAACGCTGGCGGCCGTTGCCGGTGCCCTCTTCCTCACGCTCTCATTGGACGGTGCGTGGTGGCAGGGCGCGCTCTTCGGGCTCGCCATCGCGGTGGCGGCGACGCTCGGCGACCTCGGCGAGTCCATGATCAAGCGGGACCTCGGAGTCAAGGACATGGGCAACCTGCTGCCGGGGCACGGCGGCCTGATGGACCGGATGGACTCCCTGCTGCCCTCGGCGGCGGTGGCCTGGATGCTTCTGTCGGTCTTCGTGCCGCCAACCTGATCGCCGCCGCCAAGTCGCGGGGCACCCTACGATGCCGGGCATGCCCGGACCCCTCGACGACATCGTCGTCATCGACCTGACGCGCGCGCTGGCCGGTCCGCACGCCGCGATGATGCTCGGAGATCTCGGCGCCCGGGTCATCAAGGTGGAGAGCCCGGTCGCCGGCGACGACAGCCGCACCTGGGGGCCGCCGTTCCTCGGCCCGGACGACGACCCGATCTCGACGTACTTCCTGTCCTGCAATCGGAACAAGGAGTCCGTGACCGCCGACCTCAAGGCTCCCGCGGGCAAGGATCTGCTGACCCGCCTCGTCGAGCGCGCCGACGTCCTGATGGAGAACTTCCGGCCCGGCGTCCTGGATCGGCTGGGATTCACCGTGGCCCGGTTGCACGAACTCAACCCCCGGCTGGTGGTCCTCTCGATCACCGGCTTCGGCCACGACGGGCCCGAGGGTGGCCGGGCCGGCTACGACCAGATCGCACAGGGCGAGGCCGGCCTCATGAGCCTCACCGGCGCAAGCCCGGAGGAGCCGACCCGGGTGGGCGTGCCGATCTCCGACCTGCTGGCCGGCATGTACGGCGCATACGGTGTCGTGGCCGCACTGCACGAGCGCAGCCGGACCGGTCGTGGCCGGGTGGTCCGCACGAGCCTGCTGGCTGCCTCGGTCGGGGCACACGCATTCCAGGGCACCCGGTGGACCGTGGCCGGGGAGGTCGGGCGCGCACAGGGCAACCACCACCCCTCGATCAGCCCCTACGGGTCGTTCCGGTGCGCTGACGGGCTCGTGCAGATCGCAGTGGGCAGCGAGACGCTGTGGCGGTCCTTCGCCCCGGTGGTGGGCATCGACCCCGTTGCGGAGTCCTTTGCCACGAACCAGATCCGGGTGCGGAACCGCTCCGAACTGACCGGCCTGATCGAAACCGCCTTCGCTACCGGTGCCGTAGCCGAGTGGCTGCCGCGGCTCGCCGCGGCCGGGGTTCCGGCCGGTGCTGTCCGCAGCCTCGACCAGGTCTATGACTGGGATCAGACCAGGTCCCAGGGTTTGCTCATCGACGTGGAGCACCCGGTGCTCGGGCCGATCCAGCTGCCTGGCCCCCCGCTGCGCTTCGACGGCGAGGACTCCGTGCATGTGGCGCCGCCGACGCTGGGCCAGCACAACGAGAGCGTTCGCGCCTGGCTAGACCCATCAGGACACTGAGGCCGGGCGGCCGCCCATCAACCGCAGCAGCCGCCTCCGCAGCAGCCGGACCCCGGCGCCGCCCGAGGCGTGCGGGCACCGGCAGCGGCGCCGCTCAGCCCGACCGCCGACCAGACGCGCGTCACGTCCACATGGCCTTGGGGACACCCGAGGGCGGACTCGGCTTCGGTGACCGGGCGACGTACCTCGAAGGTGACCTCGCAGGTCCGGCAGCGGTAGTCGTAGGAGGCCACGACCCGCAGCATAGAGTCGGGGTCGGCATGGACGAACCCACGAAGCTCTCCCGCGTCCTGGTGGCACTCGGCGGCAACGCGATGATCGGTCGCGACGGGGACGCGTCGGTCGTCGCGCAGCAGGCCGCCGTCACCCGTGCCGTCGTGGGCGTGGCAGAGCTCGTGGCAGCCGGCCACGAGGTCGTGCTGACCCACGGCAACGGACCCCAGGTGGGCAACCTGCTGGTCAAGAACGAGCTGGCAGCTCACGCGGTGCCCCCGGTCCCGCTGGACTGGTGTGTGGCCCAAACCCAGGCCACCATCGGTTTCACGATCCAGAACGCACTCGAAGACGCGCTACGGCAGGTGGGGACCGTCCGTCCCACGGTGACCGTTGTCACCCGGACCGTCGTCGATGCCGGTGATCCCGGTTTCGCCACACCGACCAAGCCGATCGGGCGGCACCTTCCCCGCGAGCAGGCGCAGCGGCTCATCGACTTGGGTCAAACCTGGGAGGACCGTGGCCCGAAGGGCTGGCGGCGGATCGTCGCCTCGCCGCGGCCGCTGGCGGTCCTGGAGGCCGGCACTGTCGCGACACTTCTCAAGGCTGGCTATGTCGTCGTGGCGGCCGGCGGCGGCGGGATCCCGGTGGTCGCCGACGGCGCAGGCTGGCACGGGGTGGAGGCGGTGATCGACAAGGATCTGACTGCCGCGATCCTTGGCCGCCAGCTTGCCGCCGACGTGCTCGTCATCGCCACCGACGTCGACCACGTGATGCTCCGCTTCGGGCATCCCGACGAGGAGGCCATCACCGTCACGACCCCCGGACGGTTGCGGACACTGGCCGCGGAGTTCGCTTCCGGCAGCATGGGTCCCAAGGTCGAAGCGGCTGTGCAGTTCGTCGACGCAGGGGGGACCCGTGCCGTGATCAGCTCGCTGGACCACATCGTCGATGCGGCCGCGGGAACGTTCGGAACTGTCGTCACCGCGGCGACCGCCAGCCAAGCCTGAGGAGCAGCCCGTGCCCGAACCGATCGAGGTCCGCAAGATCCCGCTGCACAGCGTCAGCGACGCCTCGGAACTCGCCGCGCTGATCGATGCCGGCGTTCTCGACGCCGACCGGGTGGTCGCGGTGATCGGCAAGACCGAGGGCAATGGCGGGGTGAACGACTACACCCGCATCATCGCCGACCGCGCCTTCCGCGAGGTACTGGTCGCCAGGGGCACCCGCTCGGCCGACGACGTCAAGCAGATCCCCATCGTCTGGTCCGGCGGCACGGACGGTGTCATCTCCCCGCACGCGACCGTCTTCGCCACGGTGCCGACGGACCAGGCCCTCGCCACCGACGAGCCGCGGCTGTCGGTCGGTTTCGCGATGAGTGAGCGGATCCGCCCGGAGGAGATCGGTCGGACCACCATGATCGAGAAGGTCGCGGCAGGGGTGCGTACGGCGATGGAACGCGCTGGCATCACCGATCCCGCCGACGTCCACTACGTGCAGACCAAGACCCCCCTTCTGACCATCGACACGATCAGGGACGCGACGGCCCGCGGCGAACGGGTGTGGACGGAGAACACCCACGAGTCGATGGACCTGTCCAACGCCACCACCGCCCTGGGGGTGGCGGTGGCTCTCGGTGAGATCGCGATGCCGGCCGACGACCAGGTGATGCACGACCTTTCGCTGTACTCCGCCGTGGCCTCCTGCTCCTCCGGGGTCGAGCTGGACCAGGCGCAGATCGTCGTCGTCGGCAACGTCCGCGGCATCGGCGGGCGCTACCGCATCGGGCACGACGTGATGCGCGACGCGTTGGACCAGGACGGGATCTGGTCGGCGATCCGCAACGCCGGCCTGGAACTGCCCGAACGCCCGCACCACACCGATCTGGGCAACCGCCTGGTCAACGTCTTCCTCAAATGCGAGGCCGACCCCACCGGTGCAGTCCGGCACCGCCGCAATGCCATGCTCGACGATTCCGATGTGCACTGGCACCGGCAGATCAAGGCGTGTGTGGGTGGAGTAGCCGCAGCCGTCACCGGCGACCCGGCAGTCTTCGTGTCCGTCGCCGCCGTGCACCAGGGCCCCTCCGGCGGCGGTCCGGTGGCCGCGATCGTGGACCTCGGTGGGACACTTCAGGGGTGACAGTCACCGCCTACCCCCGGCGTACCCGGCAGGTCTGTGTGGCGATGGCGATCCTGATCGTCGCCGGCTTCGCGGTCATCGGCGCGCTGCTCAAGCAGTCGACGGCAGGTACGGCGTTCGCGACCAGCGACCAGTTCGCGATGGTGGGACTCGGGCTCGTCATCGCCGTCGGTGTCCTGTCACTCGCCCGCCCACGGGTGTACGCCGACGCGGAGCGGATCAGGATCCGCAACATCGTCGTGTCCCACGATCTGCGCTGGCAGGTCGTCGAGTCGGTGCACTACCCCGACGGGGCGGCGTGGCCCTACCTCGAGCTGTACGACGACGAGACGGTCGCGATCCTGGCGATCCAGGCGGTGGACAAGGAGCGGGCGGTCGAGGCGGTCCGCGGGCTACAGGCCCTTCATGAGGCGAGCAGGAGCCCGCGCGCAGCAGAACGTCCCTGACCCCGGAATGCCGGCGGATCCGTTTCCGTTGTGCGAGCGGCAGGTTCCATCGGACCTCGGTGGTAGCATCTGCCACGCGACCGGCCTGAGGTGCTCATCCGAGGACCACAGGCACGCAAGAGGAGCTTGCTCCCACCTGATCGCCGTCGGCGAGCCGGGTCCGGTCCCATGGCACCCGGTGCCAGCAGCCTCGCGGCTGCGCTGGGATCGGTCGAGCGAGCCCTGAGAGCGAAAGCTTTCAGGGCTCCTTCTCATGCGTGGGCAGCCCGAGCCCCGGTCGTGGTGGACACGACCATTGCAATCAGGGAGGCCCCATCAGCGTTGAGCCCCGCATCAACGACCGGATCCGCGTACCAGAGGTTCGCCTAGTCGGACCCGAAGGTGAGCAGGTCGGAATCGTGCCTATCGGAGAGGCCCTGCGACTTGCGCAGGACTCAGACCTCGATCTCGTCGAGGTGGCTCCCATGGCCCGGCCACCGGTCGCCAAGCTCATGGATTACGGCAAGTTCAAGTACGAGAGCGCTCAGAAGGCGCGTGAGTCACGTCGCAACCAGACGCTCACCGTCATCAAGGAGATGAAGCTCCGTCCGAAGATCGATCCGCACGACTACGAGACCAAGAAGGGTCACGTCGTTCGGTTCCTCAAGGCGGGGGACAAGGTCAAGGTCACGATCATGTTCCGCGGCCGGGAGCAATCCCGTCCCGAGCTGGGTTTCCGTCTCCTGCAGCGACTGGCCGAGGACGTGAGCGAACTCGGGTTCGTCGAATCCTCGCCCAAGCAGGACGGCCGGAACATGGTGATGGTGATGGCGCCGCACAAGACCCCGACGCGGCTGACCCGGGTTCCCGTGGTCAACCAGGACGCCTGAACCAGAAGCCACCGAGCGCCGCACCGATACCGAGACAGGACAGTCACTGATGCCCAAATTCAAACCGCACAAGGGAATGGCCAAGCGCGTGCGGGTCACCGGCACCGGCAAGTTGGTGCACGAGAAGACGAACAACCAGCACAAGTTCGAGTACAAGTCCTCCAGTCGCAAACGCCGCCTGCATGGCACTGAGGAGTTCTCACCCGCGGAGACCAGCCGGATCAAGAAACTGCTCGGTCGCTAACCACCGGTCAGATCCAGACAAGAGGAAGGTGCACCAGTGGCACGCGTCAAGAGGGCGATCAACGCCCACAAGAAGCGTCGTACGACGCTCGAGGCGGCCAGCGGCTACCGTGGCCAGCGCTCGCGGCTCTACCGCAAGGCCAAGGAGCAGTTGCTGCACTCGGCGACGTACTCCTACCGTGACCGTAAGAAGCGCAAGGGCGACTTCCGCAAGCTATGGATCACCCGGATCAACGCCGCCGCCCGCCTGAACGGCATTACCTACAACCGCTTCATGCAGGGTCTGCGACTCGCCGAAATCGAGGTCGACCGCAAGGTGCTGGCCGACCTCGCAGTCACCGATGCCGCAGCCTTCGCCGTGCTCGTGGAGGCAGCACGGGCCGCCCTGCCCGCCGCGGACGGCGCCCAGGAACAGGGCGCCGCCTGAGTCCGCGCACATCTCCGCGACCCGGGGTCGGAACGCTGCTCACGCCGCGTTCGCCCCGGGTCGTCGCGGCTCGACGGTTGACCACCCGGGCTGAGCGGTCCTCCGCCGGGCAGTTCCTCGCCGAGGGACCGCAGGCCGTCGGCGAGGCAGTGGTCGCGGGCGTCGTCACCGAACTGTTCTGTACGCCGGCCGCGCTCGAGCGCCACCATGGCCTGCTGCTGAGCTGGGCCGGCCGGCCACACCTGGTCTCCGAGCGGGCCGCGGCCGGGCTGTCCGAGACCGTGCACCCCCAGGGCATCGTCGCGGTCTGTACGGCGGGGCACGTGCCGGCTGCGGTAGCCCTCTGCCCCGGCCGGCGACTGGTCGTCCTGCTCGTCGAGATCAACGATCCGGGCAATGCCGGGACGGTCCTGCGGACGGCGGACGCAGCCGGGGCCCAGGCGGTCCTGTTCAGCGCGGGCAGCGTTGACCCGTACAACGGCAAGTGCGTGCGCGCCTCCGCCGGCAGCCTCTTCCATCTCGACCTGGTGCGCGAGGCGGAGGTCTCCGTGGCCCTGGCGGGTGCACGAGCCGCCGGGTTGCGGGTTCTCGCCGCCGCCGGGGACGGCGAGAGCGACCTCGACACCGAGATCGACTCGGGACGGCTGGCACAGCCCACGATGTGGACGTTCGGGAACGAGGCGCGCGGCCTGGCGAGCGAGGTGGCAGCAGCCTGCGACGCGAGGGTCCGCGTTCCGATCCACGGCCGGTCCGAGAGCCTCAACCTCGCGGCGGCGGCGGCGGTGAGCCTCTACGCCTCAGCCCGCGCTCAACGCGCCGCGCCGGGAAACGCCGGTGCCGACCGCGGTCGCCCTGCGTAGGGTGATGCGGGTGTTGATCGGCCGTCGATTTCCGTGCCCCGCCGGGCTCAGCGACAACAACTGACCCCTGACCGGCGGGCGGCAGCACCGGGTCGACAAGATGAGGCGCCCTCGCCAAGGGCTTGCCGCCGGCAGGACGGACACGATGACCGAATATAGCTACGACCCGAAGCAGGTGGCACTCCTCTCGCCGGACTCGCTCGCGGTCGCCGTTGTGCAGGCGCATGCCGCCTTCGCCACCGCCGCCGACCTCGACGTCCTGGCCGCTGTTCGGGGCGCCCACGTCGGCGAACGTGCGCCGCTGAACCAGGCCCGTCGCGAGCTCGGCGCGTTGCCTCCCCAGGCCCGCGCCGATGCCGGGCGCCGGGTCAACGCCGCCCGGGCCGAGATCGCTCAGGCGTACGAGCGCCGCCTCGATGAGCTGACAGCCGAGCGTGACCAGCGGGTTCTGCGTGACGAGCTGGTCGACGTGACCCTCCCGTGGGACCGCCGGCCGCGCGGGGCCCGGCATCCACTGACGCTGATCGCCGACCGCATCGCCGACGTGTTCGTGGGAATGGGCTACGAAGTGGCCGAGGGTCCTGAGGTCGAGGCGGAGTGGCTCAACTTCGACGCGCTCAACATCGGCCCTGACCACCCGACCCGGTCCCTCATGGACACGTTCTTCCTCGACCCGCCGGAGTCCCGGCTCGTGCTGCGGACCCACACATCACCGGTCCAAGCGCGGACCATGCTGGCTCGGACCCCGCCGATCTACGTCATCTGCCCCGGTCGGACGTATCGCACCGACGAACTCGACGCCACTCACACACCCGTCTTCGGCCAGGTTGAGGGTCTCGTGGTCGACCGGGGGATCACCATGGCGCACCTCAAGGGCACCCTCGATCACTTCTCCCGCACGATGTTCGGGCCCAAGGCCAGGACCCGCTGGCGGCCGTCGTACTTCCCCTTCACCGAACCGTCGGCAGAGTTCGACGTCTGGTTCGCCGAGCACCGCGACGGCCCCCGCTGGGCCGAGTGGGGAGGTTGCGGCATGGTCAACCCCCGAGTGCTGGTCGCCTGTGGGATCGACCCGTCCGAATACAGCGGTTTCGCGTTCGGGATGGGCCTGGAACGAACCCTGCAGATCCGGCACGGGGTCTCCGACATCCGCGACGTCGTCGAGGGGGACGTGCGGTTCACCCGCGCGTTCGGGATGGAGCTCTGATGCGGGTCGCGCTGTCCTGGCTGGCCGAGTTCGTCGACCTGCCCGACCCGGTGACCACCGAGCAGATCGACGCCGCCTTCGTGCGGATGGGCCTGGAAGTGGAGGAGATCGCCACTGTCGGCGCCGACGTGCACGGGCCGCTCGTCATCGGTGCGGTCCTGGAGATCGAGGAGCTGACCGGGTTCAAGAAGCCGATCCGCTTCTGCCAGGTGCGGGTCGGGCCCGAGCAGATCCGCGGCATCGTCTGCGGGGCGACCAACTTCGTCGTCGGTGACCACGTGGTGGTGGCCATGCCGGGGGCCGTCCTGCCCGGCGGTTTCGAGATCGCGGCCCGCACGACCTACGGCCACGTCTCGGACGGGATGATCTGCTCGGCCCGCGAACTCGACCTCGGCGCGGACGCGACCGGGATTCTGGTGCTGCCCGCCGACTCGCGGGTCGGCGCGGACGGTGTGGCGGTGCTGGGACTCAATGACATGGTGGTGGAACTGGCGATCACCCCGGATCGCGGTTACTGCCTGTCGATCAGGGGACTTGCCCGGGAACTCGCACTGGGGCTCCGGGTTGCGTTCCGGGATCCCGCGGCAGCGATCGTGCCGCTCCGCGACGGGCCCCCGCCCTACGACGTCCGCGTCGAGGACACCGTGGGGTGCGACAGATTCGTCGCGGCCGTCGTGGACGGAATCGACCCGTCCCGGCCGAGTCCACTGTGGATGACGCGGCGGCTGGCAACAGCCGGGGTGCGGTCGATCTCGCTGGCGGTCGATGTCACCAACTACGTGATGCTCGAACTCGGGCAACCCATGCACGCCTTCGACCGCGACCGGATCCAGGGACCGATCGTGGTCCGCAGGGCCGCCGCCGGTGAGCGGGTGCGGACGCTGGACGGCGTCGAGCGCACCGCCGATCCCGAGGACCTCTTGCTGACCGACGACAGCGGACCGATCGGGCTGGCCGCCGTGATGGGCGGCCTCAGCACCGAGGTCGTGGACTCCACCCGCGCCGTGCTGCTCGAAGCAGCGCACTGGGACCCCGTCACCGTCGCCCGATCGGCGCGCCGGCACCGGCTGGTCAGCGAGGCGTCCAAGCGATTCGAGCGCGGAGTCGACCCGGAGATGACTCGGGTGGCGGTGGCGCGCGCGGCGGCGCTGTTGGTGGAGTACGGCGGGGGTAGGGCGCTGGCCGGTGTACTCGACCTCGACCACCGGGTGCCCGGCCGCCCGATCCAGCTCGATGCCGAACTGCCTGCCCAGGTCGCCGGTGTGCAGTACCCGCCTGAGTCCGTCGTCGCTGCACTGACCGACATCGGGTGTGCTGTCGAGGGATCGACCAGCCTGGCCGTCCTCCCCCCGCCGTGGCGTCCGGACCTCACCGACCCGGCCGACCTCTGCGAAGAGGTGACCCGGGTGGACGGGTACGACGCGGTGCCCTCGATCCTGCCGCTGGCACCCGCCGGCCGGGGCCTGACGGCCGGGCAGCGCCGCCGCAGGTCGATCGGCCGGGCGCTGGCCGAGGCGGGGTACGTCGAAGCTCCGGCGTACCCGTTCCTCGACCCAGGCATCTTCGACGTGTTCGGCCTCGGCGATGAGGATCCGCGCCGGAGGGCCGTTCGCCTGGCCAACCCGGTCTCGGAGCAGGAACCGGCCATGCGTACGACGTTGCTGCCCGGGCTGCTCAAGACGCTGGCGCGCAACCACTCCCGCGGGCAGCGCGACGTTGCGCTGTTCGAGCTGGGTTTGGTTTTCCTGGGCGGGGACCAGCCGCCGCCACCATCCCTCGGTGTCGACCGGCGGCCGGACGAGGCCGAGACCTCCGCGCTGCTGGCCTCGGTGCCCCCGCAGCCGTGGCATGTGGCCGTGGCGTTGACCGGACAGCGTCAGCCGGCCGGCTGGTGGGGGTCCGGTGAGACCAGTACGTGGGGTGACGCTGTCGAGGCCGCCCGCATCGTGGGAGCCACAGCGGGCGTGCAGCTGTCGGTCCGCGCCGGTCAGCATCCGCCGTGGCACCCCGGCCGCTGCGCTGAACTTGTCGTCGCCGACCGGGTCGTGGGTCGCGCGGGGGAGTTGCATCCCGGCGTACTGTCCGCGCTGGAGTTGCCGCGCGGCGTCTGCGCGATGGAACTCGACCTGGACGCGCTGCCCGCTGCCGGCGTCGTACCGGCCCCGACGATCTCCGCCTTCCCGCCGGCACTCGTCGACGTCGCGCTGGTCGTGCCGCTCGGCGTACCGGCGACAGACGTCACGCAGGCACTGTCCGACGGGGCGGGAGAGTGGCTGGAAACCGTGCGCCTGTTCGACGTCTTCACCGGGATACAGGTCGGCGAGGGTCGCCGGTCGCTTGCCTTCGCACTGAGTTTCCGCGCGCCGGACCGGACCCTGACCACGGCGGAGGTCACCGCGGCCCGGGATGCGGCAGTGGCGGAGGCGCGCCGGCGTACCGGCGCGGAACTACGGGGCTGAACCACCACCCACTTCCCCCGATCCGGCGTACCTCAGCTGATCGCCGGTCGCACGATGTCGCGCCTGTTCGGCTGCCCGCGGGAACACCGGGTACACGACGTGCTCGATCCGTCCGTTGGAAAGGATGAGAGTGAGCCGCAGACCCGACCTGGCTAAAGCGACAGACGACCAGGCTCACAGCTCGCCCGCTGCTTCTGTCGTTGCCGGCGCGGCGCGGGGTCGGTGAGCCTAGGGCCGCAGCGACTGGACGACCCGCTCCACCTCGGCGCCGGCCGCGCAGAGCAGTTCCTCGCCGTGGAGCGGGCCGACGAGCTGAAGGCTCGTCCCGCGGTTCGCGCTGGGAAGCGACAGTGCCGGTGAGCCGGACACGTTGAACGTCCGGGTCAACTGGTTCAGCGGCGGTCGCGGCCCGACCAGGCCCAGCGACGGGGCGGGCCCAGGAAGCGTTGGCAGGGCCAGAATCTGAACGCGGTCGAACACCACTGCGAGCTCTTGCTGCCAGCGTTGGCGCACGATTCTGGCCGCGGCCAATTGCGTTGCCGAAACCGCGGCTCCCTCCAGGATCCGGCGGGTGACCAGTTCGCCGACCCGGTCGGGGCTGTCCTCGACCCAGTGCCGGTCGGCGGCGTACGCCTCGGCGCCGATGATCTGCTCGAAGGCCGTGTCCGCGGCCGCCCACCCGTCCAGGACGATGTCGATGACATCGACTCCCCAGGCTGCCAGCACCTCGTCCACCGCAGCCTCGACGTCCGGGTCCGCGCCTGGCCGGCGTACCCGTCCCACCGTCGTGATAGCTCCGGACGGGTCGAATCCCGGCTCCATCAACTGCATTCCCGTGACCACGCCCGCGATGTCGCGGGCCAGCGGGCCGACGGTGTCCAGCGTCGGTGAGAGGGGCCAGACGCCCTCGATAGAGATCCGGCCCCAGGTCGTCTTGAGACCGGCGATGCCACAGCAGGCAGCTGGGATCCGGACCGACCCCCCGGTGTCCGTCCCGTACCCGATGTCGGCCTCCTCGGCACCGACTGCCGCGGCCGACCCACTGGAGGACCCGCCCGGGACGAGTGTCGAATCGAGGGGGTTGACCGGCGTCCCGTACCAGCGGTTGATGCCGGTGACGCCGTAGCACAGCTCGTGCAGGTTCGACTTCCCGACGATCCGGGCGCCGCCTGCCCGCGCCGTGGCGACACAGTCCGCGTCGATGGCGGCCGGCTGCGCCCGGTCGGCGACCGCCGCGCATCCGATGGTCGTCGGGACGCCCGCCACGTCGATCACGTCCTTGACCGCGAGCCGCGGTCCCTCTCCGGGCTCGTCCAGTCGCACGATCCAGGTGGACATCGCCGCAGCCTAACCGGCGTTACGGCGTGCCAGATGCCGCGGCGCGTGGTGGCGGCTACGGTGAGCGCATGTTGCGAGACGGGCCCATTCCCCGGGCCATCCACGGAATGATCGAATACGTGGCGGGCGTGCTGTTCATCGCCGCCCCGTTCGTGTTCGGGTACGACGACGGATTCGCGGTGGGGATCTCCATCGCAGTCGGCGTCCTCATCCTCGTAATGGCCTCGGCCACGGTCGGCCCGACGAGCCTGATCAACTCCATCCCGGCGACTGTCCACGCCGCTGTCGACTACGCCCTCGCGGTGTTCCTGATCGCGGCGCCGTTCATCTTCGGGTTCAACGACGAGGGGGCGCCGACCGCCTTCTTCATCGTCCTGGGCGTGGCTCACCTGCTGGTGACGATCGGTACGGCGTTCAAGGAGCCGTCCAGCACGACCTGACGTTGCATGAACATCCTCTGAGTCGCATAATGATGCGATGCAGACGGTAGCGGTCGCAGGAGCCAGCGGGTACGTCGGAGGTGAGCTGCTGCGCCTGCTGTTGGCCCATCCACGCCTCGGCATCGACACCGTCACCGCAGGAGACAGCGCGGGATCGCGGCTCGGTGCACACCATCCCCACCTCGTACCACTGGCCGACCGGCTCCTCAGCGAGACCACGCCCGAGACCCTCGCCGGTCATGACGTCGTGTTCCTTGCCCTGCCGCACGGACGGTCGGCGGCGATCGCCGACGCGTTGGGCCAGGACTGCCTCGTCGTCGACTGCGGCGCGGACTTCCGGCTGGCCGACCCCGAGGACTGGCACCGTTGGTACGCCGGGCCACACGCCGGATCCTGGCCCTACGGGTTGCCCGAACTGCCCGGCGCCCGGGAGAAGCTCGCCGGCGCCCGGCGGATCGCGGTGCCCGGCTGCTACCCGACCGCGGTCACCCTGGCCATTGCACCCGCGCTGGGCGCCGGCCTCATCGCACCGGACATCGTCGCGGTCGCCGCCAGCGGCAGCTCAGGGGCAGGTCGGGCCCCGCTGCCGAATCTGCTCGGCTCGGAGCTCATGGGGTCGGCCAGTGCCTACGGCGTAGGCGGCGGGCACCGGCACACCCCGGAGATCCGGCAGAATCTGTCGCTGCTCACCGACTCCGACGTCACGGTGTCGTTCACCCCCGTACTGGTTCCGATGCCGCGCGGCATCCTGGCCACCTGCTCCGCGCCGCTACTGCCCGGCAGCACCACCTCCGCCGTCCGAGCCGCCTACCACTCCGCGTATGAGCACGAGCCATTCGTCCACCTGCTGCCGCCTGGGCAGTGGCCCGCCACGGGCGCCACCGTCGGCTCCAACGCCGTCCACGTGCAGGTGACCGTCGATGAACTGGCCCGCCGCGTGGTGGCAGTCGCCGCACTGGACAACCTCACCAAGGGCACCGCCGGGGCGGCGATCCAGAGCGCGAACCTCGCCATGGGCCTGCCCGAGACGACCGGACTGAGCTCGGTCGGGATCGCCCCGTGACCGTCACCGCGGCCCAGGGATTCCGCGCGGCGGGTATCTCAGCCGGCCTGAAGTCAGCGGGTCTCGATCTGGCGGTCCTCGTGAACGACGGCCCGCTCGACACCGCGGCCGGCGTGTTCACCGCCAACCGCGTCACGGCTGCCCCGGTCCGCTGGAGCCGGCAGGTGCTCAGCACGGGCCGGGTGAGGGCAGTCGTGCTCAACTCCGGCGGCGCGAACGCCTGCACCGGCCCGGCCGGATTCCAGGACACCCACAGCACCGCAGAACGGGCAGCCACCGCGCTGGGTGTCGGCGCCGTCGATGTCGCGGTCTGCTCAACCGGCCTCATCGGTGTCCGGCTGGACATGGACGCGTTGCTACCCGGCGTGGACAAGGCAGTCGCCGCGCTGCATCGCGGCGGCGGTGCCGAGGCGGCCCAGGCGATCCTCACCACGGACAGCGTGGCGAAGGAGTCGTCGTACGCCGGCCCGGGCTGGACGGTCGGCGGAATGGCGAAGGGCGCCGGGATGCTCGCGCCCGCCCTGGCCACCATGCTCGCCGTGGTGACGACGGATGCCGTCGTGGACCCGGCGACGGCGGACGCGTCGCTGCGCGCGGCCGCCGCGCAGACCTTCGACCGCGTGGACTCGGACGGATGCATGTCGACGAACGACACGGTGCTGTTCCTGGCCAGCGGTGCCTCCGGCCTCCGGCCGGACCCGCAGGAGCTGACGGCGGCCCTCACCGCGGTCTGCGCCGATCTCGTCGCGCAACTGCTAGCCGACGCGGAGGGGTCTACGAAGGACATCGAAGTAGCAGTGCACGGAGCGTCCACAGTGGATGATGCGCTGGAAGTGGCGCGGAGCATCGCCCGCAGCAACCTCCTGAAATGCGCCCTGCATGGCGAGGATCCGAACTGGGGAAGGGTTCTTGCCGCCATCGGCACCACCCGTGCCGCGTTCGATCCCGATCAACTGGACGTGGCGATGAACGGGATTGTCATCTGCTCCCACGGTGCCGCTGCAGCGGATCGGTCCACTGTGGATCTGTCCGGACGCCGCATCGTCATCGCCGTCGATCTGAACGCCGGCACGGAGTCGGCAACGGTCTGGACGAACGACCTCAGTGTCGACTACGTCCGCGAGAACTCGGCCTACGCGTCGTGAACATCGTGCAGCGCAGCGCCCTGGACAAGGCAGGCGTCCTGATCGAGGCCCTGCCCTGGCTGCAGAGGTTGCAGGGCAAGACCGTCGTGGTGAAGTACGGCGGCCATGCAATGGTGGACGACGAGCTCAGACGCGCCTTCGCAGCGGACATCGTCTTCCTGCGCTACGCAGGTATCCGACCTGTCGTCGTGCACGGCGGCGGGCCCCAGATCACCAGCATGCTCAGCCGGCTCGGCATCACCAGTGAGTTCCGCGAGGGCCTGCGGGTGACGACTCCGGAGAGCATCGACGTGGTGCGGATGGTGCTGGTCGGCCAGGTGGGCAGGGAACTGGTCGGGCTGATCAACGAGCACGGCCCGCTTGCCGTCGGGATGTCCGGGGAGGACGCCCACCTGCTGACCTCGGCCCGCCGCGGCGCTGTCGTCGACGGCACCGAGGTCGACCTCGGTCTCGTCGGTGACGTCGTCGCGGTCAACCCGGATGCGGTGCAGGACCTGATGGCGGCCGGGCGGATACCGGTCATCTCCACCGTGGCGCCGGACGCCGCAGGCCAGGTGCACAACCTCAACGCCGACACAGCCGCAGCCGCGATCGCGGTCGCGCTCGGCGCGCACAAGCTGGTCGTGCTCACCGACGTCGAGGGCTTGTACGCCGACTGGCCCGATCGGGCCGCGGTGATCAGCCGGATCCGCGCGGGCGACCTGGCCGAACTGCTGCCGCGGCTGGAGAGCGGCATGCGGCCGAAGATGGAGGCGTGCCTGCGAGCTGTCGCCGGCGGTGTCCCTCGGGCCACCGTCATCGACGGCCGGGTAGCGCACTCGTTGCTGCTCGAGGTGTTCACCGACGACGGGGTCGGGACCATGGTCGTGGCGGAGGAAGAGGTGGCCCCATGACGGTCTCGGCGGAGCTGACGGCGCGCTGGCAGAACTCGCTCATGGCCACCTACGGCGCTCCGAGGCTGGCCCTCGTACGCGGGTCCGGCGCCGTCGTCTGGGACGCCGACGGACGGGAGTACGTCGACCTGCTGGCCGGCATCGCCGTCAACGCGCTGGGGCACGCCCATCCGGCTGTCGTGTCGGCGGTCAGCCGCCAGGTGGCCACGCTCGGCCACGTGTCGAACTTCGCCGTGACCGGTCCGGTGGTCCAGCTCGCCGAGCGGCTGCTCGGGCTGACCGGCCGCGAGGGACGGGTCTTCTTCACCAACTCCGGTGCCGAGGCGAACGAGGCGGCGTTCAAGGCCTCACGGCGGACGGGACGGACCCATGTCGTCGCGGCCGAGGGCGCGTTCCACGGCCGGACGATGGGGGCTCTGGCGCTGACCGGGCAGCCGGCCAAGTCCGACCCCTTCCGTCCGTTGCCCGGAGGCGTGACCCACGTCCCGTACGGCGATGTCCCGGCGTTGAGCGCCGCAGTCGGAACGGGCACCGCAATGGTGATCCTGGAGCCGGTGCTGGGGGAAGGTGGCGTCATCCCGGCCCCTGCGGGTTACCTCACCGCGGCTCGGCAGATCACGACCGACCGTGGCGCGCTGCTGTGTCTGGACGAGGTGCAGACCGGGATTGGGCGTACCGGGACCATGTTCGCCCACCAGGCAGAGTCGGTGGCGCCGGACCTGCTCACCCTGGCGAAGGGACTCGGCGGCGGGTTGCCCATCGGGGCCTGCCTCGCCTTCGGCTCCGCCGCGGAGCTGTTGACGGCAGGCAGCCACGGTACGACGTTCGGCGGCAACCCCGTTTGTGCTGCGGCTGCCCTGGCCGTCCTCGACGTGGTGGTCGACGCGGACCTGCCCGGCCGGGCCAAGGCACTCGGGGCGCGGCTGGCCGCCGACATCGTGGCGCTTGGCCATCCGCTCGTCGACCGCGTACGCGGGTCCGGGCTGCTGCTGGGGATCGTGCTCTGCCAGGATCGGGCCCAGGCGGTCGAGGAGCAGCTGCGGCTGGCCGGTTTCCTCGTCAATGCAGTCACCCCAGGAGTGCTGCGGCTCGCGCCGCCACTCGTCCTGACCGACATACAGGCCGATGCCTTTGTCGCGGCGCTGCCGGCCGCGATGGACGCGGCACTGGCAGCGAATGGAGCACCGTGATGGTCCGCCACTTCCTCCGCGACGACGACGTCACCCCGGCCGAACAGGCGGCGATCCTCGACCTCGCCGACACCCTGAAAGCCGACAGGTACACGGCACGGCCACTGGCTGGTCCGAAGGCGGTCGCCGTCATTTTCGACAAACCCTCCACCCGGACCCGGGTGAGTTTCGCCGTCGGGATCGCCGAGCTGGGCGGCTACCCCCTCGTGATCGACGCGCAGGGGACGCAACTGGGCCGCGGTGAGCCGATCGAGGACACCACCCGGGTTCTCGAGCGGCAGTGCGCCGCGATCGTCTGGCGCACCTTCGGTCAGGACCGGATCGCCGCCATGGCGTCGGTCAGCCGGGTCCCGGTCGTCAACGCCCTGACCGATCTGTTCCACCCCTGCCAGATCCTGGCCGACCTGCAGACCGTGCGGGAGCGGAAGATGTCGCTGGCCGGCCGGGTCCTGACGTACCTGGGTGACGGCGCCAACAACATGTCGCACTCCTACCTGTTGGGCGGCGCGCTCGCCGGGATGCATGTGCGGATCGCCGCACCCGCGGGCTACCCGCCGGACCCTGCCATCCTGGACCGCGCCCGGTCTATCGCCGCCGAGACCGGTGGGTCGGCGACATTCCTGGACGACCCGGCCGCGGCGTGCGACGGCGCGGACGTGCTGGCAACCGACACCTGGGTTTCGATGGGCCAGGAAGCCGAAGGGGACACCCGGGCGGCACCGTTCCTGCCGTATCAACTGGACGAGGCGGCGCTGGCCCGCGCCAACGACGCGGTGGTGCTGCACTGCCTCCCGGCCTATCGCGGCAAGGAGATCGCGGCCTCGGTCATCGATGGACCGGCCAGTGCGGTCTGGGACGAGGCAGAGAACCGGCTGCACGCGCAGAAGGCGTTGCTCACCTGGCTCCTGGAACGGGCCGGTTAGCCATGCAGGTCGATGTCGCCGGGTTGCCGACGAGGGCCAGCCGACACACCCGGATCCAGGCCCTGTTGCGGAGCCGCCGGATCCACTCACAGGGCGAACTGGCCACGCTGCTGGAGGAGGAGGGGATCGGCGTGACCCAGGCAACGCTGTCCCGCGACCTCGAGGAACTGGGCGCGGTGAAGCTGCGCGGTGTCGACGGCGCCCCCGGGGCGTACGTCGTACCGGAGGAGGGCGATGCGCCGATGCGGCCCTCCGAGGCGGCTCCGGCGCGGCTGGTCCGGCTGCTGGCCGATCTGCTGGTCGATGCCGAAGCCAGCGGAAACCTCGCGGTCCTGCGCACACCGCCGGGGGCTGCCCAATTCCTCGCCTCGGCGTTGGACCGCTCCGGCCTGCCCTACATCCTCGGCACCATCGCCGGGGACGACACGATCCTTGCCGTGGCGCGCGACGCCAACGGTGGCCACGATCTCGCCGGCCGGCTCCGTGCCCTGGCCGCCGGTACGCATGAGAACCAGGAAGGAAACCCATGAGCAACCGCATCGTTCTCGCCTACTCCGGCGGCCTCGACACCTCGGTGGCGATCGGATGGATCGCCGAGCAGACCGGCGCCGAGGTGATCGCCGTGGCCGGGGACGTCGGCCAGGGTGGGGAGGACCTGGAGGTGATCCGCCAGCGCGCGCTGGACTGCGGTGCCGTCGAGGCGGTGATCGCGGACATGCGCGAGGAGTTCGCCGACGACTTCTGCCTGCCGGCGCTCAAGGCGAACGCGCTCTACATGGATCGCTACCCACTCGTCTCCGCGTTGTCCCGTCCGGTGATCGTGAAGCACCTCGTCGCCGCCGCGACCTACCACGGCGCGGACACCGTGGCCCACGGCTGCACCGGGAAGGGCAACGATCAGGTCCGGTTCGAGGTGGGGATCGGTGCGCTGGCCCCGCACCTGAAGGTGCTGGCACCGGTACGCGACTCAGGAATGTCGCGGGACAAGGCGATCGCCTTCGCCGAGGAGAAGAACCTGCCGATCGACGTGACGAAGAAGTCGCCGTACTCGATCGACCAGAACGTCTGGGGCCGCGCGGTGGAGACGGGGTTCCTCGAGGACATCTGGAACGCGCCGACCGAGGACGTCTACAACTACACCGACGATCCGTCGGTGCGCCGCGAACCGGACGAGGTCGTCATCACGTTCACCCACGGCGTGCCGAGCGCCATCGACGGCGAGCCGGTCGGGATGCTCGCGGCCATCGAGATCCTCAACCGCCGAGCCGGAGCACAGGGCGTCGGCCGGCTGGACATGGTCGAGGACCGGCTGGTCGGCATCAAGAGCCGTGAGGTGTACGAGGCGCCCGGCGCGATCACGTTGATCACCGCTCACCAGGAGTTGGAGTCGGTCACCGTCGAGCGGGACCTGGCCCGGTTCAAACGTCAGGTCGAGCAACGGTGGGGGGAGCTGGTGTACGACGGTCTGTGGTACTCCCCGCTCAAGCGCGCGCTGGACACCTTTCTCGACGAGGCTTCGGTCAATGTCAGCGGTGAGGTGAGACTGCGGCTGCACGGCGGGCGGGCGGTACCCACCGGACGTCGAAGCGCTGCCTCGCTGTACGACTTCGGCCTGGCGACGTATGACAGCGAGGACACCTTCGACCAGACCCTGGCCCGTGGCTTCGTGGAGCTGTGGGGCATGCCGAGCAAGCTGGCCGCGGCACGGGACGCCCGTGTGGCAGGCTCCGGCGGGTGAGTAGACCGGACTCCGAGGCTCCGCTGCGGCTCTGGGGCGGGCGGTTCAACACTGGTCCGTCTGAGGCGCTGGCGGCGCTGTCCCTGTCAGTGCACTTCGACTGGCGGCTGGCACCCTACGACCTCGCCGCATCCCGCGCCCACGCCCGGATTCTGCACGGTGCGGAGCTGCTGGACGACGTCGAGCTGGCCCGCATGCTGGCGGCCCTGGACGACCTCGAGGCGGCAGTCACCGATGGCAGCTTCCGCCCTACCGCCGACGACGAGGACGTCCACACCGCCCTGGAGCGCGGTCTGCTCGAACGCCTGGGCGGACTCGGCGGAAAGCTCCGCGCCGGCCGCAGCCGCAACGATCAGGTCGCCACCGACTTGCGGCTGTACCTGCGCGACGCCGTACGCCGGATCGTGTCCCGGGTCTCGGAGTTGGAGACCTCGATGGTCGCGCTGGCCGAACGCAACCGCGCAGTGCCTGCTCCGGGGTTGACCCACCTGCAGCACGCCCAGCCGATCCTGTTCGCCCACCAGTTGCTCGCGCACGTTCACGCGTTCGCACGTGACGTCGACCGCTTTCGCGACTGGGATCGTCGGGCTGCGGTCTCCCCGCTGGGCTCCGGGGCCCTGGCCGGGTCCTCCCTCCCGCTGGACCCCGAAGCGACGGCGCGGGAGCTGGGCTTCGACTCCGCCGCAGCCAATTCCATCGACGCGGTCTCCGACCGGGATTTCGCCGCCGAATTCCTGTTCGTGGCCGCGCTGCTCGGCGTGCACCTGTCACGGCTGGGCGAAGAGGTGTGTCTGTGGGCATCGACGGAGTTCGGCTGGGTCGAACTCGACGACGCGTACTCCACCGGATCCTCGATCATGCCGCAGAAGAAGAATCCGGACATCGCCGAACTGGCCCGCGGCAAAAGCGGCAGATTCATCGGCAACCTCACCGGGCTGCTCGCGACACTCAAGGGCCTGCCACTGGCCTACGACCGGGATCTCCAGGAGGACAAGGAACCGGTTTTCGACACTGTCGAGCAGCTCCTGGTCCTGCTGCCGGCGGTGGCGGGGATGATGGCCTCTCTCGTGATCCGGGCGGAGCGGATCGCCGCGGCCGCCGGGCAGGGCTTCGCGCTGGCTACCGACGTGGCCGAGTGGCTGGTGCGCCAGGGCACCGCGTTCCGCGAGGCGCACGAGATCTCCGGAGCCATGGTGCGGTTCTGCTCCCAGCGGGGGCTGGACCTCGATGAGCTGTCCGACGCGCAACTCACCGCCCTCGACCCTGCGCTGACCCCGGGGGTCCGGTCGGTCCTGTCGGTGACGGGTGCGATCGAAGCCCGCTCGGCCTCGGGCGGTACGGCGCCCGCGCGGGTCGCCGAGCAGTTGGCGACGCTGGCGGACCTGGCGCATGACCACGCGGCATGGGCGCAGGGGGCCTCGCACTGAACCTCCGCACGTTCCTCGCCCGCCCCGCCCTCCAGGTAGCACCGGAGCTGCTCGGCGCGACCGTGCGGGTGGACTCTGCCGAGGGCGCGGTGCTGATCCGCCTGACCGAAGTAGAGGCGTACGAGGGCCCGGCCGACCCGGCTTCGCACGCGTTTCGCGGACCCACCCGGCGCACGGCGGTGATGTTCGGCCCCCCCGGCCGCCTCTACGTCTACTTCAGCTACGGCATGCACTGGTGCGTGAACGTCGTCTGCCAACCCGACGGTACGGCGGGGGCCGTGCTGCTACGAGCGGCCGACGTGGTGGAGGGCATCGAGCTTGTCCGCCGACGGCGGCCCGGTGTCCGGGCCGAGCGAGATCTCGCCCGGGGACCTGCTCGACTGGCAGCCTCGCTCGGGTTGACCGGACATGACGACGGGACCGACCTGCTTGACCCGTCCAGCCGGGCCCAGCTGGTGACGGGACGGCGTACAGCCGAGATCTGCAACGGACCGCGGGTAGGCATCAGCGCGGGGGCAGAGCTGCCGTGGCGGTTCTGGCTGTCAGGCGCCCCGTCGGTCAGCCGGTTCCGACCCGGCAAGACCCGATCAGGGAGACTCACCACGTGATCGACATCCTCGAGGAGCTGCGCTGGCGTGGGCTGGTTGCCCAATCGACCGGTGAGGATCCGCTACGGGCCGCCTTGCACGGCGGACCGGTCACGCTGTACTCGGGATTCGACCCGACCGGCCCGAGCCTGCATGCCGGGCACCTGGTGCCGCTGCTCACCCTCCGCCGGTTCCAGCTGGCGGGTCACCGACCCATCGCCCTCGCGGGGGGCGCCACCGGGATGATCGGTGATCCCACCGGGAAGTCCGCGGAGCGCATCCTGCTCACGGCCGAGACCGTCCGGGACTATGTCGAACGGATCCGCCAGCAGCTGGGCATGTTCCTCGACTTCGACGGGCCTGCGGCGGCGGTGCTGACCAACAACCTGGACTGGACGGCGAAGCTGTCGACCGTCGACTTCCTACGTGACATCGGCAAGCACTTCTCGGTGAACGTGATGCTCGGTCGGGAAAGCATCCGCCGGCGGCTGGACACCGAGGGCATCAGCTTCACCGAGTTCAGCTACCTGCTGCTGCAGTCGATGGACTTCCTCGAGCTGTACCGCCGGATGGGGTGCTCGCTGCAGATCGGCGGCTCGGACCAGTGGGGCAACATCGTCGGGGGAGTCGACCTGATCCGCCGGGTCGAGGGCGCCGCCGCGCACGCCCTCACCGTGCCGCTCCTGACCGACGCCTCGGGGGAGAAGTTCGGCAAGTCCACCGGTGGCGGGTCCATGTGGTTGGACCCGGATCTCACGTCGCCGTACGCGTGGTATCAATTCTGGGTCAACACCGACGATGCCGATGTCGTCGCGCGGTTGCGCACCTTCACGTTCCTCGGGCGCGAGGAGATCGCTGCGCTGGCCGAGGCGGCTGTCGCCCGCCCCGCGGCCCGCGAGGCTCAGCGCACCCTGGCCGCAGAGATGACCTCGCTGGTGCACGGGCCGACAGCGACCGAGCAGGTCCAGGCCGCGTCCGCCGCCTTGTTCGGCCAGGGCGCGCTATCGGCGCTGCCCGCGCCCCTGCTCGAAGCGGCTCTTGCCGAAGCCGGCACGTTGCAGGTCAGCGGTGAATTGCCCGGCCTCGTCGCCATGCTGCACCGGTCAGGTTTGTCCGCCAGCACATCGGCCGCCCGGCGGGCGGTCACCGACGGCGGCGCGTACGTCAACAACGTGCGGGTCACCGACGTGGACTGGAGGCCGGCGGCCGAGGACCTGCTGCACGGTCGCTGGCTTGTGCTGCGCCGTGGCAAGAGGTCGGTTGCAGGGATCGAGAGCCTCGCCACGGTGCACTGACCATCCGGCCCGGCATTCTCCCGACACCCCTCGGTTGACCTGCTGGTTCCGTCTGGGTACCATCGGTGGATCCCGACAGGTTAGGCGCCGACTCCGTTATGGAGTCGGTGCGAAGCCGGTCTGGGTGAGCCTCAACCTCCGTGTGCGGGATCGTTTCGAACCGGAGATCGGGGCTGCGGGCGGTGCGGCCGAACGGGACATCCCCGGTTTGACGCCGCGGAACCGACCGCGTAACGTTGCATAAGTTGCCCCGCGAACGGCTGAAAGGCTCGTCGCGGTGCGCTCCCGCTCCTTGAGAACTCAACAGCGTGCTAAAAGTCAGTGCCAAATCGCCGGCCTGACCGCACACTTGCCCGCCCCCGGGTAGGTGTGTTTGATGTGCCGGTAGCAACATCTGAAATGGACAATCGAGCACACAGCTCGTTTGGCCAGTGATTGGTGCCACCTCGGTGGCGCCGCTCTTCGTGTCACTTCACCGTTGCGGTTTGCCGCACCGGGTTGAAGTAATAGACATCTATGGAGAGTTTGATCCTGGCTCAGGACGAACGCTGGCGGCGTGCTTAACACATGCAAGTCGAGCGAGGCTC
>JACDAB010000063.1 GCA_013695665.1 Geodermatophilaceae bacterium | reverse complement strand
CCATGCGTTAGCCGCAGCGCCCCGCCTAAACAAGGAGTACTGCACGCATGGCTACCGACTACGACGCTCCCCGACGGACCGAAGCCGATGATCTCGGTGAGGACTCCCTGGAAGAGCTCAAGGCGCGTCGATCCGAGGCGCAGTCGTCCTCGGTCGACGTCGACGACGCCGAACTCACCGAAGGATTCGAGCTTCCCGGCGCGGACCTGTCCGACGTCGAACTCACGGTCCGGGTGCTGCCGAAACAGGAGGACGAATTCACCTGCTCGCGCTGTTTCCTGGTCCATCACCGCAGCCGGCTGGCCGAGGAACGCCGCGGGATGCTGGTCTGCCGCGATTGTGCAGCCTGACCGGCCGGTAGCGTGTGCCGCTGTGCGGCCCCCGACTCCTGAGAACGACGCCATCGGCGTGGCGCGCGAGCCGGCGCCGGTGCCATGCCCTCCCGACGTGCTGGTCCTGCTGCTGGATCCCGACCTGCCGCTGCCGGCGTACGCCCTCCCCGGTGACGCCGGCGCGGACATCGTGACGTCGGTGGATGTCGACCTCGGACCTGGGGAGCGGGCCACGGTTCCGACCGGAATCGCACTGGCGGTACCCGAGGGTTATGCGGCGTTCCTCCATCCCCGGTCGGGGTTGGCGGCGCGGCACGGCGTCACCCTGGTCAACGCGCCAGGCACCATCGACTCGGGCTACCGCGGCGAGGTCACAGTCATCATGATCAACACCGATCTGGCGCAGTCAGTCAGCCTGCGACGCGGGGATCGGATCGCCCAGCTGGTCATTCAGCGGGTCGAGCGGGCCGCCTTCCGGTCCGTGCCGGCCCTGCCGCGGTCCGAGCGCGGCAGCGGGGGGCACGGGTCCACCGGCGGGTTCCGGTCCGCGTCCCCCGGCGGGGTGCGCTGATGGCGTTCGGCCGTCGCCGCCGGCTGGACCGCAGCGTGCGGGAGAAGGGCGTCGCACCGGAGCCGGAGTTCCGAGACCGCGAGCAGGCCACGACCACCGGACCGTACGACGTGCACGATGCCCCCGACGACGCGGTGCTGCGGATCGACCTGGGGACACTGCGAATCCCGCCGGTCGCCGGGGGAGACCTGCGTCTGGACGTGAACAAGGCAGGCAAGATCATGTCCGCGACGCTGCGCCACCAGGGCTCGGCCATGCAGGTCGGTGCCTTCGCCGCACCTCGGCAGGGCGGCATCTGGTCCGACGTCCGGGCCGAAATCCTCGCCACCGTGACCAAGCAGGGTGGGACCGGTGAGGAGAGCAGCGGGGAGTTCGGGCCCGAACTCGCGGCCCAGCTGGCGATGAAGCAGGGCCCGCAACCGGCGCGCTTCATCGGCGTGGACGGACCGCGGTGGTTCCTTCGGGCGTTGATCACCGGGCCGGCGGCCACCGACGGCGAGGCGGCTGGGGCGTTCGAGGAGGTCTTCCGGCAGATCGTCGTGGTCCGCGGTGGCGAGCCGATGCCGGTCCGCGAACAACTGCCGCTGCGGCTGCCGACCGACCCCCGCGAGTCCCCGCCGGTCGAGGAGTCCGCCGGGGAGGAGTAACCGGGAAACTCAGGCGGTGGGGCCACCGACCTGCATGGCGTCCCGCACGTCACCCACCAGCGTCTCGATCACGTCTTCCAGCATCACGACGCCGACCGTCTCGCCGTTGGCGTCGTGCACCGCGGCGACATGCGCGCCACCACCCTGCATCCGCTCGAGCACCTCGGCGATCCGCTCGTCCACTGCGACACTGGCCAGCGCGCGGATCCGGGCCGCCGGAACCGGGTATTCGGCGGCCGCGCCGGACAGGTCGAGGACATCCTTGACGTGCAGATAGCCGGTCAACCCGCCGTTCTCCACGGTCACGAAACGGGAGTACCCGGTCCGCGCGCAGACCTGCTCCACTTCCGTGGGAGTGGCCCGGGCGTCCACCGTGACCAGTTCGGCCAGGGGCAGCAGAACGTCGGCCGCGGTGTGCTCCTCGAAGGCCAACGCTCCGCTGAGCAACCGCTCGGACTCGGGGTTGAGCAGTCCCTCGCGGCGGGCCTCGTCCACCATCCCGGCGATCTCGTCGCCGGTGAACGCCGAGGCCACCTCGTCCCGGGGTTCGACCCGCATCAGCCGAAGCATCCCGTTGGCCAGGCCGTTCAGGGACGCGATCACCGGGCGCAGTATCCGGGCGACCATTACCAGCGCCGGCGCGAGCATCAACGCGGAGCGCTCCGGGCCGGCCAGCGCGATGTTCTTGGGCACCATCTCACCGAGTACGACGTGCAGGTAGACCACGATGGCCAGCGCGACGCTGAAACTGATTCCATGCAGCAGCGCTCCGGTGATCCCGACCGCACCAAGGGGTCGCTCGAGAAGGTGAGCCACCGCGGGCTCGCCCACCGCGCCCAGCCCGAGCGAGCAGACGGTGATGCCGAGCTGGGCGGTGGCCAGCATCCGGGAAACGTCCTCCATGGCTCCCAGCGTGATCCTGGCCCGCACGGAACCCTTGTCGGCCAGCGGCTCGATGCCGCTGCGGCGCGCGGAGATGATGGCGAACTCCGCGCCCACGAAAAATGCGTTGCCGGCGAGAAGCAGCACCGCCAGCACCAGCGCCAGATAGTCACTCACGAAGAGCCACCGGGCTCGTCCTGGGCCACCAGCAGCCGCTCCAACCGCCGGGCGACCATTCGCTCCACCACCAGGCGTACGCCGTCAACCCGAACCTCGTCCCCGCGGCGGGGTAGCCGACCCAGTCGTTCGAGCACGAGCCCCGCGATCGTCTCGTAGTCGCCCTCCGGGATCCGCAGGCCGGTGGCCTGCGTGACCTCGTCGGGTCGTAGCAGGCCGCTGATCGACCAGCCGTCGCCGCTGCGCCGGGTGCGCCGGAGCACCGGCGGGTCGTGCTCGTCCGGGACCTCCCCGACCAGTTCCTCGACGAGGTCTTCGAGGGTGACCAGGCCGTCGGTGCCGCCGTACTCGTCCACCACGACCGCCATCTGCGGTCCGGAGGCGCGCAGCTGATCCAGCAACGGTTCCAGCCCCAGCGAGGACGGCACCGAGGGCAGCTCCGAGGCGATCTCGGACACCGGCGTACTGCCGCGCTGCTCAGCCGGCACGGCGACCGCCCGCTTGACGTGCACCACCCCCAGTACCTCGTCCGTGGTATGGCCGACGACGGGGAAGCGGGAGTGGCCGGTGCGCAGTGCCAGGTCGATCACAGCCGACGCCGGCTGGTCCGCGCCGACGGCGTGCATCCTGACCCGGGGGGTCATCACGTCCTCGGCCAGCCGGCCGCGCAGACGCAGGGACCGTTCGACCAGCAGGCCCGTGCGAGCCGACAGGGTCCCGAGTTCGGCCGAGCGCCGGACCAGCGACTGCAACTCATCCGGTGACCGAACCGACCGCAGTTCCTCCTGTGGCTCGACGCCCCCTGCCCGCAGCAGCTTGTTCGCGGTGCCGTTCAGGACGGTGACCACCGACAGGGTGGCCCGAGTGAACGCGCGGTGCGCCCCCGCCACGGCCCGCGCAGTCTCCAATGGGCGGGCGATCGCGAAGTTCTTCGGCACCAGTTCGCCGAGCACCATCTGGATGATGGTCGCCGTGAGCAGCGCTGCGGCCACCGAGACCGGGCCGACGGCGCCGGCTGGCAGGCCGACGGAGGTGAGTGGTCCGCGCAGCAGCGTGGCAATGGACGGCTCGGCGATGAATCCCACGACGAGCGCGGTCAGCGTGATGCCCACCTGCGCCGAGGACAGCTGCGTCGACAGGCTCGTGATCGCCTTCAGCACGCTTCGGGCGCGCACGTCGCCGCCCGCGGCCGCCTGCTCCACCTGCCGCCGGTCGACCGCGAGGAAACTGAATTCGGCGGCCACGAACAGGGCTGTGCCGGCCGTGAGGACGAACGTGGCGAGGACGAGCAGCCACTCCGTCACCAGCGCGCCTCCGCTCGGGAACACGCAACCGGTCCGGGCCGGGCCGGGACGGGTGGGAGCGTTGTCACGGGGTGCCGTTCCGGCCGGAGGCTGCGCGGGGGGCCCTGGGGGTCGCGGACATGTGCCCCCAATCTAGTCGCTCGCGGCGCGTGCAGG
>JACDAB010000043.1 GCA_013695665.1 Geodermatophilaceae bacterium | reverse complement strand
CAACAGGAGCGGACTGGACGGAGGCGGACGGGGTGCGCCGTGAGTCCGCCTCCGTCCGGGAGCACACAACAGGAGCGGACTGGACGGAGGCGGACGGGGTGCGACCGTGAATCTGCTCGCCGCGATGTCCGGCGGCGTAGACAGCGCCGTCGCCGCCGCCCGCGCCGTGGACGCCGGCCACGACGTCACCGGCGTACACCTGGCACTGTCTCCGGCGCCGGCCTCCCTTCGGCAGGGAGCCCGGGGCTGCTGCACGTTGGAGGACGCTCGGGATGCCCGGCGCGCCGCCGACGTGATCGGCATCCCGTTCTATGTCTGGGACTTTCACGAGCGGTTCGCCTCAGACGTGGTCGAGGACTTCGTCGCGGAGTACGCGGCCGGGCGTACGCCGAACCCGTGCCTGCGGTGCAACGAGAAGATCAAGTTCGCCGCCGTGCTCGACCGGGCGATCGCCTTGGGTTTCGACGCGGTCGTGACGGGACACCACGCCCGGCTGTCCGACGGCGTTCTCCGGCGGTCGGTGGACGCGGGCAAGGACCAGTCCTACGTCCTGGCCGTGCTGACCCCGCAGCAGCTGGCGAGGGCGATGTTCCCGCTCGGTGAGTCCACGAAGGACGACGTACGGCGGGAGGCATCGGCTCGCGGCCTCGGCGTCGCCGACAAGCCCGACAGCCACGACGTGTGCTTCATCGCCGACGGGGATACGAGGGGCTTCCTGGCCGACCGCCTCGGCGAGCGACCCGGCGACCTCGTCGACGCCGAGACCGGCTCGGTGGTCGGGCGGCACGGGGGGGCCTTCGGCTTCACCGTGGGGCAGCGTCGGGGTCTGCGGATCGGCCACCCGGCCGCGGACGGGAAGCCGCGCTACGTGCTGTCGATCAGCCCGGCCACCAGCACCGTCACCGTGGGCCCGGCGCCGCTGCTGGACGTGAGTGCGGTCCTCGCGGGGCGGCCGGTGTGGACCCAGGGCGAACCGGTGCTGCCGTTCGAGGGCACCGCGCAGCTGCGCGCGCACGGGGCGGTTTGCGGCGCCGGCGCCCGGCTCGTGGTCGGGCGACTCGTCGTGGACCTGCACGAGGCCCAGCGCGGAATCGCCCCCGGTCAGGCGGTCGTCCTCTACGACGGCGATCGCGTGGTCGGGTCGGCGACGGTGGACAGCACGAGCGCGGCGTAGGCCCGCTGCTGCGTCCGTGAGCCCGCCGGCTCGCCGGTGGGTGGTGCGCAGGGTGCCAGCCAAGGTGGTTCACGAGGCTGTGGTAGCGGGCTGTCCGACGGACCCGCTACGGTCCGCTTCGGTCATCGAAATGCGATCGCTGGAGTCCGCATGTCTCGCCGTATTCCGCTGGCGCTTGCCGCCGTCACCTGCCTCCTGGCAACGTTTCCGTGATGCCCGCGGCCGCTGCACCCGGGGACATCGACGTACAGCTGCTGGCAGTGAACGATTTCCGCGGCCGGATCGAGGTCCAGTCCGGTGGCGACGGCGAACTCATCACCGATCCCGGACAGTGGCCTGCCGATCACCGGTGCTCCGATCATGCCGCTCGCGGCTCTGGGCGTTGCCCTCCTGCTCGCGGGCGCCGCAGCTGTGTTCGGAGTACGGCGACGGCAGCATTAGCTCGTCGACTGCGGGTTTTGCCACCCTTGCGCTGGGTGCGAAACGTGGACTTCCCGGCAGTCGCCGAGACGTCGTGGTGAGCGCGCGCTCGGCGGTGCCGACGGGGGTGGCAACAGGCATCGGCTCGCTGCCCGGCCTGGACCCGGCTGAGGCGGTCAGCCTGGTTTTCGGTGAGCTGCCGGACTTCCCTCACCTGCCGGAGCTGCCGAATCGCGGTCCCGGAGCCGACCTGATCGGCCGATCGGCGACACTGCTGGTCGACCTGGCAGTGGATCTGCAGCCTTCGGGCTGGCGGATGGTGCCCGCTCCGGGCCGCGATCACCGCCGGGCGAGGGACTTCCTGGCGCGTGATCTCGATGCCCTGCAAGCCTACGCCGGGGCATACGAGGG
>JACDAB010000007.1 GCA_013695665.1 Geodermatophilaceae bacterium | reverse complement strand
TCGGTGCGCGACCCACAGGGCTACTCGTGGACGTTCTGGCAGCCGCTGCCGACCGACGTCGAACTGCAGCCAGGGTGGCGGGAGGTCCGGGCATGATGCAGGTCATTCCGCGGCTGGTGATCAGCGGTGCCGATGCGGCGATCGACTTCTACCAGCGCGCCTTTGCCGCCAAGGTCATGTCCCGGTACACCGGCCCCGACGGGTCGGTCGTGAACGCCGACCTACGGATCGGCGAGTCGCTGCTGACGCTGAAGGACGCCGACGACGTCGACCGGTCGGCCACGTCGTACGGCGGGTCGCCGGTGCTGCTCATGCTCGTGGTCGCCGACGCCGACGCTGTCGCCGCAGCGATGATCGCGGCCGGCGCGCGGGTGATCTTCTCGGTGTCGGATCAGTCCTACGGCTACCGGCAGGGCCGGCTGGCGGACCCGTTCGGCTACCAGTGGCTGCTGTCGCAGGACATCGAGGAACTCACCCCCGAGCAGACCCAGGATCGGCTGGACTCCCAGCGGTCCACAGGCTGCGGGCGGTTGTCCACGGACCGGATCGCGGTGGTCCGGCGTACCCAGTGATCGCTGATAGCCTTGCGGAGTTTGCTTGACGCGAACGACCCTCCTGTTGCGGACCGTCCGCGACCGTTGAGCCCATAGGAGGTGGGTATTTCGTGCGTCGCTACGAACTCATGGTGATCCTGGATCCCGATCTTGAGGAGCGCACCATTGCGCCGTCGCTGGATCAGTTCCTCACCGTCGTCACCAAGGACGGTGGCACGGTGGAGAAGGTCGACATCTGGGGCCGCCGCCGTCTGTCCTTCGAGATCAACAAGCGGGTCGAGGGCATCTATGCAGTCGTCGATTTGTCGGCCCAACCGGCTACGGTCGCCGAACTCGACCGGCAACTGAACCTCAACGAGTCAGTGCTGCGGACCAAGCTCATGAGACCAGACCAGCGATAGGGAGCATCTGAATGGCAGGCGAGACGATCATCACCGTCGTCGGCAACCTCACCGCCGACCCGGAGCTGCGGTTCACCCCCAGCGGCGCCGCGGTCGCCAACTTCACCGTCGCCTCCACGCCGCGGACCTTCGACAAGAACAGCAACGAGTGGAAGGACGGCGACGCGCTGTTCCTCCGCTGCGCCATCTGGCGGCAGGCAGCCGAGAACGTCGCAGAGTCACTCACTCGGGGTGCCCGCGTGGTGGTGACCGGGCGGCTCAAGCAGCGCTCGTTCGAGACCAAGGAAGGCGAGAAGCGCACTGTCGTCGAGCTCGATGTCGATGAGGTGGGCCCGTCGCTGAAGTACGCCACGGCCAAGGTCACCAAGGCCTCCCGGGGCAGCGGAGGCGGGTTCGGCGGCGGCGGATCAGGCGGGTCCGGTGGATCCGGCGACGGCTTCTCCTCTGGCGGCGGCAACGCCTCCGTTGATCCCTGGAATCAGGCTCCCCCGGCCGGCGGTCTTTCCGACGAGCCACCCTTCTGACTGTGAATGCGAGTAAGAACCATGGTTAAACCTCCCCTGCGCAAACCGAAGAAGAAGGTTTGCATCTTCTGCAAGGACAAGACCAGCTACATCGACTACAAGGACACCGCGCTGCTGCGCAAGTACATCTCCGACCGCGGCAAGATCCGTGCCCGTCGGGTCAGCGGCAACTGCAGTCAGCACCAGCGCGATGTCGCCATCGCGGTCAAGAACAGCCGCGAAATGGCGCTGCTGCCCTATACGAGCACGGCCCGATGAGGCTCATCCTCACCCAGGAGGTCAGCGGACTGGGTACGCCGGGCGACGTGGTCGAGGTCAAGGACGGCTACGGGCGCAACTATCTGATGCCGCGCGGGCTGGCGATAGCTGCCACCCGCGGCACGGAGAAGCAGATCGCCACGATCCGGCGCGCCCGCGAGGTGCGGGAGGTCCGCGACGTCGGTCAGGCCACCGACATCAAGAAGCAGCTCGAGGCCCTGACCGTGCGGCTGACGGCGCGCACCGGTGCGGGTGGTCGCCTCTTCGGTTCGGTGACCGCCGCTGATGTCGCCGAGGCGATCGTGCGGGCCGGCGGGCCCAACGTGGACCGGCGCAAGATCGAGCTCTCCGGCTCGATCAAGTCCACCGGCAGCCACGCTGTCACCGTCCGCGTCCACGACGAGGTCAGCGCCAAGGTCGAGGTCGACGTCACCCCCGCCTGAGGGCAGTTCCATCCAACGTCCGTCGATTCGAGCGCCAGACCGCTCGGATCGGCGGACGTTTCGCAGCTGACTCCCCGCGCCGTCCTGGCGTCTGCATGGCTGCCTGCGTCGAGGCAAATTTCTTCTGTCCCCAGGGGGTGTACGGCGAACCCGCCGGTCGCAGCGACTGCGATGAGTTCCGGCGTAGCGATATCCCCAGGGTTTGCACAGTGTCCACACAGGACGGAGGCCGGGTTCTCCACAGGTTCTCCGGAGCTGAGTGCACAGCGGCGTTTGAGCGACCGGGCCCGCCACCTCTAGCGTCCGCGCTGGAAATGTCGCACCCCGCGCGTAGGAATTGGTCCCAGCCGACGGTGCGGTGTCCGAAGGAGAGGGGCCTTGGTGGCGGTCGCGGACGATCGGGGAATCCGTTCAAGCGCTGCCGGTGCGGAGTTCGACCGGCTGCCACCACAGGATCTGCAGGCCGAGCAGTCGGTGCTCGGCGGCATGCTGCTGTCCAAGGACGCCATCGCCGACGTCGTCGAGGTGCTGCGGGGCACCGACTTCTACCGGCCCGCGCACCAGACGATCTTCGACATCGTCCTCGACCTCTACGGCCGCGGCGAGCCAGCTGACCCCGTCACCGTCTCGGCCGAGCTGACCAAGCAGGGTCAGCTGATGCGGACGGGCGGGGCGCCGTACCTGCACACCCTGATCGCCTCGGTGCCGACCGCGGCCAACGCCGGCTATTACGCGCAGATCGTCGCCGAGCAGGCGGTCCTGCGTCGGCTGGTCGAGGCGGGGACCAGGATCGTCCAGCTGGGGTACGGCGCAGCGCAGGGCCAGGGCGGGGACGTCGACGACGCGGTGGACCGCGCGCAGGCCGCGGTCTACGAAGTGACCGAGCGGCGGCTGTCCGAGGACTACATCCTGTTGGAGCATCTGCTGCAGGAGACGATGGACGAGATCGACGCGATCTCCTCCCGCGGCGGAGCTGCGGCCGGCGTGCCCACCGGCTTCGTGGAACTCGACCAGGTGACCAACGGCTTGCATCCCGGGCAGATGGTGATCGTCGCCGGGCGTCCGGCGATGGGCAAGTGCCTGGCAGCCGAGACGCCGGTCCTCGACCTCGCCTCGGGCCGCTCGATGACGATCGAGGAGTTCGTCCGCCGGGGGCTGGCCGGCGAGCCCGTCAGCCTCAGCACACTCGCGCCCGACCTCACGATGCGCGAGACCAGGCCGAGCGCGTTCGTGCACAACGGCCGGCTGCCGGTGCTGCGGGTGACCACGCGGTCCGGGCGGGCGCTGCGGGCGACCGCGACGCATCCGCTGCTCGGGGTCCGCGGCTGGGTCGCAGTGGCTGACCTCTCACCCGGGCTGTCCATCGCCGTACCCCGTGGGAACGAGTCGGGGGACCTTCCGGTCGAGTGCTGGGACGTGGTCGAGGCCGAGATGGGGGGACTGTCCTGGGAGGAGGTCAACGCGCGCTGCGGGCTGCCCGGGTTCCACGACTGGCACGTCGACAAGCGGGCGATCGACCGGGAGTGCCTGGCCGAGCTCGCCAAGGCCCTGGACTCCGACCGGCTGCGGCGCCTGGCCACGAGCGAACTCGCCTGGGACGAGGTCGTCTCGGTCGTGGCCGACGGATCCAGCGACGTGTATGACCTCACCGTCGACGGCACCCACAATTTCCTTGCCGCCGACATGGTCGTTCACAACTCGACGATCGGACTGGACTTCGCCCGCTCGTGCTCCATCAAGCACGGCATGACCTCGGCGATCTTCTCCCTGGAGATGGGTCGCAGCGAGATCACGATGCGCCTGCTGTCCGCCGAGGCCAAGGTCCCCCTGCACCACATGCGGTCCGGGACCATGAACGAGGAGGACTGGACCCGCCTGGCCCGGCGGATGGGCGAGGTTGCCGACGCCCCGCTGTACATCGACGACTCGCCCAATCTGACGATGATGGAGATCCGGGCCAAGGCGCGGCGGCTGCGACAGCGCCACGACCTCAAGCTGGTCGTCGTGGACTACCTGCAGCTCATGACCAGCGGGAAGAAGGTCGAGTCGCGCCAGCAGGAGGTCAGCGAGTTCTCCCGGTCGCTGAAGCTGCTCGCCAAGGAGCTGGAAGTCCCCGTCGTGGCGATCTGCCAGCTGAACCGCAGTCCCGAGCAGCGCCAGGACAAGAAGCCCATGCTGAGCGATCTGCGCGAGTCCGGCTGCCTCACCGCCGCCACCCGGGTGCTCCGTGCCGACACCGGCGCCGAGGCCAGCTTGGGCGAGCTGATGAGCACCGGCGAGCGTGACATCCCGGTCTGGTCCCTCGACGATCAACAGCGCATCGTGGCCGCCACGATGACTCATGCGTTCTCCAGCGGGGTCAAGGAGGTCTACCGGCTGCTGCTGGCCACGGGTCGTCAGATCGAGGCCACTGCGAACCACCCGTTCCTGACGCCGCAGGGTTGGCGCCCGCTGGGTGAGCTGACCGTCGGCGACCAGGTTGCGGTGCCCCGTCGCCTGCCCGCGCCGCGGCGGGTCGTGGACGTCGCGCCGCTGCGGGTGAGCGACGGGCACCTGTCGCGGTTGGCGTTCGGCCTGTCCGAGGCGCGGCTGGGCAAGTTCCTCGCCGACCTGTGGTCCTACGGCGGGTCGGTGCGGTGGCTGGCGGGTGCGGACCGGGCTGATATCCGGTACAGCTCGGCGAGCCGGCATGTGGTCGACGACCTGGCGCGCCTGCTGCTGCGCTACAACGTCGTGGGCACCGTCGGCCCCGAGGCCAGCGGGTTCTGCCTGACGATCCTGGACCTGGCCGACCAGCAGCGCTTCTTCGACTGTGTCGCCACCAACGCCAGTCTGCCGGAGTCGTGGCGGCCGGTGC
>JACDAB010000006.1 GCA_013695665.1 Geodermatophilaceae bacterium | reverse complement strand
CGCCTGGGCCGATTTGGTCCAATCGAGCCGCCCTGCTTCCCTGCGGAGCAGTGTCGTATAGGTTGCCGCGTCATGTTGCTGCGGCTGCGGCTCGATCAGGTTCTCAATCCAGTCGGGAAGGGTTTCTGCCAGCAGTTCGGCGCCTAACTCCGCCAGTCTGGCGGAGAGCGTGCCGAGTGTGTCGTGGGCCAGGATCGGGAGCCCGCGCATCGCCAGGACTGGCCCCGTGTCCATCCCTTCGTCCATCTGCATGATCGTTACACCCGTGACGGGGTCACCAGCCAACAACGCGGCCGCGATGGGCGACGCGCCGCGATGGCGTGGCAGCAGGCTGGCGTGGACATTTACGGCGTCCAGCGGTGGGATCTCCAGCACCGCACGACGTAGAATCTCGCCATAGGCCACCACGACAAACAGATGGGGTGCCAACTCCCTCAGCCGCGCCTGCGCCACCTCGCCTTTAAGATTTGGCGGTGTCCACACGGGCAGGCCAAGCATCTCGGCCCGCACCTTGACGGCTGAGGGGCGCATTGCCCTGCCCCGTCCCGCGGGGCGGTCGGGCTGCGTGACAACAGTGATGATTTCCACCTCCTCTAGCGCAGCCACCACTTCCAGCGATGGTACAGCGAACTCTGGCGTTCCCATGAAAACAACTTTCGTGATCATATACTCTCCAATCTCTGCTAGAATTCTTGGAGTCAAGCCTTGCCGATACCATCGTCCTTTCCCAATTCTAGCTGCTATGTGCGGGAGACAAGAAAGATGAAATATTGCCTTGGCAAGGTTAGTGCTTTTTAGGACTCACACGGCAAGTAGGATCCGAAGGGAGATTAACAATGGCGAATCAAGATGATTCTCAGCCGATTGACATTAGTGATGAAACATTCGAGGCGGAGGTGTTGGAAAGCACCAAGCCAGTCGTCGTCGATTTTTGGGCGCCGTGGTGCGGGCCGTGCAGGATGATCGCACCGGCGCTCAAGGAATTGGCACAAGAGTACGAGGGACGGCTCCGCGTAGCCAAGCTGAACACGGACGAGAACCAGGAGGTCGCCATGCAGTACGGCATCATGGGGATCCCAACGATGATCTTCTTCCACGATGGCGAAGAGGTGGACCGGATCGTGGGGGCGCTGCCCAAGCCCGCGCTCAAGAGCCGCTTCGATTCCGTGCTGAACCAGTTCGAGGAGACAGGGGCCAGCGCGTAACCGGGCGCTGCTAGCGAGACCGGGGCGGCGCTATATCTTTATAACGCGACGGGGAGACCAGTGTGTACCACACTGGTCTCTTTGTTTTCCTTGCTCCGGCCATGCGAGTGGCGGCGTCAGTTGCAAAGTGGCGCCTGTCTATGATACTCTCGCAGCCCAGGTAGATCCCGCCTGTTGCGCTATTCAAGCTTCGGTCTCGAAACTCTATCTAGCAGAGGTACCATGTACTACCAGTCACCAGGCGCGTTACACATGCACACGTTCTATTCGGATGGCACGGGAAGCGTCGCCGATTTGGCGCAGGCCGCGCGGCAGAGCGGGCTCGCGTGGATCTGGATCACCGACCATGACACGATGCAGGGCAAGGGCGAAGAGGGAATAATCGACGGGGTGGTGACACTCGTGGGGTATGAGATCACCCCGGAGCGCAACCATTATCTCGTCGGCGATGTTGACGAGGTGATCTCGCGCGAGCTCGCCCCGGCAGAGTATATGGCGGAGGTGGCGCGGCGGGGGGGCATCGGCGTCATCGCCCACCCCGACGAGCGGGCGACGAATGAGTATACGACGCCCTACCGCTGGGACGACTGGGCGCTGCGGGGCTTTACAGGGATCGAGTTGTGGAACTATATGTCGGACTGGATCGAGAACTACACGCCATTCCGCAAATATCTCTACTACTTCTTTCCCTCCCTCGCTCTGCGGGGCCCGACGGCGGAAACGCTCCGTTGGTGGGATGCATTGCAGGTGGAAGGGGTCCAGCCCACGGGCCTCTTCGGTGTGGACGCGCACGCGACAAAGGTGCGGCGGCTGAAGCGTGAGTGGGTCGTCTTCCCCTACAAACATTGCTTCGACCGTCTTACGAACTATCTTCAGTTGGACGAACCGCTGGATGCCGACTTTGACAGGGCCGAGCAGCAGATATGGGACGCCATCCGGCGTGGGCGCGTTATTATGGCAAACCGCGCCCGCGGTGACGCGGGGGGCACGACCTTCGTCGCGCTTTCGTCCAGCGGCGCCACCGCGACCTGCGGCGACGAGGTGGTGCTGGAAGCGCCGCTCTCCCTGGAGTTCACCTGCCCGCTCGAAGCCGAGATCCGGCTCGTCCGCGATGGCGCGGTGGTCGCTCGCGCCTCCCGCAGCCAGAAGCTACGCTTCGAC
>JACDAB010000005.1 GCA_013695665.1 Geodermatophilaceae bacterium | reverse complement strand
GACCGTCTCAACGCGCTGACCGATCTGCATCTGACCCTCAAGCACGTGCACTGGAACGTGGTGGGGCCGCACTTCGTCGCCGTCCACGAGATGCTCGACCCGCAGGTTGACGCCGTCCGGCTCATGGCCGACGTTCTGGCGGAGCGGATCGCCACCCTGGGCTCGGAGCCCATCGGCGTGCCCGGCGCGCTGGTGCGTTCGCGCAGCTGGGACGACTACTCCATCAACCGGGCTGGGGCGATCCAGCACCTGGCCGCCTTGAACCTCGTCTACGACGGGGTCATCACCGACCATCGGACGGCCATCGATGAGACCGAGGATCCTGATCCGGTGACGCAGGACATTCTGATCGGCCAGTCGGCACAGCTGGAGCAATTCCAGTGGTTCATTCGCGCACACCTCGAGGGCAGCTCCGGTGACCTGGTCTCCGAGGGGGCGGCCAGCGAATCCGATGCCGTCGAGTCAGTCGCCAATCGCCCAGCCAAGAAAGCGGGAAAGAAAGCAGCCAAGAAAGCCCGGTAGCTCAGTACCGTTCGCCGACGGCGGGCGGCAGGGAGTCCAAGGCACTCAGGTCGGCGGCCGTCAGCAGTACGTCGGCCGCTGCCGAGTTCTCCTCGAGGTAGGCCAGCCGCTTCGTCCCAGGAATCGGCACGACGTACTCGCCCTGCGCCAGCGTCCAGGCCAGCGCCACCTGGCCCGGCGTCGCCCCGGCACCGGCCGCTATCCGGCGTACCTCCCCCACCAGCGCCTCGTTGGCCGCCATCGCCTCGGCGGTGAAACGGGGGTTGCGGGCGCGCAGGTCGCCGGCGCCGAAGCTGCCGCTGCCGACGGCGCCGGTCAGGAATCCCCGGCCTAGCGGGCTGAACGGCACGAACGCTGCCCCGTTGGCGACGCACCACGGGAGTACGCCGGACAGCGGACCGCGGGTCCACAGCGACAGCTCCGACTGGATGGCCGAGACCGGGTGGATGCGGTGGCACAACTCGGCCTGCTCGACCGTGACCTCCGACAGGCCAAGCCGCTGCGCGTGACCCTCGGTCACGCACTCGGCCAACGCCGCCCAGGTGTCCTCGAGGGGAACCTCGTCGTCGACCCGGTGCAGGTAGTACAGGTCGACGTAGTCGGTGCCCAGCCGGCTCAAGCTGCCCGCCAGCGAGCCGCGGACGTGCTCGGGCCGGCCGTTGCGGTGTATCTGGCGGTCCCTGTCGGCGATCAGGCCCGTCTTCGTTGCCAGCACCACCTCGCCGCGACGGCCGTGCAGCGCCCGGCCGACGAGGGACTCGTTGACGAAGGGCCCATACACCTGGGCGGTGTCCACGAAGGTGACGCCGAGTTCGAGTGCTCGGCGGATGACCGCTACCGACGCCTCGTCGTCGGGCTCGCCGTAGGCCCAGGACATCCCCATGCAGCCGAGACCGATCGCCCCGACCATCGGCCCGCCCAGGCCGAGCGTCCGAGTCGGGATGCTCACCGCACCTCGACGATCAGTTCGACCTCCACGGGTGCTCCGAGCGGCAGCTCGGCCACGCCGACCGCACTGCGGGCGTGCCGGCCGGCCTCGCCGAACACCTCACCGAGCAGGTCGCTCGCGCCGTTGATAACGGCGGGCTGGCCGTTGAAGCCGGCAGCGCTCGCGACGAACCCGACCACCTTGACGACGCGGACCACGTTGTCGATGCCCACTGCCGCGTGCACCGCGGCCAGCCCGTTCAGCGCACACTGCCGGGCGTCGGCCGCTGCATCCTCGGCATCGACTTCGGCACCCACCCGTCCGGTCCGCGGCAGGCTGCCGTCCACGAACGGCAGCTGCCCGGAGGTGAAGACCAGGTCACCGGTCCGGGATGTGGGGACGTAGGCCGCCACCGGCGCTGCCACCGCGGGCAGTACGAGGCCCAACTCGGCGAGCCGCTCGGAGTGCGTCACGATTTCGCCCGCTTGAAGTAGGCGACCAGCTGTTCAGGGTTCGGGCCCGGGATCACCGTGACCAGTTCCCACCCGTCGGACCCGAAATTGTCGAGGATCTGCTTTGTCGCGTGAATCAACAGCGGCGCGGTCATGTACTCCCATTTCTGCATGGTGGGACCCTATCCACGAAGGTGCGCTCGCCGTACGGTCGCGCCATGACTGACGTCAAGCGGCACAAGATCCTCCTCGACGAGGACGAGATGCCCACCCGCTGGTACAACGTCGTCCCCGACCTGCCCGCGCCACCACCGCCCGTGCTGCATCCGGGAACGCTGGAGCCGGTCGGTCCCGACGATCTCGCCCCGCTGTTCCCGATGGCCCTGATCGGGCAGGAGGTCACCAGCGACTCCTACGTCGAGATTCCCGGTGACGTTCTCGACATCTACCGACTGTGGCGCCCGTCGCCGCTCTACCGCGCTCATCGCCTCGAACGCGCGCTGAAGACCCCGGCGCGCATCTACTACAAGTACGAGGGCGTCAGCCCGGCCGGCTCGCACAAGCCGAACACCGCCGTGCCGCAGGCGTTCTACAACGCCGAAGCGGGGATCCGCCGGTTGACAACCGAGACCGGTGCCGGTCAATGGGGCACGGCGCTGGCCTTCGCGTGTACGCAGTACGGGCTGGAGTGCGAGGTCTGGCAGGTCCGCGCTTCCTACGACATGAAGCCGTACCGCCGGATGATGATCGAGACGTTCGGCGCGACGATCCACCCGAGCCCGTCGGAGCTGACCAACGCCGGCCGGGCAATCCTCGCCGCCACACCGGACTCGACCGGGTCGCTGGGCATCGCCATCAGCGAGGCGGTCGAGGTCGCTGCGCAGAACGCCGACACCAACTACGCACTCGGCAGCGTGCTGAATCACGTGCTGATGCACCAGACGATCATCGGTGAGGAGGCGCTGCTCCAGCTTGCGAAGGTCGGGGAGACGCCTGACCTGATCGTCGGTTGCACCGGCGGTGGATCGAACTTCGGCGGCCTGGCCTTCCCGTTCCTGCGGGAGAAGCTCGCCGGCCGGATGTCCCCGTCGATCCTGGCGGTGGAGCCGGCCGCCTGCCCGTCGCTGACCAAGGGCAGCTACGCCTACGACTTCGGCGACACCGCCGGCATGACGCCGCTGATGAAGATGCACACGCTGGGCCACGACTTCATCCCGGATCCCATTCACGCCGGAGGTCTGCGCTACCACGGGATGAGTCCGCTGATCAGCCACATCTACGAGTTGGGGCTGCTGAGCGCGGTCTCCAAGCCGCAGTCGGACTGCTTCGCGGCCGGCGTGCAGTTCGCCCGGACCGAGGGCATCGTGCCGGCACCCGAACCGACGCACGCCCTGGCAGCGGCCATCGACGAGGCGCGCCGCTGCGCCGAGACCGGCGAGGAGAAGGTCATCCTGACGGCGCTGTGTGGACACGGGCACCTCGACCTGCCGGCATACGACGCCTACCTGTCCGGGCGGATGACCGACAGCGAGTGGGCCGACCACGACGCCGACGCGATGGCCCGGGCGCTGGCGGCGCTGCCCGCCGTACCGGCCTGAGGAAGCGAGGTACCCACCGCCCGCCTAGGCTTCGCGGGTGCCCGCCACTGATCCGGACTTCCCAGCCGCCCGGCTGCACATCGTCACCGGAAAGGGTGGCACCGGCAAGACGACCGTCGCCGCCGCGTTGGCGATCGCCCTGGCGTACGGCGGTCGGCGCACGCTGCTCGTCGAGGTCGAAGGGCGGCAGGGCATCGCATCGCTGTTCGACTACCCGCCGCTGCCGTACAAGGAGACCCGGGTGGCGGTTGCACCCGGGGGCGGTGAGGTGCTGGCGCTCGCCGTGGACGACGAGGCCGCCCTGCTGGACTACCTGGACATCTTCTACAGCCTGCGGCGAGCCGGCCGGGCACTGCGGAAGATGGGTGCCATCGACTTCGCCACCGCCATCGCGCCCGGTCTGCGTGATGTCCTCCTGACCGGGAAGGTGAAGGAGGCGGCGACCCGCACCGTCGGGGGAAAGCGGGTGTACCACGCCGTCGTGCTCGACGCCCCTCCGACCGGGCGGATCACGAAGTTCCTGAACGTCACCGCTGAGGTGAGCGGGCTGGCGAAGGTCGGTCCGATCAAGACCCAGAGCGACGGCGTGATGGCGGTGCTCCGCTCCTCGCAGACCGCTGTGCACCTGGTGACCCTGCTCGAGGAGATGCCGGTCCAGGAGACCATCGATGCGATCGCCGATCTGACGGCGACACACCTGCCGGTGGGCGCCGTCATCGTCAACGCCGCCCGGCCCTCGCTGTTGCCGCCCGCGGACGAGCGTCGGGCGATAGCCGGCCGGCTGGGCGTGTCCAGGGTGGCTGCGGGACTGGAACTGGCCGGACTCGACAGCAAGACGCTGGCCAAGCCGCTGACCGAGCAGGCCATGGAGGATGCCCACCGCTACGCGGTGCAGGACGAGTCCCGTGCGCGGATCCAGGCACTGGCTCGTTCGACGTACGAGCTGCCCCTCCTGCCCGGACCGATCGACCTGTCGGATCTGTTCGAGCTGGCCGACATTCTGAACGCCGCGGGTGTCAGGTGAGCAGGTCGGGAGGTGCGAAGGTGAGCCCGGGCGTGCTGGACGTCGATGCGATGTTGTCCGACCCGGCCACCCGGATCGTGGTCTGCTGCGGATCCGGGGGCGTGGGCAAGACGACGACGTCCGCGGCCTTGGCGGTCCGGGCCGCGGACGCTGGGCGCACCGTCGTCGTCCTCACGATTGATCCGGCCAGGCGGTTGGCCCAGGCTCTCGGCCTGACCAGGCTGGACAACACCCCGCGGGTGGTCGACGGGGTCGGTTCCGCAGGAGGGGGCCGGCTGTGGGCGATGCAGCTGGACATGAAGCGGACCTTCGACGAGATCGTCGAGGAGCACAGCTCACCGCAGCGCAGCCGGCAGATCCTGAGCAACCCGTTCTACCAATCGCTGTCCTCCTCCTTCGCCGGCACGCAGGAGTACATGGCAATGGAGAAGCTCGGTCAGCTCAGGGCGATGGGCGACTGGGACCTGATCGTCGTCGACACCCCGCCCAGCCGTTCCGCGCTGGACTTCCTCGACGCGCCGCAGCGGATGGCCCGCTTCCTCGACGGCCGGATGCTGAGGCTGCTCGCCGCCCCCGCGAAGGCGGGCGGGCGGGCCTACCTGAAGGTCGTCGGCGCCGGATTCACGTTGTTCGCCCGCATCCTCACCAAGATCCTCGGCGCGCAGGTGCTTACCGACGTCTCCGCCTTTGTCGGGGCGCTGGACACCATGTTCGGCGGTTTCCGGGAACGCGCGGAAGCGACCTACAAGATGCTCAGCCGCCCCGGAACCGCCTTCCTCGTGGTGGCAACGCCGGAGCCGGACGCGCTCCGGGAGGCGTCGTACTTCGTGGAGCGGCTCAACAACGACGCGATGCCGCTGGCTGGTGTGATCATCAACCGGGTGCACCGCAGCGCCGTACCCAAGTTGTCCGGGCAACGAGCGGAAACGGCAGCCGAGGCGCTGGAGGAGATGGGCGATCAGGAACTCACCGCTGCGGTCCTGCGGATCCACGCCGAGGTGATGTTCACTGCCCGCCGCGAACAGAGGATCACTGCCCGCTTCACCAAGGCGCACCCCGAGGTGGCGCTGCGGGAGATCCCGGCGCTGGCCGGTGAGGTTCATGATCTGGCGGCGCTGCGCGTCGTCGGGGCGGCGCTGGCCGGCGAGCAGTAGGCCCGCAGCGCCGGCCGGGGACGGCCGTCGCCTAGCGTGCCGCGGCGGCCGAGCGGAGGGCGGTGGCGTCCAGCAGCGGCCGCCAGGACTCGACGTCGGGCCGGCGGCGGAGCAGGCTGCGGCGTTCGCGCTCGGTCATCCCACCCCAGATGCCGAACTCCAGCCGGTTGTCCAGGGCCTCGGTCAGACACTCGACCCGGACCGGGCAGGAGGCGCAGACCCGCTTGGCGCGATGCTGGGCAGCACCGGGGACGAACAGCGTGTCCGGGTCCATGTCACGACACGAGCCGCGCTCGGCCCAGGCCATCGCTCCGTATGACACCCCTGATGACGCGGTAGCGCTCACTGTCATATCAATCCCATCAGTACGCCGTACCGGGAAAACGAAGATCACCGTCCGTGCCGGACTGAAGTCTCATGGAGAACAACGACTCGAGCGGCTTAGGGTTGCGGGCTGCGGTCAGCACGTACCCTGAAGGACGTGTCAGGGACAACCGCGGGTAGAAAGTTCGGTGCGGCGGCCAAGCTGGTCCTGGTCATCGCCGTTGCAGGAGCGCTGGTCGCCGGGCTGATGCTGCCGGTCGTCGGTGGGCTAGGCCTGGTCGCCCGGAGCGGTTCCACGCTCCTGGACGACACCGGGGCGCTGGAGGAGGAGACCCCTGCCGGCGTGACCCGCGTCGTGGCAGCCGACGGGTCGCTCCTCACGTACTTCTTCAACTTCAACCGATCGCCGGTGCCCCTGGACCAGATCCCACTGGTGATGCAACAGGCGATCATCGCGATCGAGGACGCCCGCTTCTACGAGCACGGCGGTCTAGACGCTCAAGGGCTCACCCGGGCCATCGTGCAGAACGTGTCAGCCGGGGCGATCCAGCAGGGTGGGTCGACGCTGACCCAGCAGTACGTCAAGAACGTCCTGCTCTACCAGGCCGAGACCGACGAGGAACGAACAGCTGCCATCGACCAGAGCATCGCCCGCAAACTGCGTGAAGCGAACCTCGCATTGCAGGTCGAGGCGGAGTACACCAAGGACGAGATCCTGGAGAAGTACCTCAACCTGATGTACTTCGGCAGCAACGCGTACGGCGTGGCAGCCGCCACCCGCGTCTACTTCAACAAGCCGGTCACCGAACTGTCGCTGCCCGAAGCGGCCCTGCTGGCCGGTCTCGTGCAGAACCCGTCATCCCTGGACCCGCTGAGCAACGGGCTGGAAGGCGCGGGGGAGCGGCGCGACGAGGTCCTGAGTCGGATGGCCGATCAGGGCTACATCACCACAGCCGAGGCCGAGGCCACCAAGGCGGTTCCGCCGGTCCTGCTGCCCAGCCCGCCGGCCCCCCGTGGCTGCGCCGGTGCGGTCGTCGGTCGGTTCTTCTGTGACTGGATGTATGAGTACCTCACCAACCCCGCACCGCTGGGGCTGGGCCTGACCGCTGAACAGATCAACGAGGGCGGGCTGCGGATCCGGACGACCCTGGACCCGCGCATGCAGGCGGCCGGGGACCGGGCAGTGGTGTCCGAACTCGCGCCGGGCGACCCCTTCGCCGGCCTGTTCACGCTGGTCGAACCGGGCACCGGCAAGGTGCGGGCGATGTCGACCAACCGCGTCTACGGCACGAACCCGGATGACCCGGCCCAGACGAACGTGAAGCTGTTCACCACACCGTCCTCGGGCGCCGGGTCGACGTACAAGCTGTTCGTGGCGGCGAGTGCCCTGGAGCAGCTGAAGGGCATCGACTACACCCTCACGTCCTCCGACCCCTACACCTCACGTGTCTACAAGAACGGCACCGAGCCGTACGAGGTACGTAACGCCAGCAGCAGCTACCGCGCGACGCTGAATCTGGAGACCGCGCTCTACCAGTCCTCGAACACCTACTTCGTGCACCTGCAGGACGATCTGGGCAGCATCGAGTCATCGGTGCGCATGGGACAACGACTCGGCCTGTGGTATCCCGACAATCCGCTGCCCGAACAGGTCATCGCCGAGAACCGCGGGTCCTTCACACTGGGACCGGAGGCGACGAGTCCGCTGCTCCTGGCCACTGCCTACGCCACCGTTGCAGCCCGCGGAACCCGCTGCTGGCCCACACCGGTGGAGCAGGTGTTCGACCGCTCCGGGCAGCCGCTGCTCGGCGCCGACGGGCAGCCGGTCGTGAAGAACGACAACTGCACGCCCGAGGTCATCCCACCGGGTCTGGCCGACACCATCAATCAGATCCTGCTCAAGGACGTCGAGTGCTGCTTCAGCGGTCAGACCGGTTCCCGGGCACGGGTCGAGGGGCATCAGGTCGCCGGCAAGACGGGGACCACGCAGGACAACAAGGGGGTGTGGTTCGTCGGTTACACCCCACAGCTGCTGGCCTCTGTCGGGATATTCAACCCGGACACGCCCACCAGCATCGGCGAGAGAGCCTTCGGCGGTGGCTTGCCCGCCACGATTTTCGCCGCGGCGATGATTCCGATCATGGGCCCGTTCCCCAACGCGCCGTTCCCCCCGTCCAACCAGAAGTACGACGATGGCAACACCTTCGTCCTGCGGGCAGCGTGCGGCGGGTACTCGGTGTCGACCTGCACGTCGGCATTGGAGGAGGCCGGGCTGGTGCCGCTGGTGGCCGAGGGCCGGGTGGACAGTGCCCGAGCCGAGGGCAGCGTCGCGTACACCTCCCCCGATAACGGCGGGCAGGTGGTTCCCGGCCAGACCGTCACGATCTTCATCAGCAACGGGGCGCTGGTGCCGCCCCCGGCGCCGGACCCCCCGCCGCGCCCGCCGCGACCTGATCCGCGACCTGATCCGCCTCCCGATCCGCCTCCGGGGCCGAGGCCGGGTCCGGGGCCGGGGCCGGGGCCGGGGCCACCGTCTCCGCCCCCTCCTCCAGACCCTCCCGGTGACCAGGACTAGCCGGAGTCAGGTCACGCGAGCTGGCGCTTGACCTCTGCGGCGACCCGGGATCCCTCCGCTGTGCCTGCTACGAGGGCCTGGACCGCCTTCATCGCCCGCCCCATGTCGCGGATGCTGGTGACGCCGGATTCGGCGATGCCGGCCCGGACCCGTTCGGTCAGCTCCTCGTCCGACAGCTGGGCGGGCAGGTAGGTCTCGAGCAGCGCGCCCTCAGCCTGCTCGCGGGCGGCGGACTCCTCACGGCCGGCGCCGGCGAAGGCATCCGCTGCTTCGCGGCGCTTCTTGGTCTCCCGGCGTACGACGGCGAGCACCTCCTCGTCGGTGAGTTCGCGGGCGGCGGCTCCGGCCACCTCCTCCAGCTGCAGCGCCGCCAGCGCCATCCGCAGCGTGCTGGTGGCCAGCTCGTCGCGTGCCTTCATCGCGGTCGTGAGGTCCTGCCTTAGCCGATCTTTCAGTGCTGCCATGGCGGTCAAGTTACCCGGGCGCGCGGCCGTAAGCTTTCCGATATGCGCTGGTACACCCTCCCGTCCGCTCTCGCCGGGCTCGGTGTGGCGGTCGTCGGCTACGCCAGCCTGTACGAGCGCAACCAGTGGACGCTGAGGCGATTCGATGTCCCCGTCCTGCCGCCGGGTCAGCAGCCACTGACGGTGCTGCACCTGTCCGACATCCATCTGCTGGCCCGCCAGCAGGGAAAGCGTCGCTGGCTGAGCGCCCTGGAGGCGCTGGAACCGGACCTGGTCATCAACACCGGGGACAACCTGGCCGGCCACGACGCCGTACCGGCCACCCTGCACGCGCTCGGGCCGCTGTTGGATCGACCCGGTGCGTTCGTGATGGGCAGCAACGACTACTACGCGCCGCAGCCCAAGAACCCGCTGCGCTACTTCGTCCCCGACGACAGACGTCAGGTGGGCGAGCCGCTGCCCTGGCGCGAGCTGCGCGACGCCATGACCGCTCGCGGGTGGGTGGATCTGACGAACGCGCGTGGCGAGATCAAGGCGGATGGTCGCCGGATCGCCTTGGCCGGCCTCGACGACCCGCACCTTCACCGGGACCGGTACGACGACATCGCGGGCACCGCGCCAGTGGACGCCGATCTGCGGCTGGGGCTGCTGCACTCCCCCGAGCCACGGCTGATCGACCGGTTCGCTGCCGACGGCGTCGACCTCGTGCTGGCCGGCCACACCCACGGTGGTCAGCTGCGCGTGCCGTTCTACGGCCCACTGGTGACCAACTGCGGCATCGACCGGGCGCGCAGCCGGTGGCTGTCCCGGTGGACCGGGGACACCTGGTTGCACGTCTCGGCCGGGCTGGGCACGTCGCCGTACGCGCCCTATCGCCTTGCCTGCCGCCCGGAAGCGACCCTCCTGACCCTGGTAGCTCGGGACTGACGCCGCGCCTGGTGGTCTAGACTGGCGCCGCGCAACTCGGGATGTGGCGCAGCTTGGTAGCGCGCTTCGTTCGGGACGAAGAGGTCGTGGGTTCGAATCCCGCCATCCCGACCATTGTGATGTCTCAGGACATCGGTATAGCCCGAACCTACGGTTGTAGGTTCGGGCTTACTGTCTTGTTCGGGGTTGGTC
>JACDAB010000002.1 GCA_013695665.1 Geodermatophilaceae bacterium | reverse complement strand
ACCCGAATCAAGTGACTCGGCGCGTTATGGGCGGTGGGCGCCGTCGGCAGCGTCGGATACTCCGATCTCGGGGCGGTCCGGTTCCGACGTTTCGGGTGACGTTTCCGGGCGCGAGTCCGGCGGATCGAACGAGGCCGGGACCCGGCGTACGTGCTTGATCATGGACCGACCAAGCAGGAAGATGCCGATCGCCAGCAGGACGATCACCAGCAACCCCGTGGGCCCAGCCTCGTAGGACTCCTCCACCGCCAGTACGGCGGCAAACGTCCTCATGCTTGGACCCTCGCCTCGACGCCGGTGAACAGGTCGTCCTCGATCGCGCCCGGCTCCAGCGGCTCGACCAGCGACCGGACGAGTTCGTAGTCCTCGGTCGGCCAGGTGTCGGTCTGCACCTCCAGCGGCAGGGCGAACCAGCGCCCGGTCGGGTCGACCTGCGTGGCGTGCGCGATCAGCGCCCGGTCCCGCAGTTCGAAGAACTCCGAACACGGCACCCGTGTCGTGACGCGGTGGGAGATGTCCTTGCTGTCGTCCCAGTTCTGCAGCCACTCGCTGTACGGCGAGTCCAGCTTCCGGGCGAGCATCGCATCGTGCATCGCCACGAGCCGGGGTTTGGTGAACGTCATGTGGTAGTAGAGCTTCAGCGGCTGCCACGGATCGCCGGTGCCTGGGTACCGGTCAGGATCACCGGCCGCCTCGAAGGCCTCGATGGACACCTCGTGGGTGCGGATGTGGTCCGGATGGGGGTATCCGCCGCGCTCGTCGTACGTCGTGACGACGTGCGGTCGGAACGCACGGATGAGCCGCACGAGCGGCGTGGCGATGACGTGCAGCGGCTGCACTGCGAAGCAATCCTCCGGCAACGGCGGCAACGGATCGCCCTCGGGCAGGCCCGAATCGACGAACCCGAGCCAGGCCTGCCGAACACCGAGGATCTCCCGCGCGGCCTCCATCTCAGCCGCCCGGATCGCCGAGAGGTTGGCCAGCACGTCCGGGCGGTCCATGGCCGGATTGAGCACCGAGCCGCGCTCGCCACCGGTGCATGTCACGACGAGCACGTCGGCGCCTTCGCGGACGTAACGCGCCATCGTTGCGGCGCCCTTGCTCGATTCGTCATCCGGGTGCGCGTGCACGGCCATCAGCCGCCGCTGCGCCGGTTCGTTCCCCGGGTTGCCGGTCATCGTTCTCGCCTCGTCTTTCCACCGGCCCGACCACCGGGCCCGGTCCTCACAACAAGGATTCTCCCTGCTCCCGACATTCCCGATCGCGGCCGCCGCAGATTCCACGAAGCTCACCTGATGCTGAACGGGTGTTACTTTCGGTGCGATGGCCCGGGCGGTTTCGCCGGGCCGATTCGGTTTCACGAGGAAGGAGCTACCCGTGTCGACCACCGACCACCAGACGACGGCGGCCTGGCTGACCCAGGAAGCACACGACCGGTTGACGGCCGAACTTGACGGTCTGATCGGAGGGCGCACCGCGATTGCCGCCGAGATCAACGCCCGCCGCGAGGAGGGTGACCTCAAGGAGAACGGCGGTTACCACGCGGCCAAGGAGGAGCAGGGCAAGCAGGAGGCACGGATCCGACAGCTTCAAGACCTCCTGCGCAACGCGCATGTCGGTGACGCACCCGCCGACAACGGCGTTGTCGAGCCCGGGATGGTCGTGACGATCCAGTACGACGACGAGGACTCAGAACGCTTCCTTCTCGGCTCGCGCGAGATCGGCGCCACCACCGACCTGACCGTCTACTCACCGGACTCGGCAATGGGCACGGCCATCGCGGGCCACGCCCCCGGCGACTCGGTGACCTATACCGCACCGAGCGGCGCAAGTATCACGGTGACGATCGTGGAGGCCACGCCCTTCACCGGCTAGGTGGCGGGTCTGCGTCCTGTCCCAGCAGCCGCTGGAGCAGTGGACCGGTGCGATACGGGATGTGCACGGACAGCGCGATGCTCGTCGACGTACGCACGATGTCGTCATCGGCCACCACCTCATCGATGACCTGCTGCAGATCGGTGTTCGATCGCGCCACGATGCGGGCGATCAGATCCGCGTCACCGGTGATGGTGTGGACCTCGATCACCTCGGGGATCACCGCAAGGCGTCGCGCCACGGCCGCTCCCCTACCCTGCCGGATCTGCATCGTGGCGAACGCGGTGACGGCGTACCCGAGAGCGGCCGGGTCGACGTCCGGACCGAAACCACGGATGACGCCGGTGCGCTGCAATTGTTCCAGGCGGGCTTGCACGGTCCCGCGGGCCGCCCCCAGCCGGCGCGAGCACTCCAGGACACCCAGGCGTGGCTCGGCCTCGAGGAGGAGGAGCAGCCGGGCGTCCAGTTTGTCCACGCGAGGCGTCTGCATCCGAGCTACCTTAGACAGATTGTCCAAGAACTGCCGCGGCGGTTGCACATGCTGTCCGTGGACATGGACAGTGGCTGAATGACTGACATCCTGTCTGACCCCACCGCCCCGGAGCTTGACGTCCTCGTCGGAGCCGTTCGCCACGATCCGGTCGACGACCCGTTCCCGGTCAAGGGCATGGATGCCGTGGTGTTCGCGGTCGGCAATGCCAAGCAGGCTGCGCACTATTACTCCTCCGCATTCGGCATGACCCTGGTGGCCTACTCGGGTCCGGAGACCGGCTCCCGGGAGCAGGCGTCCTACGTGCTGCGCTCGGGCTCGGCCCGTTTCGTTCTGACCGGCGCGATTCGGCCCGGCACAGATCTCGCGCGGCACGTCACCGAGCACGGGGACGGCGTGGTCGACTTGGCGCTGGAGATTCCGGACGTCCCGCGGGCCGTGGAGTACGCCCGTGCGCAGGGCGCGACGGTGCTGACCGAAGCACACGAGCTGAGTGACGAGCACGGGACGGTGGTGCTCGCGGCCATCGCGACGTACGGCCGGACCCGGCACACCCTCGTCGACCGCTCCCGCTACACCGGCCCCTATCTGCCGGGGTACGTCGAGGCGCAGCCGCTCATCGAACGCCCGGCCGATGCCCCGCGCCGGTACTTCCAGGCCGTCGACCACTGTGTCGGCAACGTGGAACTCGGCCGGATGGACGAGTGGGTCGGTTTCTACA
>JACDAB010000279.1 GCA_013695665.1 Geodermatophilaceae bacterium | reverse complement strand
CACCGTGTCGTCGTACCGGTGGGCCTGGTAGAGGTCGACGTAGTCCGTCTGCAGCCGGCGCAGGGAGCCCTCGCAGGCCTCCATGATGTGTTTGCGGGACAGCCCGCGGTCGTTGCGACCCTCCCCGATCGGCCAGAACACCTTGGTGAAGATCTCCAGGCCCTCGCGCCGCTGACCGTCCAGCGCCCGTCCGAGCACCGACTCGGCTTTGGTGCCGGCGTAGACGTCCGCGGTGTCGAACGTCGTGATGCCGCAGTCCAGCGCGGCATGCACGCAGGAGTTGGCCGCCTCCTCCTCCACCTGGGAGCCGTGGGTCAGCCAGTTGCCGTACGCGATCTCGGAGATGGTCAGGCCGCTACGGCCAAGTCGTCTGAATTCCATGCAAGAAGCTTAGCCGTCCTCACGACTTTCTTCAGCCCGGGCGCTCAGAGCGAGCTGTTCACGCTCAACGCGGGCTTCGGGAAGCGCCAGCGGCGGATCATCGTCGAGCGCTGGATGCCGTAGAACACCAGCCCGCGCATTTTGACCGTCTCACCCGGGAAGCGTGTCTTGACGAGCTTGCGGATGCGAAGCCCGAGACTCACGGAGTCGGCCAGGACGAGCAGGAAGAAGATCGTCCACATCAGCACCAGGTACTGCTGCACTCGGGGATCGGGGACGAAGTACCCGGCGAGGAAGAGCACCGCGAAGGGCAGGAAGGCGCTGGCCACACTGCGCCGGGTGTCCACGATGTCGCGGACCAGCCGGCGGATCGGACCGCGATCGCGGGCGGGGAGCGCCGCGTCGTCACCGGCGCGGGCGGATTCGCGGACCACCGACCGCTTCTCAGAGTTCTGCTGCTTGATCCGCCGGTAGGCCTCCCGCCGGTTCGTCGGCGGCGGAGCGACCGGACCGCGGGCACGCGGGTCGCCGTCGCGACGCTTGGGGGTCGGGCGACCCTTGCCGGCCGGTCGGCGCGGGTCGGCCTTGGTCATGTCCACCGCCACCGGTTCCTCGATGACGACGTCCTTGCTGGTACGGCGAAAGTTCACGGCTACCTCTTCATGGGTCTGGCGCGACGGCCAGCGTATCCCGGCGCAGTGGTGCTGCGGGGGAGCGTCGTCCTCGCCCGGGTGGCACAGTGGGGCGATGAGCGGATACGACGTATTCGAGGTCCCCGTCGACGGCGGCGTGCTGGCGGTGGGGCGCTGGTCGGGTGGACCCGATGCCCCGGTCGTGCTTGCCGCGCATGGCATCACCGCCAATCACCTTGCCTGGGCGGCTGTCGCGCGAGCCCTCGGCGGCGCGGTGACGCTGGTTGCGCCCGACCTTCGGGGACGTGGGCGCAGCAACGAGTTGCCCGAGCCGTTCGGTGTGTCGGCGCACGCCGACGACCTGGTCGCCGTCCTCGACGAACTCGGCCTGGCGCGGGTGGCCCTTGCCGGGCACTCGATGGGGGCTTTCGTCGCGACCACGGCCGCCGCCGAGCATCCCGAGCGGTTCGGCCCGCTGGTGCTCGTCGACGGCGGCCTGTCCCTCCCCGTTCCGCCGGCCGCCGACATCGACGCGATGATCGAGGCGTTCCTGGGTCCGGCCATAGCGCGGCTGTCGATGACATTCGCCAGCCGGGGGGACTACCGCGAGTTCTGGCAGGCGCACCCTGCCTTCGCCGACTCCTGGTCCGACGAGGTCGACAACTACGTGCAGTACGACCTCGTGGGTGCCGAACCGGAACTGCGCTCGGCGTGCTCGCGGGCAGCCGTTCGCACGGACGGCTCCGACATCCTCCTCAACCAGCGGGTGATCGACGCCGTGCAGGCTCCGGCAACGGAGGCTGTGCTGCTCTGGGCGACCCGGGGGCTGATGGACGAGCCCCAGGGCCTCTACGACGAGCACCGGATCGGATTGGTAGACCTGGATCCCCACCGCATCCGGGTCGAAGCGGTGCCCGGCACGAACCACTACAGCATCCTGCTCGGCGAGCCCGGTGCGAGCGCGGTGGCACGGGAGATCGCCGTCGCCGCTTCCTAGCTGCGGCGGGCAGACTGCGGACTGTGCGTGTCGTCATCGCCCCGGATTCCTTCGGCGGGACCCTTACCGCTGCCGAGGCTGCCGAGGCCATCGCGGCCGGCTGGCGGGACGTGGCACCCGCCGACGAACTGGTGCTGCGTCCGCTGTCTGACGGCGGCCCCGGCTTCCTCGACATCCTCGGCCCGGTCTTGGCCGGGCGAAAGTTGGCGGTCTCCGTATCGGACCCGCTGGGACGGCCGGTGTCGGCTCACGTCCTGATCGACGGCACGACGGCATACATCGAGTGTGCTCAGGCCTGCGGGTTGCACCTGGTGACCGAGGCCGAGCGTGACCCGCTCCGGGCAACGACCTACGGCGTGGGCCAGCTGCTGCTGGCCGCTGTAGAGGCCGGGGCCCGCCGAGTCGTCGTCGGGCTCGGCGGGTCGGCGACGAACGATGCCGGCGCCGGGATGCTCACGGCCGTCGGGCTGTCACTGCTCGACGGGCAAGGCGCACCGCTCCCGTACGGCGGGGGTCCCCTGATAGCGCTCGAGCGGGTGGAGGGTTCACCGTTGCTGCGCGGCGTGGAGCTGATAGCGGCGAGCGATGTGGACAACCCGCTGGTCGGGCTGCATGGCGCCTCGGCCGTGTTCGGCCCGCAGAAGGGCGCCGACCCGGACGCGGTGCAGCGCCTCGACGCCGCGCTGGGCCGATGGGCCGAGATCGTCGAGCGAGACGTGGCCGGGGCCTCGCGCGGGCTTGGTCAACTGCCCGGGGGCGGGGCGGCCGGCGGGCTGGGTGCGGCACTGTTCGTTCTCGGTGCGAGCCGTGAGCAGGGACTGGGGCTGGTCACACGGCTGGTCGGGCTCGACGCCGAACTGGACCGCGCCGACCTCGTCCTCACCGGCGAGGGCAGCTTCGACGCGCAGTCCCTGCGCGGCAAGGTACCTGGGGGAGTGGCGGCGGCAGCGGCCGAGCGGGCGGTGCCGTGTGCAGTCCTCGCCGGGCAGGTGTCCATCGGTCGGAGGGAACGCGCCGCTGCCGGCGTCGACGCCGCGTACTCGATGGCCGATGAGGCCGGCTCGGTGACCGCTGCGATGCGCGACCCGGGCGGGACGTTGACCACGGTGGCGCGGCGGGTGGCGCGGGAGTGGAGCCGGCGTTGAACGCTCGCGTAGCATGGGAATCGGTTCGCGGGTGACCGCGTTACCCCCGAAGAGACAGCACACATCCTCCCGATGGGAGTTCCATGAGCGTTCAGGACACCGCCACCAGCACCGACACCCCGACCGGAGTGCTGCTCACCGAGCAGGCCTCCGCCAAGGTCAAGGCGCTGCTCGACCAGGAAGGCCGGGACGACCTGCGGTTGCGCATCGCCGTACAGCCCGGTGGGTGCTCGGGGCTTCGTTACCAACTCTTCTTCGACGAGCGTTCGCTGGACGGCGACGTGGTCAACGACTTCGAAGGAGTCGGGGTGGTCGTCGACCGGATGAGCGTTCCCTATCTCGCTGGGGCCAGCATCGACTTCGTCGACACCATCGAGAAGCAGGGCTTCACGATCGACAACCCCAACGCCGGCGGTTCGTGCGCCTGCGGGGACTCGTTCCACTGACCTGCATCTGACCGCACCGACAGGGGGGCCGTCGCCGAAGGGCGAGGGCCCCCTTCGTGCTGGCCGGGGCCTGATCGGGGCCCGACCAGTGCCCGACCGGTGCCGTGAGAATCGTCCCGCCCTCGCTGCGGCGCAGATAGTCTTGCCCCGTCCACTCCCGGCCTGAGGACTCAGCGTGCAGATCGCCGTTACCGGTTCCATCGCCACCGACAACCTGATGCACTTCCCGGGTTTGTTCAGTGAGCAGCTCCTCGCCGACCAGCTCGACCACGTGTCGCTGTCGTTCCTGGTGGACGATCTC
>JACDAB010000278.1 GCA_013695665.1 Geodermatophilaceae bacterium | reverse complement strand
CTCCGCGCCGCCGGCGAGCACGAGGTCGGCCCGACCGGCACGGACGGCGGTGGCGGCCAGCGTGATCGCTTCCAGGCCGCTTCCGCACTGGCGATCCACCGACAGGCCGGTCACCGATTCACCGAGCCCGGCGGCCAGTGCCGACACCCGGGCCGGGTTCCCACCCGGCCCCATGACGTTGCCCAGGATCACCTCGTCGACATGGGCGGGATCGGCCCCGGCGTCGGCAAGGACCGCGCACAGCACCGGGGCGACCAGCCCCTCCAGCGGCACGTCGCGCAGCGCCCCGCCGGACCTGCCGAAGGGGGTACGCCGGGCCGCGATGATCACCGGGCTGAGCTCGTCCATCGCGAGTCACGATAGAGGCAGCATTCGGCCTTCCTCGACCGCAGCACGCACGTCGGCACGGGCGGGCTTGCCGCCGCCGGTGCGGGGCAGCTGCTCCACGGCGTACCACCTGCGGGGTCGGTGTCCTGAGGCGAGGTGCTCGCGCGCGTAGCGCCGCAGCGAGGACAGGGAGCACCCCGATCGGCACTCGACCACAGCCGCGACCACCTCACCGAGCCGGGAGTGCGCCATGCCCAGGACGACGACCTCGCGCACGCCCTCAGCGCCACGGAGCACGGCCTCGATCGCGGCCGGGTCCACCGTCGTACCGCCAGTGGTGATCTGGTCCCGTCCGAGCAGGGTGAGTACGCCGCTGGAGTCGACCCGTCCCCGGTCACCGACGCTGACCCAACCCGCAACCTGCTGGAACGGGCCGGGAGCCCCGTCGGCGTACCCCTTGGCGGCGTACCGGCTGCGGGTCCAGATCACGCCGGGTGCACCGGGGCGGACCGGGTGACCGGCCTCGTCGCGGATCTGCATCTGTGTGCCGGGGAACGGCCGCCCGACCGTGCCAGGTGCTCCGCCGGCCCGTGCGGTGACGAAGCTCTGCTCGCTGGAGCCGTAGTACTCGACCAGGAGTGTCTCCGGCCACCCTGTGCACGCCCGCGCGTGCAGTTCGGCGGCCAGCGTCGCACCGGCGAGGATGGCAACGCGCGGCCGTACGCCGCAGACGCGCGGGTCCTCGAGCAGGTCGGCCAGCATAGTCGGCACCAGGTGGGCAACGGTGATCGCGGCGGCATCGGCGAGTATCGGCCGCCAGCGTGGTAGCAGGCGCACGCTGGCGCCGACCGAGAGGGCGTGAAAGGCCGCGAACGCGAACATCGAGGAACAGAGCGTGCCGGGCACGAGCACCGTGTCCCCGGCCCGCACCCCGGTCAAGCGGGAGAAGGCCGGGAAGCTCGCCGTCCACGAGGCCCGGGACCGGAGCAGCGCCCGCGGAGCTCCGGACGTTCCTGACGTGAGGGAGATCCAGTCGCCCTCCGGGTAGTCTCCGGCCAGCTCCGTCCCAGTGGCCGCCGTCTCGCGGGCATCGCGTGGCGGGCGGTGATCGACGAGCAGATCCGGCGCGACCTGGTCCAGCGCCTGGGCCAGCTGCCCCAGTGGCCAGCGCACGTCGAGTAGAGCCGCGGTGATGCCGATCCGGTCAGCGGCGAGCGCCCAGATGAGCTGGTCCGCGGGATCGGCGAGGCAGACTGCCACCCGAGGTTGTCCCCCGGTCGCGGTGGAGGTCGTCGTTCCGAGGCGCGCGGACAGCCAGCCGGCGGCGAAGGACACGTCGGCCACCAGCTCCGCCCTCGACCACCGCCGGTCGCCGAGCCGTAGTGCCCCGGCCTCGGGCGCAGCAGCGGCCAGCGCCACCAACGCCGTCGAGACCGACACCGGCTCAGCGCAATGCTGTGCGGCGCCGGCCGGACAGCTGTGGGTAGGCGCGATGAACCCCGGCGGCGACGAGCGTGGCGATGACCGCCTTGATCAGGTCTCCGATGAGGAAGGCGGCGGCCAAGCCGGCGGTCACCAGGAGGCTGGTGTCGGTGATCAACGCCTGTAGCGGTATTCCGATCGCATAGACCACGACGATGCCGCCGAGGAAGTTCGCGGCGAAACCGAGCCCCGGCCGGTAGCGGGCACCGCCGCGTTCGAGGATCCAGCCGATGACGAAGGCGCCCAGGACGAAGCCGAGGAGGTAACCGGCGCTGGGTCCGACGAAGACCCCCAGGCCGCCCCGCCCGCCGGCGAGCAGCGGCAGTCCGGCGGCGACGAGGATCAGGAAAGCGGCCACGCTGAGGGCGCCGAGCCTCGCCCCGAGCAGGGAGCCGGCCAGCATGACTCCGAGCGTCTGCAGCGTGACGGGGACAGCATTGCCGAACAACGGCAGTTGGCCCGGCAGGCCGAGCACGGCGATGAGCGCCGCGAACACCGCGACCCGGGCAAGGTCACGGGCCGGCAGGGCTCGGGCCGGCAGGGAACGGGAGGGCCGCATGCCCGGATTCCTACCGCATGACCGTGGACGCCGCAGGCGCGGTCCGCCGCAGGCATTGCGCGAAGCTGTCCCTGCGTGGTTGTGTCTGTGGAGGTAGCATCGCACGCAGTGACCTTCTGACTACTTTCAGATATGGACCATGTTGAGCCTCATCGGCTTCCGGCCGCTCGCCGTGCTCGTCGCCGCAGTCGCCGTCGTGTCGACGGTCTCTGTCATCGCGCCGCAGACCGCTGCCGCCGCCCCCGTTCCGGCAGCACCCGCCTTCGGCAGCATCATCGACCCGTACAGCGAGTACCAGTCGGAGAGCAGCTGCGACCCGACCGACAAGCCGGGTCCCCTGGCTCTTCGCGATCTCCTCGTCGACACGTACGGCCCTGCGACGGTCTACATCTCCCGGACGTGCTCCTCGGGTGGCTCCAGCGGGCACTACCAGGGCCGCGCGATGGACTGGATGCAGGACATCAACGACCCCACCGATCGGGACGAGGTGGAGACATTCCTCGACTGGCTCCTGGCCACCGACCAGTACGGCAACCGCAACGCCATGCTGCGCCGGATGGGCATCATGTACCTCATCTGGAACCGTGAGATCTGGGAGGCCTACGACTCCACGCCCTCGTGGCAGCCCTACTCCGGGTCCAGCCCGCACACCGACCACGTGCACATCAGTTTCGGCTGGGACGGCGCCTACAAGCGGACGACGTACTGGAATCCCTCAGCGTCCTACCCCGCCGTCCCGCTCTGCCCGGCGCCACCGGTGCAACCGGCCCCGCCGGCAGTCAACTACGGCAGCGGCCTCGGCTACGTCCCGGTGACCCCGACCCGGCTGCTGGACACCCGCCGTTCCGGCGCCGGCGTCCCGGCCCGGTGCCGGGTGGCCGCTGGCGGACGGCTCGACATCAAGGTCGCCGGGGTCGCCGGCGTGCCGGCGTCCGGGGTGGGCGCGGTCGTGGTGAACCTGACCGGCGTCAGCCCCGACACGGCCACCTGGCTGGGTGCCTATCCGGCGGGAACCACGTGGCCGGGGAACTCCTCGGTCAGCATCGTGCGGTCGGCCATCAGCGCGACCCTGGTGGTCGTACCGGTGGGCAGCAACGGCATGATCTCGCTGCGCAACGGCGGTGGTCGCACGGACGCGCTCGTGGACATCGTCGGGTACCACCCGTTGTCGGCAGGAACGCTCTACACCTCGACGACGCCTCGGCGTGCGCTGGATACCCGCGCGGCAGGCGGGCGGTTCGCCGGCCGCGAGACCCGCACCGTGGCGCTCGGTCAGGCGCCCGCGAACGCGACCGGGGTGATCGTCAACCTGGCCTCGGTCGATCCCAGCGCGAGCGGCTATGTGACAGTCAGCGCCGGTGGGTCCGGCGCCACCGGCGGCACCTCGGCCCTCAACATGACGCTTGGCCGCGTGGTGTCGAACCGCGCGTACGTCGCACTGGGAGCCAACGCCACGCTGGACATCCACACCTCCGCCGCGAGCGACGTGCTCGTCGACGTGGTCGGCTGGTTCGGACCGACCGGCAGCCGGTTCATGCCGCTGACCCCCACTCGCAGTTTCGACTCCCGCAACGACATCGGCGGGCTGGTCCGGTTCACCGGCGGAGCTGCGCAGGAACTCGACCTGCTCGCCGCCGGCGTACCGGCCGCAGCCACCTCGGTGGTGATGACGCTGACCACCACCCAGGTGAGCACATCGACGTACGTCACCGCCTGGCCGCACGCCCGCCCGCGACCGCCGACGTCGGACCTCAATGTCGTCCCCAACGCGGACACCTCGAATCTGGTGGTCTCCGAACTGGGTGCCGGTTCCCTGGACGTGGTGATCGGGCACGGCCGTGCCGACCTGGTCGGCGACGTGGTGGGTTACTTCCGCTAGCCGCGACGGCTTTGATCAGCCGCTGCCGCACCCGCGGTACGTCGACACGACGCTGAACGTCGTCGTACGCAGCCGCTCAGGCCGGATCCCGCACCAGATCGACGACAAGCGGTCTGTGATCGGAAGCGGTCGTCGGTACGACGGCGGCCCGTCGCGCGGACAATCCGAGCGAGACGAACACGTAGTCGAGCCGCCGCAGTGGGAACCGGCTCGGGAAGCTCGCGCCGCGGCCGCGTCCCGCGGAGTCCCAGCAGTCGACGAGCCGCTCGCGGACGGGGCCCAACTCGGGTGCGTCGGGTGTCGCATTGAAGTCGCCTGCCAGCATGACCGGCGCCTCGGGCAATTCCTGCAGCGCGACGGCGAGTTGCTCCGCCCGAGCCGGTGCCGAGTCGTGCTGCAGGTGGAGGCAGGCCACGTGCAGGCCGCCCGCCAGCGCGGCGATCACCATGCTCCGCGGCTCGGCGGGGGGCCGACCGGGTAGCCGGACCACCCGTTGTTCGACCACCGGCAGTCTGGTCAGGATCGCGTTGCCGTACTCCGCCGGCGGCTGCCCCGGCCGCGCCGACGGGCGGCGCATAGCCACGCCCCACACCGCCGTCATGCCCAGCGCGGCGGCGAGTTCGGTGGCCTGATCGGCCCATCCGCTGCGCTCGGAGTAGTGCCGGTCGACCTCCTGCAGGCAGATGATGTCGGCATCCAGCGACGCCAACGTGGCGGTCGTACGGCGAAGCCCTACAACGCCGCCACGACCACGTCCGTGGGCGATGTTGAATGTCGCCACCCGCAGCCGGGTCACGCGCCGCCGTTGGTCAGGTCGACGTCGCTGGCGCGGGCAAGCCTGGGACCGTCCGGCCCCAGCTCGGTCCGCTCGAATCGCACCGACGCCGACCTGCCCGCGAGCCGCAGCGTCGCCAGCTGGTTGTCGAAGTGCGGTCCGTCGAGCTTCACCCAGTCGATCGGTACGGCGGCGACCCGGAACAGCCGCGTCAACCGGCGGCTGATTGCGCGGGCCAGCCGGCTCCACCCCACCCGGAACCCGATCTTCATGAAGCCCGGAACCATGTTGTGCACCGGCGAGCAGGTCAGCTGGTAGACCTTGCTCCGCGGCGGATCCGGATACAGGGCTTCGGCGACGTAGGCATGGTGCACGTCGCCGGACAGGACGCAGATCGTGGCCGGCGACCCGTCGCGCGATCCGACGTCGGCGAATAGTCCGGCCAGGCGGCGGAAGGATGCGCCGAAGGCGCCCCAGTGCTCCATGTCGGCGCCCTGCCGGAACTTCTCGCTCAGCCGTCCCACCAGGCGACCGTCGTACGTCGTGCACAGGTGCTCGTTCCATGCCTCGACGTCATGCAGTGCATGGGCCATCAGCCACGGCAGCGAGGATCCGATCAGCAGGTGGTCGACGTCGCCACCGGCCTGCTGCTCGATCCACTCGAACTCGTGGTCGCTGAGCATCGATCGGGCGCCGTCGGCCAGGATCCGCCCGCACCGGGTGTCGATGACGAGTAGCCGGACCCGGCCGAAATCGCGCCGGTAGCTCCACCGGGTGCTCTTGGCTCCGTCGGCCTCGGCGTCGGCCTCCTTGGCGAAGGCGCGCAGGAGCGCCGCACCATCGCCGGCCGCGCACACCGCGGCAAAGAGCTCGTCGGTCGCGAGATCGGACGGTGCCAGGTTGCCCAGCTGCTGGTAGATCCAGTAGCTCATCAGCGCGCCTTCGATCCGCTCCTGCCACCAGCCGGTCGCCTGCATCTGCTCGCGCCAGATGTGCGAGGTGTTCCAGTCGTCGCGCACGTCGTGGTCGTCGAAGATCATCGAGGTCGGGATCGTCGACAGCAACCAGCGGACGTCGGGGTCCGTCCATGACTCGAGGTACAGGTGGGTGTACTCCTCGAAGTCGGCGACCTCGGTCCACGGCGGCTGCTCGACGTCACGGCGGTGGCGCAGGTAGGTCTGGGTGTGCGACGTGGTCTCATCGGCGTACACCTGGTCACCGAGCAGCAGCAGCGCATCGGGCCAGGTCTCCTCCGGCGCGCTAGCCATCCGGGTGGCGTAGGTGTCCAGCGCGTCCGGCGGCAGGCTGCGATCACCGCCTGCGGTGGCCGGGCGGGCCCACCTGCACGATCCGAAGACCAGGCTGATCGGGTTGCCGTGCCCCAGGGTCCGGATCCGGCTCGGGGGGTACGCCGAGGCGGACTCCGGCCACAGCCGGTTCCCCTCCACTATGACCTCGTACGGCGTGGAGCTGGCCGGCTGGAGCCCTTCGACGACCACCAGCGCGTAGTGGTGACCGGCCACGTGGAAGGTGTCCGCCGAGCTGCCGAGGATCTCGACCTCGCACGGAGCGTCGGTCTCCACCCAGATGGTGGCGCTCGTCTCGTCGACGTGGCGCAGCAGCGGTCCGAGGACGAGTTGGGCCATGGGTAGTGCCTAGCGCATCACCGTCGCTCCGGCTGACGCCGGGGGGTGGGTCGGTGCGCCGCGCGACGCGGGCGCGCGCGAACGACGTCCCCGATGCCTGCCTGGCGGCCCTGGCCGGGGAGCACGGCGCGACGTGGATCACCGTCGATCGCGGATTCGCGAGATTCCCTGCCCTTCGGTGGGAGCATCCGCTGCGGTCAGGACAATCTGGAGGCTGAGGCCACCCGCTCCGCCTCTGGGAGGATCGCCGACATGGAGTTTCTGATCGTCGGTGTGGCAATCCTGCTGGTACTGCTGCTGGCGGTTGCCTTGTTGGTCCAGCGCGGACGGCGTACCACCCGTCTCGACGACGGTGATCGGCCACCCTTGCCGCGCGTTCGTCACCCGGAGCCGGAGATCCTGCCGCCGGTCGGCGACCTGCTGGCGCCACCGGTTCCGGACCTGGTCGAGCCGGACCTCGACGTCCCCGCACCGTCGGCCGGGCGGCTGGCCAGGTTGCGGGACCGGCTCGGCCGCTCGCAGAGTTCGCTCGGTCGCGGGCTTCTCGCCGTGCTGTCGCGCGACCGCCTGGACGAACAGGCGTGGGAGGACGTCGAGGACACGCTGCTGCAGGCCGACGTGGGAGTAGCCGCCACCCAGGAGATCGTGCAGCGACTGCGCACCAAGGCGATGGTCGCCTCCTCGGGCAGCCCCGGGCAGCTTCGTGACCTGCTCGCCGCCGAACTCACCGCGGCCCTGGCTCCGGACATGGACCGCTCGCTGCGCACGCTGCCGCATGACGAACGGCCCGCCGTCGTCCTGGTGGTCGGCGTCAACGGCGCCGGCAAGACGACGACCTGCGGCAAGATCGCGCGGGTTCTGGTCGCGGACGGACGATCGGTGCTCCTGGGCGCCGCCGACACGTTCCGGGCCGCCGCCGCCGAGCAGCTGCAGACCTGGGGGGAGCGGGTCGGAGTGGAGACGGTCCGGGGACCGGAGGGGTCCGACCCCGCCTCGGTCGCCTTCGACGCGGTCAAGCAGGGTACGGCGGCCGGCGTGGACACGGTGCTCATCGACACTGCTGGCCGGTTGCATACCAAGGCCGGGCTGATGGACGAGCTGGGAAAGATCAAGCGGGTCGTGGAGCGGCACGGTCCGGTGGACGAGACGTTGCTGGTCCTCGACGCCACGACCGGGCAGAACGGCGTCGTCCAGGCGCGGGTGTTCACCGAGGTGGTCGAGGTGACCGGGATCGTGCTGACGAAGCTGGACGGCACGGCCAAGGGGGGCATCGTGATCGCGGTCCAGCGCGAGCTGGGCATTCCGGTCAAGTTGATCGGGCTCGGCGAGGGCAAGGACGATCTGGCGCCGTTCGACCCGGCCGAGTTCGTCGAGGGGCTACTCGGCGTGCAGTGAACGCGCTCGGTCGATTCCTTTGCGAGGCTGCCGTGGAGATCGGAGCCACGACCGATAGGGGTCCGTGTTCGTCGGGCTCAGCCGGCGGGCGCCGCCACCGAGCGCGGGTTGAAGCCGAACGGCAGTTCCAACCGATGCGCGGCCATCGTGGTCTCGTCGCAGAGCAGGTCATAAGTCGACCCGTCGGCCACGATCACCCCGCCGTCCAGGATCACCGAGCGCGGGCACAGCTGGAGGGCGTAGGGAAGATCGTGGGTCACCATCAGGACCGTGATCGGCAGGCTCAGCAAGATGTCGGCCAGCTCCCGCCGGCTGGCTGGGTCGAGGTTGGACGACGGCTCGTCCAGCACCAGGATCTCCGGCCGCATGGCTAGTACCGTCGCCACGGCGACCCGCCGGCGCTGCCCGTAGGACAGGTGGTGCGGCGGCCGGTCGGCGTACTCTGCCATCCCTACCTGTGCCAGCGCCTCGGCCACCCGCTCGTCCAGCTCGGGGCCGCGGATGCCCAGGTTCGCCGGCCCGAAGGCGACGTCCTCGCGCACGCTGGGCATGAAGAGCTGGTCGTCGGGGTCCTGGAAGACGATGCCCACCCGGCGGCGGATCTCCTGCAGGTTGGCCTTGACCACCGGCAGCCCGGCGACCTGCACCGTGCCGCGGCCGCCGGTCAGGATCCCGTTCAGGTGCAATACCAGGGTGGTCTTGCCGGCCCCGTTAGGACCGAGTACGGCGACCCGGTCCCCTTGGGCGACGGTGAGGTCGACACCGAACAACGCCTGGTGCCCATCCGGGTAGGCGAAGGCCAGCCCCTCGACGAGCAACGACGGTGCAACGGTCACCGCTGCACCTGCGGATCAGCAGCCGCACCGATGCATCCGTAAGAGCGAGCGCCATACCGCACATTCTTACGGAAGCAACAGAGGCGGGCGGCGGTCACGCCAGCACCCACGCCGAGGCTGTCGCGAGCACGGCCACCGCCGGCAGGATGGCCGCGACTGCCCACTGGCCCGAGTGGGCTGAGACCTCACGCAGCACCGGCAGCCGCCCGGTGTAGCCACGAGAGAGCATGGCTAGGTGCACTCGCTCCCCGCGCTCGTAGCAGCGGATGAACAACGCCCCGGCGGAGTGTGCGAGCACCGGCAGGTGCCCCAGATGCCTGGCCCGGAACCCGCGCGACTCCCGCGCCACCCGCATCCGGCCGGTCTCGGCCAGAACGACCTCCAGGTAGCGGAACATGAACGTCATGATCTGCACGAGGGCTTGCGGCATCCGCAGTAGCTGCAACCCGAGCAGGACGTCCCGGGGCCGGGTCGTGGCCGCCAGCACGATCGAGGCGACGACGCCCAAGGTGCCCTTCGCCAGCAGGATGCCGGCTGCCTGCAGTCCGCTCTCGGACAGGGAGAACCCGAACACCTCGACTCGTGGGCCGCGGGCGACGACCGGCAGCAGCAGGGCGAAGACCACGAACGGAACCTCGACGACCATCCGGCGCAGGATCAGCGTCGCGGGCAGCCGCGAGACCGCGGCGACCGCGGCGAGCGCGGCGGCGTAGACGAGGTAGGGCCAGACCTCTGACCGTGGGGTCGAGATGACGGCGACGACGAACGCCAGAACCGCCACGAGCTTGCAGTGCGGCGGGAGCCGGTGGACGACGGTCGCGCGTTCGACGTACAGCTCGTGGTGGCCGTGGCCGCCACTCAACGCCGGTTGGAAGTACGCCGCACCAGCAGGAAGAGCCCGACGCCGATCAGCGCGGTCACCAGGACGCCGACGATGCCGGAGACCGCCGTGGACCAGAAGGCCGAGTCGATGCCGGCCGTGCCGTAGTCGGCGAACGGGGATCCGCCGAGCGAGTGGTCGCGCGCGGTTTCCCCGAAGCCGGTGTCGATGCCCACCTTCTCTAGCCCGTCCGGGTTCCCGCTGGCGAAGTAGCTCACGACCGCGGCGAGCAGAAGCGCCACCGCCAGGAAACCGAGCAGAAAGCCGCGGGTGCGTGTCATCGCAAAATTCCTTGGGTCATCAGCGGGTCGGTGCCCGGAGTTCAAGTTCCTGCTCGTAGCGGCGGGCGGCGAAGACGAGATCCGGGCGTACGCCGAGGATGCTGCCGACCGTCAACCCGGTGATGATGGCCTCGCCGATGCCGATCAGGACATGGACTCCGACCATCCCGGCAAGGACCTCACCGAGGGGGATGTCCGCCGTGCCGCCGAGGACGAACAACAGTACGAACACGGCGGCCGCGAGGGGCACCGACGCCAGCGCGCCCACCACCGCGGCCGGCACCACCGAGGACCGCCGCTTGGGCAGCACATGCTGCAGCGCGACGACGATCGCGTACCCGGCCAGGGCAGTCACGAGTGCCATCAGGATGATGTTGACACCCAGGGCCGACAAGCCTCCGTCGGCGAAGAAGAGGGCCTGCACGATGAGCACCACCGACACACACAGCACGCCGGTGTACGGGCCCACCAAGACGGCGGCGAGCACACCGCCCATCAGGTGGCCGCTGGTGCCCACCCCGACCGGGAAGTTGAGCATCTGCACGGCGAAGACGAAGGCTGCGACCAGCCCGGCGAGCGGGGCCGTCTTGTCATCTAGTTCCTTGCGGGCGCCCCGCAGGCACACGGCGAGGCCGCCCGCGGCGACGATGCCGGCGGCGATGGATATCGGGGCGTTGATGAAACCGTCGGGGACGTGCATGGGGACCTCCGCGAAGGGGCTCTGGCAGCGGCCACAGCCTACGCGCTTGCCGCACATGATGTGCAAGAACAACTAAGTGGACCTGCCGGTGCACGCGAACGTCACATTCGCGCGGTGAGATAACTCTGCGGAAACACCAAGGGAAAGGCCGAGTAACACGGCCCTGCCACCTTCACCTGGTCCTTCCGGCCGACAACCAGATAGGTGGTCTCCCGTGGTCAACACCGGCGATACCGCGTGGATACTCACCAGCGCTTCACTGGTGCTGCTGATGACTCCAGGCCTTGCGCTGTTCTACGGCGGCATGGTCCGCGCGAAGAGCGTGCTGAACATGATGATGATGAGCTTCGGGGCGCTGGCCGTCATCAGCGTCCTCTGGGTGCTCTACGGATACTCACTGGCCTTCGGCGACGACGTCGGAGCCGGACTGCTCGGCAGCCCGACGCAGTACCTTGGCCTCGCGGGCCTGATGGAGGACACCACCAGCGAAGCCGGTGGCCTACCCACCATGGCCTTCGTGGGATTCCAGGCGGTCTTCGCGATCATCACCGTCGCCCTGATCTCCGGTGCGATCGCCGATCGGGCGAAGTTCGGCGCCTGGATGGTCTTCGCCGGCGTATGGGCCACGATCGTCTACTTCCCGATCGCGCACTGGGTCTTCGACTTCACGCTGACCGACGACGACGGCGTGGTCACCCACGTCGGCGGCTGGGTGGCCAACAACCTGGCAGCCATCGACTTCGCCGGCGGAACGGCGGTGCACATCAACGCAGGTGCCGCGGGGCTGGCCCTGGCCATCGTGTTGGGGAAGCGCCGCGGCTTCGGGCGGGACCTGGTGCGACCGCACAACCTGCCGCTGGTCATGATCGGCGCCGGACTGCTCTGGTTCGGGTGGTTCGGGTTCAACGCCGGCTCCGCGGTGGCGGCGAACAACACCGCATCCGTGGCCTGGGTCAACACGCTGGTTGCCACCGGCGCCGCATCGCTGGGATGGCTGCTGGTGGAGAAGCTCCGCGACGGCCACGCGACATCCCTCGGGGCAGCCTCGGGTGTAGTCGCCGGCCTTGTCGCGATCACCCCGTCCTGCGCGGCGGTCTCCCCGGTGGGTGCGATCCTCTTGGGCGCCGTCGCCGGTGGCCTGTGCGCATTGGCGGTCGGTCTGAAGTACCGGTTCGGCTATGACGACTCACTCGACGTCGTCGGCGTACACCTCGTCGGTGGCCTGGTGGGGACGCTCGGTGTTGGCTTCCTTGCGACCGCGGCGGCCCCTGCCGGGGTCGACGGGCTGTTCTACGGCGGCGGCGTCGACCAGCTCTGGCGGCAGGCCGTCGGTGCCTTCGCCGTACTGATCACGTCGTTCGTCCTGACCTACATCATCGGCCTGGTCATCCAGAAGACCATGGGCTTCCGCGTCGACGAGGAGGACGAGATGGAAGGTATCGACAACGCGGTGCACGCCGAGTCGGCCTACGACTTCACCAGCCTAGGTGGGGGCGGCGGTTCGCTTGGCGCCACGCGCTCGGCGGCGGCTACGGCCTCCGCGTCGACCAGGGGAGCAACGGCGTGAGACTGGTCACCGCGATCGTCAAGCCGTTCAAGCTCGACGACGTCAAGGTGGCCCTGGAAACCGTGGGGGTGGCCGGCCTGACCGTGAGCGAGGTGCAGGGCTTCGGCCGGCAGAAGGGCCATACCGAGGTGTACCGCGGCGCGGAGTACCAGGTCGACTTCGTGCCCAAGGTGCGCATCGAGGTGCTCGTGGAGGACGCCGATGCCGCGCGGGTCTGCGACGTCATCGTGGGCGCGGCCCGGACCGGGTCGATCGGCGACGGCAAGGTGTGGGTCACCTCAGTCGAGGACGTCGTACGGGTCCGGACGGGGGAGCGTGGCATCGACGCGATCTGAGCCTGCAGTCGCGCTCCGCGCATCCCGGAGCGCGCTGTTCGGCCGTTCCGACATCCGCGGTGGCGACCTCCGGGCAGCGTTGAGTGATCTGTACGACGGATGGCTCGACGAGCTCCTCGCCTCCGGACGGGGGGCCGAATCGCGGGCCGAGGTGGCCCTGGTCGCCGTCGGCGGCCTGGGTCGGCGGGAACCGGCACCATACGGCGATCTTGACCTCGTTCTGGTCCACGCCGGTGCCCCCGGCCTGCCCGAGCGGGCCAAGTCGCTGTGGTACCCGATATGGGACAGCGGGCTGGGCCTGGACCACTCTGTGCGCACCATTCCGGACGTGCGCGCGGTAGCTGAGCGCGATGCAAAGGCGGCGCTTGGGCTGCTCGACGCCCGGCACATCGCTGGTGCGAAGTGGCTCAGCGAGGCACTGCGGGCGACTGCCTTCGAGGTGTGGCGGGCCAAGGCGCACAAGCACATCCCCGCGCTGGCCGAGGCCGCCGGGGTGCGCCAGCGCACCTCGGGAGAGCTGGCGTTCCTGCTCGAACCGGACGTCAAGGAGAGCCTCGGAGGCATCCGCGACTGCCTGGTGCTGCACGCCCTGGCGGCCGCGCAGCTTGTCGACGAGCCCGGTGAGGCGGTGCGGACGGCGCGAACCCTGCTGCTGGATGTGCGCGGCGAACTGCACCGGGTCAGCGGGCGTTGCGTCGACCGGCTGCTTCTGCAGGAGCAGACCGCTGTCGCTCAGGCGGTGGGGGCAGCTGATGACGACGACCTGCTTCGCTCGGTGGCCGCCGCCGGTCGGACGATCCGCTTCGCATCGGAGACAGCCTGGCGCACCGTTGACGCGGAGCTCTCCCGGCGGGTGCGCTGGCGTTCACGTCGCCGGCTGGACCGCCGCCCGCTGGCCGACGGCATCGTGGAGTGCGGCGGCGAGGTGATGCTGGCGCGGGCTGCCGAACCTGCTTGGGACACCGGGCTGCTGTTACGTGCGGCCGCCTCGGCGGCGGCGGCACGCCTGCCGATCTCGCCCTACACCCTGCGCCGGTTCGAGCGCGAGGCGCCCGATCTGCCGGTGCCTTGGCCGGACTCCCTCCGTGACTGGTTCATCCGGCTGCTCGGGGCCGGACCCGCGACCGTCCCGGTGATCGAGGCGTTGGATCAGCACGGCCTGATGAGCCGGTTGTTGCCGGGTTGGGAGGAGGTACGGTCCCGTCCCCAGCGCAACCCCGTGCATCGTTTCACCGTCGACCGGCATCTGGTCGAATGCGCCGTGGAGGCCTCGGCACTGAGTCGGCGGGTGTCGCGGCCCGACCTGCTGGTGCTCGCGGCGCTACTACATGACATCGGCAAGGGTCAGCCCGGTGACCACAGCGAGAGCGGCGCCACGATCGCTGCGGCGGTCGGGACGCGGATCGGGTTGCCGCCGCAGGACGTCGACGTCCTGTCCACCGTCGTCCGCCATCACCTGCTGCTGCCGCACACGGCTACCCGGCGAGACCCCGACGACCCCGCCACGATCGAGACGGTGGTGGCCGCCGTCGGCGGGTCACGCGAGGTGCTGGACCTGCTGCACGCGCTCTGCCTGGCCGACGCCCGCGCCACAGGCCCGGCCGCCTGGAGTGACTGGAAGGCCACGCTCGTGGCCGGGCTTGTCGATCGGGTAGGTGCGGTGCTCAGCGGGGTGTCGCCACCTGACCCCCCGGTGCTTCCTGAGCCGGCCAGGCTGGCTGCCCGGCTGGATCGGCCGACACTCACCGCCCTGTCCTGGCCAAGCGAACCACCCCGCCGCCAGGAGGCGGCGCGGGCGGCCGGCGCGGGGTCGCCCGCTGCGGGTGTGGTCTTCGACAGCGCGGGTGAGCTGCTGGTGGTCGCCCCGGACGCGCCGGGCCTGCTCAGCCGGGTGTCGGGGCTGCTCGCCGTACACGGTCTGGACGTGGTGACGGCCACCGTGACCACCGAACGCGGCAATGCGGTCAACGTCTTCCGGGTGGCCGCCCGATTCGGCCGGATGCCGGACCTCGACGTCGTTCGCGCCGACTTCGCTGCCCTCGTCGAGGGACGCTTCCCCCTGGCGGCCCGGCTGGCGGCGGCCGAACAGGCCTACCCGGCACCCATCGACACCGACGCCCGGGTGCTCTGGTTCGACGGCCAGTCCAGCGATGCGACGGTCCTCGAGGTCCGCACCGCAGACTCGGTCGGGCTGCTGCACCGGCTCACCACCACCCTCGAGCGCTGCCAGTTGGACGTGCGCAGCGCACGAATCAGCACCCTGGGCGGGTCGGTGGTCGACGCCTTCTCCGTCCGCAGTGCCGCCGGCGGCCTCGTCAGTGACCCGGCTCTGCGCCATACTGTGGAGGAGGCGTTGCTGGCCGCGGTCGAGGGAGGCCTGCGTGATGGGTGACTCGGTCCGGGTCGTCGACGGGACGCGGTTGAGCGCCGGCCAGGCGACGCCGGGGATGGACCGCCGGCTGGCTCTGGACACGGGGTCCATGTGGTCGGGTCTGGTGCACACCGAGCCCGGGGCGGCGACCGGCTGGCATCATCACGACCGATTCGAAACGACGTTGTACGTCGTCTCCGGGGTGATGCGGATGCAGTACGGCCCGGGTGGCCGGGAGAGCGCGGATGCCGGGCCGGGAGACTTCGTATACGTGCCTCCAGGCGTCGTGCACCGGGAGCTGAACCCGACGGCTGAGCGCTCCACCGCCGTCGTCGTGCGCGCGGGAACGGGCACAATGGTCGTCAATGTCGAGGGTCCCGAAGCCGGCTGACCGCGGGTCAGCGGCCACCGCCGACCAGCGTCCGGCATTGCTGGTTACTCTCTCGGTTGGGCCCACCGACCTACTGTCTGCTTGCTGAAGGACTCACGCCACCGTGTTCGACACCCTGTCCGACCGCCTGGAAAAGGTCTTCACCGGTCTGCGCGGCAAAGGCCGGCTGTCCGAGGCCGACATCGACGCCACCTGCCGAGAGATCCGCATCGCCCTGCTGGAGGCCGATGTAGCGCTCGTCGTCGTCCGCGCGTTCATCGCGGCAGTGAAACAACGTGCCCTGGGCGAGGAGGTGTCCAAGGCGCTCAACCCGGCCCAGCAGGTCGTGAAGATCGTGAACGAGGAGCTCATCGCCATCCTCGGCGGGGAAACCCGGCGGCTGCGCTTCGCCAAGACCGGGCCAACTGTCATCCTGCTCGCGGGCCTGCAGGGTTCGGGTAAGACGACCCTGGCGGGCAAGCTCGCGAAGTGGCTCAAGGCGCAGAACCACACCCCGCTGCTGGTCGCCTGCGACCTGCAGCGGCCGAACGCCGTGACCCAACTGCAGATCGTCGGCCGGCAGGCCGGTGCCGAGGTGTTCGCGCCTGAGCCCGGCAACGGTGTCGGCGATCCGGTCGCCGTCGCGCGGGCCGGCGTCGAGCAGGCCAGCCGGTCCGTGCACGACATCGTCATCGTGGACACGGCCGGACGACTCGGCATCGACGCGGACATGATGGCGCAGGCGGCGGCGATCCGCGACGCCGTCGAGCCGGACGAGATCCTCTTCGTCGTCGACGCGATGATCGGTCAGGACGCGGTCACCACAGCCGAGGCGTTCCGCGACGGTGTCGGCTTCAGCGGCGTGGTGCTGTCCAAACTGGACGGTGATGCCCGGGGCGGTGCCGCGCTGTCCGTGCGGCACGTCACCGGTGAGCCGATCCTCTTCGCCTCCACCGGTGAGAAGCTCGGCGACTTCGACGTGTTCCATCCCGAGCGGATGGCCTCACGCATCCTCGGCATGGGCGACATGCTCACCCTCATCGAGCAGGCCCAAGGCGCCTTCGATGCCGATCAGGCCGAGGAGATGGCCGGCAAGCTGGCCAGCGGTACGAAGTTCACCCTCGAGGACTTCCTCGAGCAGATGATGGCGATCAAGAAGATGGGCTCGTTGACGAGTCTGCTCGGCATGTTGCCGGGCGGCGCGGCGATGAAGGACCAACTCGCGCAGGTAAAGGACACCGATCTGGACCGGACGGCGGCGGTCATCCGGTCCATGACGCCGGGAGAGCGGCAGGACCCGACGATCATCAAGGGGTCGCGGCGCGCGCGCATCGCCAATGGCTCGGGAGTGACGGTCGCCGAGGTCAACTCACTCGTCGAGCGCTTCTTCGAGGCGCGCAAGATGATGCAGCAGATGGCCGGCGGGATGGGGCTGCCGGGGATGCCGGGCATGCGGCGGACCTCCTCGCGCAAGTCCACCGGAAAGAAGGGCAAAGGCAAGAAGGCTCGCCGCGGCGGAGGGCCACCCCCGCCCCGGCTGCCCGGCGGGATGCCGGCCGGGTTGCCTCCCGGCCTGGGAGGTGGGGGGATGCCAGGTGGGCTGCCGCCCGGGACCCAGTTGCCTGACCTGTCCAAGCTGAAGTTCCCGAAGAGCTGATCTGATGGCGCTTCATTTCCGCGGTGTCCTGCTGCCCGCGGGGGAGGAAACCGAGATCTGGGTGCGGGACGGCCGGTTCACGTTCGAGCCGGTCCCCGGCGCGGAGACCGTGTCGCGGGGTGGCTGGCTCGTGCCGGGACTTGTCGATGCCCACTGCCACGTCGGGCTGGGACCACATGGTGCGGTGTCCACTGTGGACGGCTGGCGGGATCAGGCGCTGGCCGACCGGGACGCCGGGACCCTGCTCATCCGGGACTGCGGTTCTCCCGTCGACACCCGCGAACTGGACACGCACGAGGATCTACCCCGGTTGATCCGCGCCGGACGGCACCTCGCCCCGCACCGGCGCTACATCCCCGGCGTCGCGCTGGAGGTTGACCCTTCGGAGTTGCCGGCTGCCGCCGCCGAGCAGGCCCGGCGCGGGGACGGCTGGGTAAAGCTGGTCGGCGACTGGATCGACCGCGCGGTAGGCGATCTCACCCCGACGTGGTCAGCCGAGACCGTCACGCTGGCGATCATGGCGGCCCACGACGCCGGGGCGCGGGTCACCGTGCACACCTTCGGCGAGGACGCTCTACCGGCGCTGATCAACGCCGGCATCGACTGCATCGAGCACGGCACCGGGCTGACCGAGGACCTCGTTGCGCAGATGGCGATACGCGGGACCGCGCTCGTACCCACGTTGATCAACATCGACCAACTGCCGGACATCGCGGCCTCAGCCGAGTCGAAGTTCCCGGCGTTCGGCTCCACGCTGCGGCGGCTGCACGCCAGTGCGCGAGCGCGCGTGCGGGCGGCGTACGAGGCCGGTGTGCCCATCTACGCCGGAACGGATGCCGGCGGCGGCATCACCCACGGCCAGATAGCGCGTGAGGTACTCGCGCTGCACGAGGCCGGACTGCCGGCCGAAGACGCGCTGGGAGCGGCCTCCTGGCGGGCCCGCGACTGGCTGGGGCATCCGGGGGTCGATGAAGGGGCTCCGGCCGACCTGTGTGTCTATGACAACGACCCCCGCGCCGACCTGTCCGTGCTCGCTGCCCCTGCGCGCATCGTGCTGCGTGGCCGGGTAGTCGTCTAGCAACTCCCGCTCGGATCAGGCGGAGATGTCGGTGACGTCAAGCTCGTAGCCGTCGTCACCGACCCAGATCCGCAGGCCCTCACCGTCCTCGGTGATGGCCCCGTCCTCCTCCTCGCCCAGCTCTCTGGATGCACCCAGCGCGAGTTCGCTCAGCGCGATCCGTCCGTCGCCCAGATCCTTGGGCCGGTACTCGCGTGCCAGCATTGCGGTGCGGCTCTCCGTGGCGAGGAGGGCGGCGTTGTCCGCGCCGACGACGGCGACGAACCAGCGATTCTGCATCTGCCATTCCTCCTGCCGGGCCATCAACCTACCGGCGGGCGCGGCGTGTTGCCCCCGTAGCATCGCGAATATGGCCAAAGCCCCCGTTCTGACGCCCCAGGCGCAGGACTTTCCCCGCTGGTACCAGGACGTCGTCGCAAAGGCGGAGCTGGCCGACAACGGCCCTGTGCGCGGGACGATGGTGATCCGGCCGTGGGGATACGCGCTGTGGGAGCGGATGCAGCGCGAGGTCGATGACCGCATCAAGGCAGCGGGCGCGCAGAACGCCTACTTCCCGCTGTTCATCCCGATGAGCTACCTGCAGCGCGAGGCCGACCACGTCGAGGGTTTCAGCCCAGAGCTGGCGGTCGTCACCCATGCCGGTGGCAAGGAACTCGAGGAGCCGGTGGTGGTCCGGCCCACGTCGGAGACCATCATCAACAGCTTCTTCAGCAAGTGGGTGCAGTCCTACCGCGACCTGCCACTGCTGGTGAACAACTGGTCCAACGTCGTCCGGTGGGAGCTGCGGCCGCGGATCTTCCTGCGTACGACGGAGTTCCTGTGGCAGGAAGGACACACCTGCCACGCGACGGCAGCCGATGCCCAGGCGTATGTACGCCGGATCCTCGACGACGTCTACGCCGACTTCATGGACAACGTCCTTGCCGTTCCGGTGGTCAAGGGCCTCAAGACCACCCGGGAGCGCTTCGCCGGCGCGGTGAACTCGCTGTCCTGCGAGGCGATGATGCGCGACGGAAAGGCGCTGCAGATGGGGACCAGCCACGATCTCGGACAGAACTTCGCCAGGGTCTTCGACGTGAAGTACCTGTCCTCGACCGGCCAGCAGGAGTACGCGTGGCAGACCTCGTGGGGCGTGTCCACGCGCATGGTCGGCGGCTTGATCATGTGTCACGGCGACGACGCCGGGCTTCGGGTGCCGCCCGCGCTCGCCTCGATCCAGGTGGTGATCACCGTCGTCAAGGACGGCGACGGCGTACACGAGGCGGTGGACCGCCTCCTCGACGAGCTGCGCACCTCAGGCATCCGGGTCGAGGTCGATGACCGCGTCGACACCCCCTTCGGGCGGCGTGCGGTCGACTGGGAGCTGAAGGGCGTGCCGGTGCGTGTGGAGGTCGGGCCGCGCGACCTGGCCGAGGGCACGGTCACCGTCGTACGACGGATCCCCGGCATCAAGGCGGCCCTCACGCTTGCCGAGGTGGCGCGTGACGTCGCCGCCGCGCTCACCGAGGACCAGCAGGCGCTGTACGACGAGGCGCTGGCCCGTCGGGAAGGAGCCACGGCGGATGTGTCCACAGTGGAGGACGCAGCCGCGGCGGCAGCCACCGGCTGGGCGCGCATTCCCTGGGCGACCCTCGGCGTGGAAGGGGAGTCGGTGCTCGCCACGCAGGCTGTCTCAGTGCGCTGCCTGATCCGCGCCGACGGCGGAATACCGGAGTCCGAGGACGAATCCGACCTGATCGCCGTGGTCGGCCGTTCCTACTGACCGCTGGGCACCCGGGGACCAGGTGCTGTACCGCTACTGGCGCGGCTCGGTCATTCGCGAGATCCGACCGATGACAGTCGTCGAGGACGGACCCGAGTGGCTCGTGCTGTGGTTGGCTCCGGGCACGCCAGTGGTGTGGTCCCCGTTGACCGACGGGCGCGACATGCGCGAAGCGCCGTTGCACGAACGGTTCAGCCTGCCACGCGTCGCCGTACCACGGCTGTGGCGTGGTACCGGGATTCTCAAGCTGGTCCCGCGGGGTCAGCCGTACTCGGTCTGGCTGTTCTGGGCCGCCGGGGCCCGGTTCCTGGGTTGGTACGGCAACCTCGAGGATGTCCACCGGTGGGGGGAGGGAGGCAGCCTGCCCTGTATCGACACCGTCGACCACGTGCTCGACGTCTGGGTTCCCGCCGACGGCCTGCCGCGATGGAAGGACGAGGACGAGTTCGCCGTGACGACCGGGATGCCCGGCTTCTGGACTGCCGTTGAGGCGAGGGCCATCCGGGCCGAGGGGGAGCGGCTGATGGCCATGTCCCGCCGGGGCGAGCCGCCGTTCGACCACACCTGGACCGCATTCCAGCCAGACCCGTCCTGGCCGGTCCCCGCGCTGCCGGCGGACTGGGCTCGGAGCGGCGTACGGGGAGACCGACCATGATCGTGAGGCCAGATTGAGCGGTTTCCGTCCATTCTGGCCTCACGATCATGGTCCTGCGGGTCGTGCCGGGCTGCTGGCGCGTGGACCCGGCCGCCGGGTCTGGCACAATGGCCAGACGAACCGGCTCCGCGCGGCCTCTCACCGCGCAGACCTCCGGTCCAGCCGAGGCTCTGAGTCCGTAACCCCACGCGGAACCATGACCTCACCCGTGTCCGAGAACTGGGAGTACCTGCAGACTGTGGCAACCAAGATCAAGCTCATGCGCCTGGGCAAGATTCGCGCGCCGTACTACCGGATCGTCGTCGCCGACGCGCGCACGAAGCGCGACGGCCGATCAATCGAGATGATCGGCAAGTACCACCCGAAGGAGGACCCCTCCTTCATCGAGGTGGACTCCGAGCGTGCGCAGTACTGGCTCGGCGTCGGTGCCCAGCCGACCGAGGCGGTCGCCGCCATCCTCCGGGTGACCGGTGACTGGCAGAAGTTCAAGGGCGAGCCCGCACCTCCGCCCATGAAGGTCAAGGAGCCCAAGGCAGACAAGAAGCTGGCCTTCCAGGCTGCTTCGCTGGAGTCCTCGGGCGAACCGGCTGACGGTGCGACGACCCCGAAGCGCAAGTCCCCGCCCAAGGCGGCGAAGGCGGACAGCCCGGCGGCAGCAGCGGAGCCGGACAGCGCCGCCGTATCGGACAGTGCCGCCGCCTCCGAGACCCCGACCGAGACGGCTCCCGACACCTCGAAGGCAGCGCCGGAAACCGCCGAGGTCGTGCCTGACACCGCCGAAGTCGTGCCTGACACCGCCGAAGTCGCGCCTGACGCCGACAAGGCAGCGCCCGACACCGCCGAGGCCGGGCCGGAGACGGCCAGCTCATCCGATTCTGCTGACACCGGCTCGCCCGACAAGGACGCCTAGTGCTGGAAGCGGCACTGGAACATCTCGTCCGCGGCATCGTCGACAACCCCGACGACGTTCAGGTCGATCTCGTCACCGGCCGGCGCGGGCGCGTCCTGGAGGTCCGCGTTCATCCGGATGACCTCGGCAAGGTGATCGGCCGTGGTGGGCGCACCGCCAAGGCACTCCGGCAGGTCATGACCGGTGTCGGCGGCCGCGGCCTGCGCGTTGACGTCGTCGACACCGACGCCTAGGACGTGTCGACAGGGACACCCCATGTGGAGCCGCACCTGCTGGTGGTGGCCCGGATCGGACGTCCCCATGGCGTGCAGGGCGAGCTGACCGTCGAGGTCCGCACCGACGACCCCGGCGACCGGTTTGCCCCCGGCGTCGAACTCCGCACCGAACCGACCGAACGTGGCCCGTTGAGGATTGCGCGATCCTTTGTGCACGGCGGTCGGTGGATCCTCGCCCTCGACGGGGTCGACGACCGCGTATCAGCCGAGGCGCTTCGCGACACGCTGTTGCTCGTGGACGCCGCTCAGCTCCCCCCGATCACCGACGCGGACGAGTTCTACGATCATCAGCTCGTCGGTCTGCAGGCCCGCCTGGCCGATGGGACGGCACTCGGCGTCGTGTCCGAGGTTGTCCACGGCCCGGCCGGTGACCTGCTGGCGATCAAGCGGAACGCCGGCAGCGAACTCTTCGTCCCGTTTCGCAGCGACATGGTCCCGACCGTCAACGTCAGGGGCGGGTACGTCGAGGTGCGGCCACCCGACGGCCTGCTCGACCTGTGACCGGCACCCTGCGCATCGACGTCATCACGATCTTCCCGGCGTACCTGGCGCCGCTGCGGCAGTCGCTGCTGGGGAAGGCTGCCGACTCCGGCCTGCTGAGCCTCGGTGTACACGACCTTCGGGGCTGGGCCACCGATGTCCACCGCAGCGTGGATGACGCGCCGTACGGCGGGGGGCCGGGCATGGTGATGCGCCCGGAGCCATGGGACGCGGCACTGCGCGAGGTCGCTCCGGACGGCGCGACGTTGATCGTGCCGACCCCATCGGGCGAACGGTTCACGCAGGCGATGGCTGCCGAGCTTGCCGGCCACAGCCACCTCGTCTTCGCCTGCGGTCGGTACGAGGGAATCGATCAGCGGGTCGTCGAGGAGTCGGCGGAACGGCTGACCGTGCGGGAAGTGTCCCTCGGTGACTACGTGCTGGCCGGCGGCGAGGCTGCCGTCCTCGTCATCATTGAGGCCGTGACCCGGCTGCGGCCCGGAGTCGTGGGAAACAGTGCATCAGTGGTCGAGGACTCCTTTGTCGACGGGCTGCTCGAAGGCCCGGCCTACACCCGACCCGAGGTGTGGCGGGGACGTGCGGTCCCTGCCGTCCTGCTCTCGGGAAACCATGCAGCGATCTCCCGGTGGCGCCGCGATCAGGCCCTGCGGCGGACCGCACAGCGTCGCCCCGATCTGCTCCCGGGACTCCTCGTGTCCGGGCTCGAGGACACCGACGTCGGCGTGCTGCGCGAGGTCGGGTTTCGCGGTGCCCCGCCCCCTATGGCACAGTAGGCAGGTTGCCTGCGGGGCTTGCTGCGGATTTCCGGTGCAGTTGGCCCCGTGCGACCGACATCCCCGCGCCGTGCCGGAGCCTCGTGCGCCCACGCCGGACCACAGCCCCGACGGCCACAGAGGAAGCGACGCCGAGATGAACATCCTGGATGCTCTGGACGACGAGTCGCTACGCGACGACATCCCGAACTTCCGGCCCGGTGACACCCTCAAGGTGCACGTGCGGGTCATCGAAGGCACCCGTTCCCGCATCCAGGTCTTCCAGGGCGTCGTCATCCGGCGGCAGGGAGCCGGCGTACGCGAGACCTTCACCGTGCGCAAGGTGAGCTTCGGTATCGGGGTTGAGCGGACCTTCCCCGTCCACACACCTGTGGTGGACCGGATCGAGATCGTCACCCGCGGCGACGTACGCCGCGCCAAGTTGTACTACCTGCGCGATCTGCGCGGTAAGGCCGCCAAGATCAAGGAAAAGCGCGAGAACGTCAATCGCTGAGCGTTACGACTCATCGCGGCCAACGCGGTTAGGCTGGCCTGGATGACCACCGATCAAGCCTCGGAGCAGTCGGCGGAGCCCTCCGACGGCCGCACCGGCGACGGCGCCGCCCGCGGGGGTTCCCGGTCCTGGCGACGCCGCAAAGAGCCGGCGGCCAAGAGCAAGGGCTCGTTGCTCAAGGAACTCCCGATCCTGCTCGTGGTGGCCTTCGTGCTGGCACTGCTCATCAAGGCGTTCCTGGTGCAGGCGTTCTTCATCCCCTCCGGATCGATGGAGCCGACGCTGCACGGCTGCCCCGGCTGCCCCGGAGACCGGGTCCTGGTCAACAAGGTCCCCTACTACTTCGGCGACCCGGAGCCGGGTGACGTCGTGGTGTTCCGCGGGCCGTCGTCGTGGGCGCCTGAATTCCAGGTCGCCGAGCCCGGGAATGTCGTCCAATCGCTGCTACTGGGCCTCGGTCGCGCCATCGGTACCGCCCCTCCGGACGAGAAGGACTTCGTCAAGCGAGTGGTGGCCACGGGTGGGCAGACCGTCGAGTGCTGCGACGCCGAGGGCCGGGTCACTGTTGACGGCCAGCCGCTCACCGAGCCATACATCTCCTTCGATTCGCCGATAGAGGCGCGGCCCTTCGGACCCGTGGCGGTGCCTGAAGGCCGGCTGTGGGTCATGGGGGACAACCGGGCCGGGTCGGCGGATTCCCGCTCCCATGTCGACGACGGTGACCTGGGGACGATCCCGGTCGACAATGTGATCGGCAAGGCTTCGGTGATCGTGTGGCCGATCAGCCGGCTGGACTGGTTGGAGGCGCCGGACATCCAGGCTCGGCCATTGGCCTCGGGTGCGGCGGCGGTCCTCGCGCCCCACACCTTGGGTCTGGTCGGTGCCGTTCCGCTGGTCGCCTGGCGCCGCCGCCGCAGGTGAGCCTGGACGGGCCACCTCGGCCATGGCGGCTGTCGGCCAGACTGCTCGTCGTCGATCCCGCTGAGCGGATCCTGCTCGTGCCTGTCACCGACGGCGGCGTCTCGTGGTGGGACCTGCCCGGGGGCGGTGTCGAGCCGGGAGAGACCATGCGCGGCGCTGCCATCCGGGAGACCCGCGAGGAGACCGGGTACACCGTGCCGGACACCCTGGTCGGGTCGGCGTGCTGGACCGGTGAGGTGGTGTTCCGCTGGCTGGGTGCGTGGCACTGGAGCCGGCAGGTGGTTCACCTCGCGCGCGTCGGGGTGCTGCCCGAGCCGGGCGCCGTCGCGCTGACCGAGGAGGAGGTCGCCACCCACGGCAGCCCGTCCTGGTATTCGCTGGCCGAGATCGTCTCCCACGGCCTCACGGTGGCACCGTTTCAGGACCCAGCCGTCTGGACCCAGCTCCTCCAGGGAGACTGCGTCGACGGCGGGCTGGTGCGCTGGTCTGCCACCTCATCGTCCTAGGCTGGTCGGTGTCATGAGCCCGGCTCCCCGCAGTCCCGTCGTACGCCGCTCGACCATGGCCGCCGTCGGTGGTGGGGCGTGATCGTCCCCCGGCGGCGGGCGCAGGTACGCCGGGACGCCGGCCTGTGGGCGCTGGAGGGCACCCTGCGGCGCCAAGGTTTCGCCGTCGTTGCCGGAGCCGACGAGGCAGGCCGCGGCGCCTGCGCCGGCCCCCTGGTGACGGCCGCCTGCGTGCTGCCGGACGGTCCACGAGGTCAGGTCCCCGAACTGGCCGACTCCAAGCTGCTCACGCCGCCGGCAAGGGACCGTGTGTACGCCGAGGTGGTGCGCCGCGCGGTGACGTGGGCGGTCATCGTCGTACCTGCGCAGGACATCGACCGTCGCGGGCTGCACGTCTGCAACGTCCAAGGACTGCGGCGGGCGCTGGCGTGCCTGAGCCCGGCCCCGGCGTACGCTCTGACCGACGGCTTCCCGGTGGCCGGCCTGGGGGTGCCGGGACTCGCGGTCTGGAAGGGCGATCAGGTGGCGGCATGCATCGCAGCCGCGTCGGTTCTGGCCAAGGTGACCAGGGACCGCATCATGACCGGCCTGCACGACACCTACCCGGCCTACGACTTCGCCGCGCACAAGGGTTACGTGACCGACGGCCATTCCGCGGCCCTGGACACCCACGGCCCGTGCGCAGAGCACCGGTTCAGCTACGTCAACATCGCCCGCCGGACGTCCGGGACCCGCAGATTGGTCGCAGTGGGAGACACCGTGGGGGACAATGCCTGCGTGACTGGGGACGAGGACATGAGCCTGGCGGCCGACGCCGAGGAGGCCGACCGATGAGTTCCGAGGATCTGGAGAAGTACGAGACCGAGATGGAGTTGCAGCTCTATCGCGAGTACAAGGACATCGTTCGCCAGTTCTCCTTCGTGGTGGAGACCGAACGGCGCTTCTACCTCACGAACTCCGTCGACCTCCAGGTGCGCAACCCCGACGGTGAGGTGTACTTCGAACTGCGGATGAGCGACGCGTGGGTGTGGGACATGTACCGGCCGGCCCGCTTCGTCAAGAACGTCCGCGTGGTCACGTTCAAGGACGTCAACGTGGAAGAGCTGGACAAGCCTGACCTGGAGCTGCCGAACAGCTGAGCTAGTCGCGAAGTCGGCGGGGCTCGATGCGGGTCTCCACCGCAGTCCCGTCCGGACCGAGCCCGACGTGGTACGCCGCGGCGTCCGGCCGGTCGGCCACCGCCTCGACGAGGTCGGTGCCCCGATACACCAGTCCTACCCCGTCGTCGGTCGCATAGCCCTGGGGCAAGGCGGACTCGGCGATCAGCCGGTGGTAGAGCGGGCGGCGCAGCGCCTCGCTGTCGTAGTGGACGCCGTTGGACCAAGGCAGCAGCCCCAGCCCGTTCGTGACCGCGCGCAGCTCGGGTCCGAAGGAGTCGGTCGTGCCGCCGACGTGCCAGCACAGTGAGCCGGCCGAGACGCCGCCGAGGACGACCCCGGCCTCCCAGCACTCACGCATGATCTCGTCGATGCCGTGCACCCGCCAGACCGCGAGCAGATTGGCCACGCTGCCACCGCCGACCCAGATGACGTCCTGCTCCAGGAGGTGCCGGTGCGGGTCGGCGACGTTCGGCATCGAGAACAGGCTGAGGTGTGACAGCTCTACGCCGGTGCCCGCGAACGCGCCGTAGATGCCACTGAGGTGGGTGATGGCGTCGCCGGTGGCCGTCCCCACGAAGCAGATCTTCGGCCGCGCCGGCCGCCCGGCGAGCTCGATGGCAAGGTCGAAGATCGGCCCGGGCAGCCAGTCGAACATGTTCCGCCCACGTGAGCGGAAACCGATGCTGGTCGCCAGGATCGTCGGCGTGTCGGCCACCATGGCGGTGCCCCCTCCCATAGCGGTACGACGCAATGCCCACCGTAGAGGCCCGCTGTCCACACCTGTGGCGTGGTGTCCACAGGTCAGCGGCTGGGCCACCACCCGGCCCTCACCGCGGTCATCCTCACCAACAGGCCACTGATGGGAGATCTGGGCTCATGCGAGCAGGCAATGCGGGCTAAGGATGCGATCGGCCAGTACGGCGAACGGGTGGCGGCGCGCCACCTGCTGCAGGCCGGCTGGACGGTGCTCGATCGCAACTGGCGCTGCCCGGAAGGCGAGTTGGACATCGTGGCCACCGACGGGGCGGTGCTGATGATCTGTGAGGTGAAGACCCGCTCGACAGACGCGTTCGGGGATCCGTGCCAGGCGGTGAACTGGCGTAAGGCCCGGCGGATCCGGCACCTGGCCGCCTGCTGGCTGGCGGCGAACGAGGACAGCTGGGCCGAGGTGCGCTTCGACGTGATCAGCGTGCTGCGCCAGCCCTCGGGCGCTGCGTTGGTCCGCCACCTCGAAGGCGCCTTCTGATGCCGTTGGCGCGCACGTCGTCGGTGGGGCTGGTCGGTCTGCAGGGACATGTTGTCGACATCGAGGCGGATCTGTCGCAGGGCATCCCGAACTTCACGATGATCGGGCTCCCGGATGCCTCCGTCCGGGAGGCCCGTGACCGGATCCGGGCGGCACTCATCAACAGCGCGCAGAAGTGGCCGAAACGTCGGATCACGGTGAATCTCTCGCCGGCCACGCTGCCCAAGCGTGGCAGCGGATTCGATCTGGCCCTTGCCATCGCCGTGCTCGCGGCGGCCGGTGTGGTCGAGGCGTCCGCGCTGCGGAACACGGTG